>CAYSPJ010000078.1:0-24836 GCA_964432875.1 uncultured Phaeodactylibacter sp. | reverse complement strand
CCTTTAACCTTTACCCTTTACCCTTTACCCCTCTCACCCCCCCCTTATCGCCTCCACCGGGTTGATTTTCGCAGCCTGCCGGGCCGGCATTAGCCCTGCCAGAAGGCCGGCAGCGATGAGCACCAGAGTAGCGGCAATGCCTACGCCCAAATCCACGCGGGGATTGCGGAAATACTCCACGGCCAGCGGCTCCATCAGGCTGATGGCTGCCACTCCCGCCAGCAGCCCCATGTAGCCCGCTACCGCGGTAATCAGCAGCGCCTCTTGCAAAACCATACTCACGATAGCGCGCGGCGTAGCGCCCAGCGCCTTGCGGATACCAATCTCCCGCGTGCGATCTTTGACCGTAATCAGCATGATATTGCTCACGCCGATGATGCCTGCCAGGATGCTGCCCAGGCCGATAAACCAAACGAAGATCCGAATGGAGGCAAAGAGGCTCATAAACATCAAAAACTCCTCTGCCGTACCAAACATATTCAAAGCCCGGCGATCTTCAGGATCAAACTGGTGGCGGCGGGCTAAGGCCAACCGGACCCGCTCCTGGAGCGCCTGTATCTCTTCCAGTTCCATATCATAAGTAGAAAACATGATTTGGTGCACATCGTCTCGCCCGGCATAGACCGCCTGAGACGTAGAAAGCGGGATGTAGATGATGCGCATCTCTTCATCGTCACCGTCATCTAGGTAGGTGCCAACTACCTGATAAATGATATCGCCGATGCGGATTTCCTTGCCCAGAGGGTCTTGCGTGCCAAAGAGTTCCTGTTGCACCGGCTGGCCGATGATAGCGACTTTGCGTTTCTCCTGCAAGTCCGATTCATTGAGGTACCGCCCGCTTAGCATCGTGATATTTTCCAGGAAGCGATATTCGGGATGAACGCCACGTACGTTGAAAGCCAAGCTCTTGCGCTCGTAATTGACGGTATAGCTGCCGGAGACAAAGAAACGGCTCGATAGGTACTTGATGCCTTCAAACTCGGTGGCCAGCAGTTGATAATCTTCATTGGTGAATTGGATCGGCCGGCCTTCCGGCAAACCATTGTAGGGCATTGAAGTGGTACCCCGGTTTACCCAAACGGTATTAGTCGCTTTGCCACGGAATGCGTACTCCATCCCATTTTGCAATCCGCGGCCGGCCGCCAGGAGGATAACCAGCATGAATATCCCCCAGAAAACCCCCAGCGCCGTCAGCGCGGTACGCAATTTATGCCGTCGGATGGAGCCGAAAATTTCTTGCCATTGATCTAAATCGAACATATTGGGTCAGGTATTTTCAAGGTGTTGCTGAAAGCGCCAATTCGCCGCCGTTCTTTTGCTGCGATTCGATGCGGCCATCGCGCAGGTGGATGACGCGGTGGGTCAGGTCGGAAATGTCCTTTTCATGAGTGACGATCAGCACGGTGATGCCCTCCCGATTGACCTTTTGGAACAACTCCATCACTTCATAAGAAGTCTTTGTATCCAATGCGCCGGTGGGCTCATCGGCCAGCACCACTTTGGGTTGGGCAATGAGGGCTCGGGCGATGGCAACACGCTGTTGCTGCCCACCAGACATCTGGGTGGGCAAATGCTCCGCCCAGTCTGCCAGGCCCACCATGTCCAGGTATTCCAGCGCTAGTTTCTGCCGCTGCTGGCGATCCACTTTTTGGTAGTAAAGCGGCAGCGCCACATTTTCCAAAGCGGTTTTAAAGGGGAGTAGATTGAAGGACTGGAAAACAAAACCGATAAAACGGTTGCGATATTGGGCTGCTTCGGCCTGGCTCAGCCCATGGATATGCCGCTGATCGAGAAAGTAATCGCCCTCATCATGATCGTCTAATATGCCAATAATATTGAGCAGGGTGGACTTGCCGGAGCCCGAAGACCCCATGATGGAGACGAATTCACCGGCTTCGATATCCAGGTCAATACCTTTAAGCACCTCCATTTGGTTTTGACCAATTTGATAGGTTTTTCTAATGTTGCGCAGTTTGATCATAGAGGATAGCACGTTTTTTGCGGATGCTCAGCAGCCCTTTCAACGCATTAGTCGAGCCGGGCTGGCAACTTTGTATTAAGATGTTCCCAACAAGCCGATACCCCTATTGCATCTCTCTTGAAATCCTGATGGGCTACTACAGACATGGAAAGGCTTGATAAATTAAAAAATATTATCTTTATGCTTTGTAATCAGGAAAGCAGCGTTTCCCACGCCTCAGCGTTTCCTTCTATGAATAAACGCACGTAAAACAAAAACGATGTACCGCTACCTCACTATAGCCGCTATGTTGCTCTGTGCAACGGCTTGTGGACTGAATGAACTCGACGACCAGATTATCGTCCCTGTGGTGGAAGATGAATTTTACCTCAGCCTATGGGAATCCTTTAGCCCGGAGAAACGGGAATTGGAATTCAAGCTACGCACGATTGAGAATACCGACTGCAAAAATGCATCCATCCGGCAAGAGATCAAGTTTTTCCCTGGGAACATCCAGTTTTCGGTCAATGAAATCGTACAGGAAGCCGGCTGCGAACCTGGCCAGGCACCGGCTACGGGCACTTCCAAAATTGGCGCATTGCCGAGTGCACTTTATAGCCTGGATGTCAAGCTGCGCGAAAAAGTAACCTCCAAAGGGCAGTTAACCGTCAGCCCCGAATCTTTTGATATCAGCTTGGCTAAAGGCGGGGGCATCATCCTTTTACAGTCACAACTCCGCCGCATCCCCGACCAAACGATTTGGGGCTTCATTTCCTTTACCAATCCTGCGCTAAGCCCGGAGGCTCAAAACCTGCTGCGGGACATCTCCGCCCAATGCGAGCTGCAGTCTTTCAGGAATGGCGACTATGGCTACTTCAGCTTACAGGACGGCACCCTGCGCTTTCCCAACACCATAGCGCCGCCCAGCGCCCTAACCTTCTACTACCATTACGACGGCAGCGGAGCAGGCCTGCGCAGCCTGCTGGAAAGCTATCGCGCTGCCCATGGCGGCGCGCTCACCGTTAAGATTTTCAACACCCGTGGCGAGGAATGGTGATTATCACCAATGGCTATGGGAGGCCTGGCGATTCTCTGGATTTTCTTTTCTTTTGCTTTCTTTGAGTTCAAAGCTAAAGCCTTCCGCCAGGAATTCCTGGTATTTGTCCTTGTCAAACTGATACAAGCGGGCCGGGCGGTGAGCTACGCCTTCCTGGGTCTCATCCAGATCGATCAGCAAATTCATAGAAAGGATTTTCTTGCGGAAATTGCGCTTGTCGAGCTCCGTTTCGAGTATAGCTTCGTAGAGGTGTTGCAGTTCGGTGAGCGTAAATTTTGGTGGTAATAGCTCAAAGCCCACCGGACGGGCGCGCACCAGCCATTTCAAGCGGTTGAAGCAAGCTTCGAGAATCTCTTCATGGTCAAACGCCAGGCCGCGGGCTTTGGCCACCGAATGCCATTTCGCCTTTCTGGCAATCGAAGAAGGCTGGATGGTATAGTCGCTAATCTTGATTAAAGAGAAGTAAGCCACGGTAATAACCCGGCCGAAGGGGTGGCGATTGACCGCCCCAAAGGTGCGGACCTGCTCCAAATAGACATTGCGCAAGCCCGTGAGTTCGCCCAACACCCTTTTGGCGGCCGTATCCAGGTCTTCATTGGGGTCCACGAAATATCCGGGCAGGGCCCATTTCCCTTGATACGGCTCTTCGCCCCGCTTGATGAGCAGGACTTTTAAGTCGCCCTCGTCAAAGCCAAAGATGACGTTGTCAACGGTGAACGCTGACTTGAAGTATCCATCGAATCCGTCCATTTTCTCTTTAGGTAGCAAGGCTATTTAGTGTCTGTCCATTTAGTCGAGTGTCTGGGCTTCAGGATTCGAGAGCAAGGCTTGCGAAGGCCCAAAAACCCGATTTTACTTGTCGTAAATGAGGATTTTCAAGGCGAGCGTAACGCAGCTATCGGACTATAAAGACAGACACTTTTTCGTTGACCATCCAATCATTCAGGCGCTAAAAGTAGATAAATGTTTACAAACCGCCAATTAAACAAACATAATTAGTGTAAAATGGACACTAGGAAAGCATTTTTACTTAAAGAGTTGGCAGCCAGCCCTTAAGCACAATGAACAAAAAATTGGCAGTCGGGCAAATGCAGACGGGTTATGACAATATTAATGTGGCTGCGAATGCCACAAATAAAACTAAGGCCTCGCCGGGCAGGGCGAGGCCTTATCAAAATTGAGAGCACACAGGAACATTAAATTATCTCTCATGAGTGTTGTATGGATGTAAAGATAGTGGTATCTTGGCCATCACACCTAAGCAGGATCCGTATTTACTCGTATTAACTTTGTATGTGCAAATCTTTGCTTGCGCAAGCATTGTGCACAAGATTGCAATGGGAAAAAGCATTACGGAAAGCACAAAACTGCAGGAACAATGACGACCAAACTACTGCCCCAGGTATTCCGCTGCCTGCTTGATAGGATTATGCTGGAAGCCACGCAGATTTTGCATGAGGAAGGCCTGCTCGAAACCAACCGGTCCATTTCTCTGGATAACAAGCTCAACCAAATATTTGGTGCCGCCGGCGCATTCAGGCCCCGGGAAAACGGCACCAAGCCTTCTAAACAAACCATTGCTTATGCCGTAAGGCTAAAGATCGTCCTGCCTGATATAGAAGGCAACTGGAGACAGCTCTTCCGAATGCCCAAAGGGATAGACAACCGAAAACTTCAGGACGCCTACCGCGATTACAGAGACTGGCAGGGTATGCCTCTAACGGCCGCCGAAGGGTATAGTATCCCTTTCAGAGACAATTATCTCGCCCTTTATCTGGCTTTCATTGGAGCTGCCTCAAAAGAAGCGTTCTTAAAAGACGCCCAACTAGAACAAGCTATCAAGGATCGTCAATTGAGCCTTTGGGCCGGGGCAGACCTGGCTGCTCCAAAGCCTCAGCCCCATACATCCGAAGAGCTCTATTACCATTGCCACCATTTGGATATCGAGAAGTGGTCTGAAACCAAGGTGAAAAGTTTAGCGGGCTTCAATGCCGTTTTCGAACTTAAAGACACGGCCACCAAGGTGAGTTTTCACGACACCCCCAGTGGAGAGCGTTACGCTGGTAGCGTCATCATTAAAAGCCAGGGCAAAGAAGCGCTGATCACTGCATTCAGCCAAGATCAGAAATTTTCTCGCCCTGTCGCTATCGCTTTCTACCACAACTGCAACTGCCCCTTCAAGGATTTGGATATCTGCGTGGGCTTTTTCATCAACATCACCCGCAGTGCTAGCTGTATCCACGGCGCTATAGTTTTTGAAAAAATACAGGCCTTAAATAAACCTTCACGACTCGATTCAAGTTTGCTCTGCGCTTTTCTCGCCGACCAAAACCAGGCCATTAAGAATGGCGGATACAGGAGCCTGAAAGACTTTACCCAAGTACTGGAGAAGTACCGCCCGCGATTGGAAGAAGAAGCCTTTGCCAATCGCCTTGTCGGCCGTTACTTCCAGGCGATCATCCTTAGCAAAAAGGGGCGGCACGATTCCAAGAACGAACAGTTCAACCGCATCGAAGCCGCTTATTTTAAATTTGGCCCTGGCAACCAACTCAGTTGCCGGAGCGATTATCCCGGCGGCCCGCTCGAATACGCGGGGCATGTGGAATACTTCCCGCCCAATAAGGCTATTTTCTACTTGCACCGCCAGCCCGGCCTGCCAGGGCAATACCAAATCGTCATTGACTTGCCCGAAAACAAAAACCTTCAATCCTTCAGCGGCATCTACAGCGGCATCACCCAAGACAACCATCTTGCTGCCGGGCGAGTCCGCTTTCATGAAATCATGGCCGTAGATTATCAGGCTTCCGAACCCGGCGTGTATGAACTGCACAGCGAGCCCTCCCAGAGCTTGTTTGACCAATATGAAGACCTGCGCAATTTCTTCTCTGGCAACCTGGATAATTACCTGGACAACAACGCCATCTTCTACGAAAACCCGCTGATACTCGAGCCAACGGGTGCCAACCCCCTGGAAAAACTGCCCGGCACCTATTATTACTATCGCACGCGCACCATCAAAGGCCATGCTCGTGAAGTAAAGCGCTATCCCCTATTGATCAAGCCCGATGGCAACCTGGCTGTCAAGATCAAAGCTGATGGGGAAGAATTCACCGCCGTAGGCAAAGCCATCCGCAAACATGGCAGAGTGTATATGCATCTGCTCAAGAAAGACAAATACGACGGCTTGGCCATCCTGTACCCCAACTGGCTGCGTATCGGGCAAGTAGGGCAGGACATTAAAGCCGTCTATGCCAGCACCTCCAAATCGGGCCACCTCATGGCCGGCAGGATGTTCCTTCTCCGCTTATCTGACGACTTTAGCGGTGAATATTTCAACGACCTCCTGCCCGATAATATCAGCATTGACCAGGCCGAGCAACGAGAAGATGTGCGCGAATTTGAAATCCCCATCATCCAAAGCTTGGCTGGCCAGTTTAACAACTTTATCGCCATCCGACATTTCAACGAAGATGTCCTCCCTTTCCTTGGGCAGCGCCTGTTTGAATCCGCTTGCTTCCTGGGCAGCCAACAGCAAGATGAGGAGGCGCTTCGCGCTTTGCTTGCGGCTATCATGCAGGGCGGCTTTGCCGATGTTGGCCAATTGAAGCAAGCCCTCGACGGGCCGTTGGCCTCCATCGAGGAGCGCTTCAGGCAAGCTCCCACCTCATTCGACATCACCCAGAGCCAGGGGGAGGACCAGCGCGAATATCTCCAGGATATTATCGACCGCTTATGAAAAAATCAGCCTTGTAGCCCCCTGCCTCAAAACTTTTTGGCTGCTGATGCTTTTTATTATCATTACTCGCACACAGTACACATCACTTCTCTCTTAGTGTTGGATAATTTTTTTTAAAAAAATGCCTGGAGGCCCGTGCGTAAATCTGCACTCCTGCCTCTTAGCATCAATATCGTTTCATCCAAACTAAGAGCCATGGAGAAGCTTTGCCAAACTCAATGCTGCGACCCGTTGGAAGCATACAATCGCAACCCGTGCCCGCAGTCCATCCGCTATCTGACCGAAACCTGCCATCCCTGCCTTCATCTACAGCTGAAGGCATACATCAGGAGCAAGGTCAAATCTGTACATGATGCCGAGGATATCTACCAACAGTCATGGACAAATTTCTTGACACGCCTGCATAGCGGCCGGCCCATCAAGAATGTCAAGGCATACTTGTACAAAGTTGCCGATAATATCATTAAAAAAAAATCTAGCTCACGGCCCTTGGTGTTAGGCGAAGTACCAGAAACATTGGACTATAGCTCCCTCCCTCCAGAAGATGGCGGTGACGGTTACGTCAATATGATCGCCATCTTAAAATCCCTATTAACCCCACGGGAATATGAAGTTTTTGTGATAAAAATTTCCGACCCTAAAGTTAAAAACGAAGATATTTCCGCGCTGCTGGGAATTAGTAAAAGGAGAGTAGAAAACCTGACTGCTGCTGCCAGGAGTAAAGCCAAGGTGCTCTTGCAAGAAAAGTACCCGGATTTCTTGCTATGATAGCTTCAGCCTGAACATTGATTACACAACCAGGAACACTAAATAAAAAAAGAGAGCAATGGAAAATTGCAGATTCACGACCCTTGATTGGGTGAGGTACCTCCGCAGCGAGCTGCCCACACCGGAAATGAAAGCTATGAGCGACATTTTAGCTCATTCAGAGGAAACGAGAGCAGAGCTTTACGGACTCGAACTACTGATTAAAGATGAAGGGCTTTCACTACAGGACGACCTGGAGCTAATCGTCGCCGCGCTAGAGCACCAGGAAACCGAAAGCAGAGCGCGCATACTGAAGACATTGGAAAAAATCGAAGCTGAAGAGAACCTGATTTATGAACTCAACCACCTATCCCTCCTTGATGAATTGGATTCTTGCAGTGAAGCATCCGAGGGCCATAGCAGCTTCTCCGCATCGGAACAGCTTGCCAAAGGCCAGGCCTCCGAGGCCCATCGGCTAGAGCAGCTCCTTTTCAAAGCGGTTGGTGCTATCCGCCAGGAGATTAGCCAGGCCAAAGCTGCTATCTTAAAAAAAGTTGAAGCAAACAGCAATAGGCTAAACAAGCTGCCAGCTCCCCCCCAAAAGGTAGCCAGGGCTGAGGGCCGCCGCCGCCGGCAAGCTTCACTCCCTGGAAAAAACAGAAGCCAAGATACCGGTCAACTCCCCCTGTTTGAAGGGCCAACCAATAAAAAATCTGCCCGCCCTGGCTCGCGGCTTCGTTAACAAGCCGGCTATACCCCAGTCAATTTCAATCTGATTATCAACACTATGCTCTTTCCGAAGCCCTTCGGGGCTCCGGGAAGGGGCATAGGCGTTTCTGCCCAGCACAAAAAACTGCCTGCCACCCGTGCGCACTTCCCTAAAACGTGCTCTTACCACATAGAAAAGGCTGCCGCAAAAACGGCAGCCCGGACAATAATCTTAAACTTCGCTACCACGAAAGCAGCGTAGGCTAAGACTAATAGCAAAACAAAGATAACTAAAAGCCTTCAAGCCTGCAAATAGTGGTAGCCATTATTTCACTCTTTAAATGAAGTGACGATGGCTTCACCTGCCTCCTATTTCCCCAAAGCCTGCATTGGCCTGATCCTGGCTGCCCTATGCAGCGCTTGCCAACCCGCCGCGCCACGTGACAAAGATGCCTATCTCATGGGCTTCTCCGCGCTCGCCTACGAATCCGTTGCCCGCTGCGGGCAGCATTCACCACAAGAACTCAAAGCCTTGGACCGGCAGTACATCCGCTACAGCCGCCACTGGCAGGAACGCTTTTACCCCCAGATGTCTGCCTGGGAAAAAAGCCGCGTCTGGGCTTATCGCGCCCAATACCTGAGCTGCCGCCTGTCTCGCGAAGCTCATCAAGCCGGGAAGTCTCTTTTCCGCCGGCTAGAAGATGAACTCACTGGAAAAAAGTAAGCGCACAAAAAACGCAAATCCACATTCCCAAACCCAAAAAAAACGATCAGTTATGAAATCTCTGGCAATTCTAATCGCCCTCGTCATGGGCATGTTGCTATACCGCTTCCACATCCTCGCCTTGGACAAGTGCGAACGGGAAGTTACCGAACGCGTGGACGCCTATTGGAATGACGTATTGCTCAATCAAAAAGCCGCGCATGAAAGGCAAATTGCTGCTTTGGAACATGATCTTGCCTTACGGGAAGGCGAAAAACAGCAAGCCCTTCAGCAAAAGGCGCAGCTCGAGGAAAAGCTCTTCCAGGTAGAAGCCAAAGAGTTGAAAGCGCGGCTGGCGCTGGATACCTTGCGTGATTCCATCGCTTGGTTGAAGCAGGAGCACGGGCAGCAGCTAGAGGGCTGTCAGTCCAGACAAGATTCCATGGCAAAAATGATACAGGCATATTTGAAGACGCCCAGATTAGTAACAGGGCCTGGGGATCAGAGCCATGGGAAAAGTAGCCTCCGGCAAGTACAGCTAAACGCACGGCTGCCCCGGCTACAGCTGCCGCCCAGCATCCAACTGCCAGCCTGCATCCTGGGGATAGTCTGCGTTTTAACGGTGCTCACCGCCGCGGCCCAGGGCTTGTACTACCAGAGGCGCAGATGGCGGTGACAATCGGCTTGGCACATAAGGGAGGGCGAAGCTGCGCGGGCGCCTCGCCCTCCATCTTTAGCAACGCCACTAACTCGTTGTCATAAAGCAGATTAAGCCAAGCTGAAGCTATATTTTCAGATTGCAGGACGAAGCCGTGGTATGGCCGTGCAAATTCACTGCCCACGCCCTACCTCCCCACTTCTGGGTAATGAATGGCCATCCTTAGCGCTTGACCTTCACTCTGCCACCAACCTCAAGCCTAATACTGGAACCGCCCCCCTCTTCCCAGCCTTACCCAAACTTACCCACTACTGCCCGTTAAAGCCCCTTAACTTTACAAACGCAAATAGCACCATAAAACACCCTAAAAAATTTGATTATGAACTGGCGGGAATACCCTATGGCCCGCCTGTTGCTGCCCCTTATGGCGGGGATTTTATCAGGCACGGTGGTCGAAGGAGGGCAGCAATGGGCTTACTTGGCGGTGCTGGCGCTCCTGGCAGGCGGCTTGGCTTATTGGCAGCGGGGGCGTCAGCAATACGGGCGGCGCTGGCGTTTCGGGCTGGCGCTCAGCTTTTTCCTAATCGGCAGCGGGATGCTGCTGAGCTATGCCCATGACGAACGCCGTACACACCACCATTTCTCTAAACTAAGCCCCGCCGATGAAGAAATGGCGCTGCTGTGCCGCATCGAATCCATAGAGCCTGGTGCCCGCAAACTGAAAGCTAAGGTTGCCGTGCAAGCCATAGCTGCTGAAGCCGGGCAAATGCAGCCCTCCGCTGGGAAGCTCTTGGCTTACCTGGATATTGACGCCCCCAGCCGCGCCCTGGCCGCCGGAGATATCGTCATGCTGAAAGCTAAGCCCCAGCCCATTCCGCCCCCTCTCAACCCCAAGGCCTTCGATTATGCCCGCTATCTACACTTTCAGAATATCCACTACCAGGCATTCATCCGGGAGGGTGGCTGGCGGCTGGTATCGCACCAGCCCAACCTGCTGAGCCGCACCGCACACTTACGCCATTACTGCCTGCGGGTGTTGCGTGAGCACTTGCCTACCGAAAACGAATTTGCCGTAGCGGCAGCCCTGGTGTTGGGCTACAAGGCCAACCTGACGGAGGAGGTGCGCAACGCCTATGCACATACGGGTGCCATGCACGTGCTAGCCGTTTCCGGCCTGCACGTGGGCTTTGTACACTTGGTGGTCGCCTTCTTACTCGGCCTGTTACCTTTTTCCGGACGGAGGTGGATCTTGACGCGCACGGCCCTCGCCATTGCTTGCATCTGGGGCTTTGCGCTGCTCACCGGTGCCTCGCCTTCGGTGCTTAGGGCGGCCACCATGTTCTCCTTCCTGGCGGCAGGTCAGGCGATGAAACGCCACACCAATGTTTACAACACCCTGGCCGCTTCAGCATTCTGCCTGCTGTGCGTCAACCCCTATCTGCTTTTCAGCATCGGGTTCCAGTTGTCCTATCTGGCTGTTCTGGGCATCGTCTATTTCCAGCCGCGCATCTACCGCTTGTGGTATATCGAAAACAAGTTAGGCGACTATATCTGGAAGTTGATGGCCGTCTCGCTGGCCGCCCAGTTGAGCACTTCGCCTATCAGCATCTATTACTTCCATCAGTTCCCGGCCTATTTCTGGCTATCGGGCCTGGTGGTGGTACCAGCAGCAGCCTTTATCCTGCTGAGCGGGCTGGCGCTGTTTGCCCTTCAAGGCATCCCCTTACTGGGCTTGATGATCGGCAAGTTGTTGTACGCCATCGTTTGGGTGGTCAACGCCCTCATCTTCCTGATTCAACAATTGCCAGGCGGGCTGGCGGAGGGCATCTGGGTCAGCGGGCTGGCCGCAGGGCTGATGTACGCGGCCCTGGCCTCGATAGCTGCCGCCATCGAGAGCCGCAATTTCCGCTGGGTACTGGGTGCCTTAACGGCTTTATCGCTGGCCGTTCTGCTCCAGGCTGGCCGGGCCTGGCAAACCACAAACCAGCAAGCCTTGGCCATTTACCACCTCAACCGCCATAGCGCTATAGACCTCTTCGACGGACGGCAAGCCGCTTCGTTGCAAAGCGAGGGGTTGGCGGAAGAAACCTTGCTCTTCGCCGCCAAACAGTACCGCTGGTACCGGGGTATTGCCGAGGCTCAATCTTTAACGACTACCGAATCCGGGCAGGGGTGCAATTGGCAGTTGCACGGCGGCTTGCTCCAATTCGGCGCCTTGCGCCTGGCCATCGTACAAGACCGGCGCTTGTTGCAAGGCCCGGGCCATATAGCAGTAGATGCCTTGCTGCTGTGCAAGGATGCCGCTGTCAGCATCGGCGAGCTGCGCGAAAAAATTGACTTCAAAATGCTGGTCATCGATGGCTCCAACCGCTTCGGGAAGGTGCGGCAGTGGCAAGAAGAGTGCCGGGAGTTGGGCGTGCCCTATCACTACACCGGCGAGCATGGCGCCTGGATTGCAGAAACCGGAAAACTACCCTCACATCATTGATATCACCACAAACTAAATCAGCCATGAAATTCCTGGAAGAATACTTTTACTACACCCGGGCCGAGCGCAATGGCGCTTTTATACTGGTGCTGCTCCTGGCGCTAACCGTCCTGGCCCCGCGTTTTTATCCCTTGCTAACCGAAAAGGATTGTGCCCTGCCGGAGGGTTTTGCAGAGCAAGCAATGGCCTTCCTGGGCACCGGTCAGGACGGATGGCAAGAAGCTTCCGCTACGCCTGCCGCCAGCCTGTTCTACTTCGACCCCAACACCATCTCGGAAGACAGCCTGCAGTTGCTGGGGCTTTCAGCTAAGCTGGCAGGCACTATTGCCCGCTACCGCGAAAAGGGCGGACGTTTCAAGCGGCCCGAAGACCTCCAAAAAATCTATACCCTAAAACCCGCTGACTACGAACGGCTCGCGCCCTACATCCGCCTAAAGCGCTCCGGTTTTGAACCGCAGGCTATGGCTGCCAACCTACGGGGAAGCACCCGCCCCCCAGTAGCGGAGCCCTTCGCTTTCGACCCCAATACTGCTTCGGTCGAAGAATTCCAGCGCCTCGGGTTGTCCGCCAAGATTGCGGGCAATATCGTCAAGTACCGCGAAAAGGGCGGCTACTTCCGCGAGGCTGCGCAGTTCGGCAAGGTTTATGGGCTGAAGGAGGAAGATTTTCAGCGGTTGCAGCCATTTATCAGGATTGAAACGCCGGAGGCTAAGCCGACGGCGGACAAAAACCGCGAGCCTGCGGCCAAGCCGGAACCCGCTTTTATCGCGATTGACATCAATACGGCTACGGCAGGCGATTGGCAGCAATTGCGCGGCATTGGCCCGAGCTTTGCCCGCCGCATCGTCAACTACCGGGATAAGCTCGGCGGCTTTGCCAAGGTAGAACAGGTTGCCGAGACTTTTGGCCTGCCCGATAGCACCTTCCAGCAGATTGAGCCGCACTTGCAGGGATCCGGCGTTTACCGCAAAATCCGCATCAATGAGGCAGATGTGGAAACCCTCAAGGCCCATCCTTATCTGAATTGGAAGCAAGCCAATATTTTAATCAACTACCGCGCCAACCACGGCCCTTTCCGCAACTTTGAGGATGTGCGCAGGGTGGAAGGGCTGCCAGGGGAGACGCTCCACAAAATCGAAGCTTATCTGGAATATTAGGTTTGTTGCGATAGGTATCATCGCGGGATAAAATCGAGTAAGCGGGCATCCTTTTCCTAAGGATGCCCGCTTACAACGAATTTAGGCCAGCTTCATCACGGCTCGCTACGCCCTTGTTCCGCTGTTTTTTCCATGCCTACATCAATCTTCTTGCGGGGTAGCATCTCATCGCGCAGGGCGGTGTGCATGACGAAAGAAGCGATGATGGTGGCCGCCTGCTGGAGGTCCGCCTCGATGAGGTGGTCCATATTGTCCATATTGGAGTGGTGGGTACGGTTGAAATAGGCGATGGGGTCCTGGATGAACTGGAAGCCTGGAATACCCACGCCATCGAAAGCCAAGTGGTCTGTACCGCCGGTGTTTTCCAGAGAAAGGGTGGTTGCTTCCAGGTCTTTAAAAGGGTCTAACCAAGCGCGGAAGATAGGGCCCACTTCGGGGTTCCCCTGCAAATAGACGCCGCGTATTTTGCCCGTGCCGTTGTCCAGGTTGTAGTAAGCCGATACTTTCGCCTGGTCTGGCTTCAGCGATTGGGGGGTGTAGCTATCGGGGGCAAATTCGGCGAAGTGCTTGCCGACATAGCCGCGTGAACCCAGCAGCCCTTGCTCTTCGCCCGACCAAAGCGCGATGCGCAGGGTACGGCGGGGGCGGATGCCCGTCTCCTTAATGGCCTCCTGGATAATGCGGGCGGCTTCCAGCATGACCACCGAGCCGGCACCGTTGTCGGTAGCACCCGTACCGGCATGCCAGGAATCGAAGTGCGCACCAAACATTACGATTTCATCGGCTAAATCCGTGCCGGGTATTTCGGCGAGCACATTGCGCTCCATGCCGTCGGGGTTAGTGTAGCGAGCCTGGATATCCATGCTCAGTCGCACTGGTATGCCGCGCTGCAGCAGGCGGAAAATGCGGTTGTAATGTTCGACGGAGAGGGTGGCTTGAGGCATGACATAGACGCCTTCTTTGCGGGAGTCGCTCCAATTCAAGGTGCGGGCACCAGAAACGAAGACGGTCCCCAAGTCTCCTTTGAAGCTACGGTCTAATATGGCGAGGGGTTTTTCCTGCTCCAGGAATTCCCAGAGTTTTTGATTGAACGACAGGCCACCAGTGCGCTGGAAGTTGCGCCGTGGGCGCGGGGTGGGCATGGGCGCATTAGCCATTTCCAGCAGGTCGTCGCTTTCATAGCGGCGGGCGGGCGGCGTGAACCACTCCTCGATGGAGCGCAAGGTGTCTAACAGGATAAACTTGCCGGCCAACTTGCCGCGATACTGCTCCAGGTCTTTTTCTTCATTAGCCAGCAGGTAAACCACCTCACCGGTCACTTTACCATTCGTCGGGGCCGACCAAGCTTTGGGATAGGCGATGATCTGCCAGTAGTTGGGCGAATGGGCGTGCATTTCGAAGTGCTGCAGCTCCCAGCCGCGGCCGAAGGGGCCCCATTCTTCGGTGCGCACGTTCTCCAGGCCCCATTCCTTCAACTGCCCCTGGGCCCATTCTCTGGCTCTTTCCAGCATAGGTGATCCGGTGAGCCGGGGCGCATAGGTATCTACGGCCCAGCCGGCGATTTCCATCGCCTTGCCTTGCTCCATGCCATGCTTGCGGATGGATTCGACCAGTTGCTGGTTGACTGGCTCCTGGCTAAAGCCTGCAATGCTCAAGCTAAGGCACAACAAACTAAGTATTAAATAACGCATCATTGGTAAGAGGATTTTTGGCTACCCGCCTGGCGCTGGTCAAAGTCGGAAATCGAAATAAAAATATTAAAAGGGATTATCGCCTTTCTTCGCCTAACCGAGCTGTTCAGCTTTAGAAGGAATAGCCTGATTCTAAAAAATGTATAAGACTTGTTGCGACGGGAATCGTCGCAACAAGTCTATTCCTGGACGAAGGTAGCTATTTCCGACATTATCCGCGATAAAAATTTTGATCCAGAGGATTAATCCTTGTAGAACATCCATTTGCCCAACTCTTTGAGGGTCACCTTTTTCCCGTACATCAATATCCCCACCCGATAGATGCGGCCAGAGAGCCACACAAAGAAAATTGAAGTAGCGGCCAAGAGGATGACCGACAGCGCAACCTCCCAAAAAGGCGGCTGGAATGCCAGCCGAGCAGGCATAACGATCGGTGAAAATAGCGGAAAAATAGACGACCAGGTAGCCAGGCTGGAGTTGGGCGCCTCAATCGATACAATCATGATGTAAAATGCCAGCACCACCGGAATGGTAATCGGAATGGTGAGCGACTGCCCCTCGCCCAGGTCGTCGCCCATGGCGGAACCGACCGCCGCAAAAAGGGAGGAGTAGAGGAAGTAGCCGCCCAGAAAGTAAAAGACGAATAAAGGCAGGATGATCCACCAATTCAGGCTGCGGAATTCTTCGATAGCCAGGGCAATCATCGCCTCGGTATCCTCCGGGTTCAATTCCGCTGCGGAGCTCTGAGCCATTTCCAATTGCGTGCTGGAGTCAAAACCAAAGACCAAAGTGCTGATGAAGACGATTAAGGGGATCAAAATGGCCCAGATAGCCACCTGGGTAAGCCCGACCGCGCCGACGCCCACGATCTTGCCCAGCATCAACTGGAAAGGCTTTACCGAGGAGATCATCACTTCCACGATGCGGTTGGTCTTTTCTTCCATCACGCTGCGCATCACCATCATGCCATAGATGAACACTACAATATACATGATGATGCCCATGACCGCCCCGATGCCGGCGGCGACTGCGCTCGTCAGCCGGCTACCGCTCTTACCCGTTTCCTTAATCGGCGACGGCTCTAATTCTACCCGGATATTCAGGGCCTCCAACTGCCTGGGGTCGATTTGCAGGGCCTCGATTTTATATTCCCGCAAGCCCTCGCGCACCCGCTCGCGGATGAGCGACTCTATATCCAGCGAGGGCTGCTTGTCGGAGTAGTAGTGAACGGTATAGTTTTTGGTCAGTAAGTCCTCTATCTTGGGGATGACCAGGATGCCGTCGTAGTCAAATTCGTCAAAATTTTCCCGCAGCAGGTTCAGTTCCACATCGACAAATTTGAAATAGAGGTTCTTTTCGTCTTTGATACTGCGCTTGAGCACGTTGCTTTCGTCAATGATTGCGATGCGGCGGGAATCATCGCTTTCATACTGGAAGATGATGCCTACGACTACAAAAAACAGGGCGAAAGCCAGCGGGGTTAGCAGCGTAGCCACAATAAAGGCGCGGCGCTTGACGCGCGTGAGGTATTCTCGTTTGATAATCAACCAGAGCTTGTTCATGGCGTTTGGAGTTTTCCTTGTACTTGGCGGATGAAGATTTCGTTCAGGGTTGGCAGTATCTCGTTGAAAGCGTGGATAAAAACACCCTTTTGCAGCAGGTACTGCAGCAACTCGTTGGACTGGCGCTCCTCCTCTACTTGCAAGGTAATGCTGCTAGGCGTCTGCTCCAGGATATTGGCCCGTTGATCCAGATCCGAGGGCAATTCGCCTTCGTAGTTGATGCGGAAGAGGTTGTTTTTAAAGCGGTTTTTAATATCCTTGACTTTTCCTTCCAATACGTTTTTGCCTTTGTCGATCAACACGATGTGTTCGCATACTTCCTCCACCTGCTCCATGCGGTGGGTGGAAAAGATGATGCTCACCCCCTGTTCGCTCAGCAAGCGGATTTCGTCTTTGAGCAAGTTGGTATTCACGGGGTCCAGCCCGGAAAAAGGTTCATCCAGGATTAGCAGCTTGGGCTGGTGTACGATGGTGGCGATGAATTGTATTTTCTGCTGCATGCCTTTGGAAAGCTCCTCGACCTTCTTATTCCACCAGTCAGCGATTTCGAATTTTTCCAGCCAGTGTTTAATCTGCCGGCTAGCCTCCGTTGCCGACAAGCCCTTCAGGCGGGCCAGGTAGGTCAGGTGTTCACCAACTTTCATTTTGCGGTACAGCCCTCGTTCTTCCGGCATGTAGCCAATCTGTTCAGGATGGCGGTTATTCAGGGGTTCGCCATCTAGCAATACCAGCCCGCTATCAGCCCGGGTGATGGTAGTGATGATGCGGATGAGCGATGTTTTGCCCGCTCCATTGGGCCCCAGCAGGCCAAAGATGCTGCCTTTAGGCACCTCGAAGCTGACGTCGTCAACCGCCACGGTTTTTTCGTAGGTCTTTACGATTTTGCTAAGGGATAGGATACTTTCAGTCACGCTATGGTTCTTTATTTTGCCACAAAAATAGAGCAACATTTTTACGGAGCGTGAAAATCGGCGATAAATGCTGGAAAAGACAATTTTTACGACAAAAACGCCTTTTTCCACCGATAAGCTTTTATTTTGGAGGCTTGATCGGGAGGGATAACGAAAAACGGACTATTTATGGAACAATGGTACGCCATTGGCAACCCCATCTCTGGCAAGGGGCAAGTCGGCCGGGATTGGAGCGGCCTGCAGGAGCGCATCGCCAGGCAATTGCCGGTCGGCGAGTTTGTGCTCACCCAGTATCCAGGCCACGCCATGGACTTGGCGCAGCGGGCTGTAGAGCGAGGCTACCGCAAGATACTGGCCATCGGGGGCGACGGCACCAACCACGAGGCCGCCAACGGCATCCTCCGCCAAAAAGCTATTGCCTCTACGCAGGTTACCCATGCCCTTCTGCCAGTGGGCACGGGCAACGATTGGATACGCACCCACGGCATCCCCCGTGATATCGGGCAGGCTCTGGCATCCATTAAAGCGGGCCATACCCGGCTGCAAGATGTGGGTTTCGTGCACTATTTCCGCGATGGCGAGCCGCAAGAGCGCTACTTTGTCAATGTAGCTGGTATGGCCTACGATGGCTACATCGGTATGAGGGCTGCCCAGCAGCCTTCGCGGCGGGGGAAACTCCACTACCTTTTCCTGGTTTTCCGCTGCCTGTTTGAGTACCGCCTCCGCCCCGCTATCATCACGGCTGATGGGCAGCGTACCGAGGGCAAGTTTTACACCATCAACCTGGGCATCTGCCGCTACTCTGGCGGCGGCATGCAACTGACGCCCCATGCCGTGAGCGACGATGGCCGCTTTGCCCTCACCATCGCCGGCCCGCTGAGCAAACTGGGGGTCTTGCTCAACACCTACCGCTTTTATAACGGCAGTATCGGCAGGCATCCTCAGGTGGCTATTTCTTATGCACGCCAGGTGCAAGTGGAAGCGCCGGCCGGCGCGCTCCCTACCCTGCTCGAAGCCGATGGGGAGTTCCTGGGTGAATCGCCAGCCGTATTTTCTATTTTGGAAAAAGCCTTGAGGGTGGCAGTGCCAACCACGCCATAGGCAATGCCGCCAAAAAGCAGCACCTGTAGAAGCGGTCAAGGTACGGCTAGAATTCGCTTTTGAAATGGAAATTGACCTCGGGATGATTCTCCTGTACCGTCTTTAGCGCCCAGGCTGATTCAGCCAGATAAACCAGTTGGCCGTGCTTGTCGATAGCGATGTCGCGGCGGCGGCGGCTCTGGAATTCCTTCAACGCTTCGGGCTTGCTACTGCTCACCCAGCAGGCTTTGTAGAGGTTGACCGGCTCGTAGGAGCATTTGGCGCCATATTCGTGCTCCAGGCGATACTGGATGACGTCAAATTGCAGCGCCCCAACTGTGCCGATGATCTTCCGGCCATTTTCCTCCTTGGTAAAGAGCTGGGCTACCCCCTCGTCCATGAGCTGCTCCAGGCCCTTGGCCAATTGCTTGGATTTCAGAGGGTCGTCGTTATTGACAAAGCGGAACTGCTCGGGTGAAAAACTGGGGATGCCCTTGAAGTGGAGGACCTCCCCCTCCGTCACCGTATCTCCAATTTTGAAGTTGCCCGAATCGTAAAGGCCGATGACATCTCCCGGATAGGCCTCTTCAATGACCGTCTTTTTATCGGCCATGAAGCTGGTAGGGTTGGGGAATTTCATCTTGCGGTTGTGCCGCACGTGCAGGTAGTTGGTGTTGCGCATGAACTTCCCGGAGCACACCCGCAGGAAGGCGATGCGGTCGCGGTGCTTGGGGTCCATATTGGCGTGTATCTTGAAGATGAAGCCCGCAAACTCATCCTCCAATGGGTTGACCGTACGCTCTTCCGTGACGCGCGGCAGGGGCGCAGGCGCAATTTCTACGAAGCAGTCGAGCAATTCCCGCACGCCAAAGTTGTTGATGGCGCTGCCGAAGAACACCGGCGACAGCCGCCCTTCCAGGTAAGCTTGCCGATCAAAGGGGGGATAGATTTCACTGATGGTGTGCACCTCCTCGCGCAGTTCTTTAGCCGCCGCCGGGCTGATGTGCTTTACCAGTTCGGGGCTGTCGAGGTCCGTGATTTCAACCGTGTCTTCCTCTTCTTGCTTGCCGTGGGGGCGAAACAACATCAGCTTTTGCTCATAGAGGCTATAAACTCCTTTGAAGCGCTGGCCCATGCCAATCGGCCAGCTCAGCGGGCAGGTCGTCAAGCCCAGCTTCTGCTCCACTTCGTCCAGCAAGTCGAAAGCATCCAGGCCCTCGCGGTCCAATTTGTTGATGAATACCATGATGGGAGTGTTCCTCATGCGGCAGACCTCGACCAGCTTTTCCGTTTGCGCCTCTACCCCTTTGGCCACGTCGATGACCACGATGACGCTGTCCACGGCGGTAAGGGTGCGGTAGGTATCTTCGGCAAAATCCTGGTGGCCCGGGGTATCGAGGATGTTGATCTTCAGCCCGCGGTATTCGAAAGCCATAACGGAAGTGGCCACCGAGATGCCCCGCTGCCGCTCGATCTCCATGAAGTCGGATGTAGCGCTACGTTTGATTTTATTGGACTTGACCGCCCCGGCAATCTGGATGGCCCCACCAAAAAGGAGGAGTTTTTCGGTCAGCGTGGTCTTGCCGGCATCGGGGTGGCTAATGATGCCAAAGGTGCGCCTTTTATTGATTTCTTGTAAGTAGCTCATGCTAATAGCTTGCTCGCTTGATTTTTTTGCGTTCTTTCACCATTTGTGTGGGCAGCGGTAAACCAGCTCCTGCTGGCGACAGAGCGCACAAATTGTCAAAGGATTAATTTTGAAGGTGCAAAGGTAGCAAATTTAACCAAAATACGGGCCCCAGGCATTTTTGCCGGGCGGCTAAAACAGAAAATGGCACTTGCGCCCCGAACAAATTATAACTGCCGACGTTAGAAAAGGCGATACTATTGCGATTAATGGTATTGCTATCAAATTGAAATCCAAGTATTCCAATTCTGCCTCCGCCGGGCAACTGTCCTGCAGGTCGGAGTTTGTATGGTGACTTAAGCTTAACAGGGAGGCTACTACCAAAGCAGCCTCTCTTTTCGTTAGAGCCGCTTTTTTTGCCGTACTTTTGATAACTTTACAATCTTAAATGCCAGGGCTATGACGATAACCATACAATTGAACCTGAACGAGAAGTTGTACCTGAAAAACCCTCAGGACACCAAGCTTGGCAGGAAAATTATCCAGTACAGCATCCTGCTCATCGATGAGATTGGTTTCGAAGCTTTTACCTTTAAAAAGCTGGCTGAGAAAATCCGTTCTACCGAAGCCTCCATTTATCGGTACTTTGAAAATAAGCACTTATTGCTAATCTACCTGTTGAACTGGTACTGGGCGTGGATGAAGTTCAGCATCGAGTTCAACACTATGAACGTTAAGGATCCGCAACAGAAACTTAGCATTGCCATCAATTCCATCGTGGACACTTCCCGCCGCAATGCCTCCATTAGCTTTGTAGATGAAGATGTGCTGCATCGCATCGTGCTGGCCGAATCAACGAAGGCCTATCATACCAAAGGAGTGGACCAGGAGAACAAGTTTGGCTTCTTTGCCGCCTATAAAAGCCTGGCCAGGAGCATCTCCGACATCATTCAGGAAGTCTCACCAGATTATCCCTACCCCAAGGCGCTGTCCAGTACGCTGTTGGATATGGCCAACAACCACACTTTCTTTGCTCAACACCTGCCCTCCCTAACGGATATCACCATTAAAGAGAGCGACCTGAGCCAGGTTGTCAACCTGCTGGAGCATTTTGCTTTTGGGCTGCTACTGGGTAGAAGGCAGGAAGGCAGGCAAGCAGAAACCACCTCCGAATCTTGAGCTTGAGCCCAAAGCATATAAAGGCTCAAGCCTGAAACCGCTGCCCGCTTTCCGCCATGCGCTCCAGGCTTGCAGCCGGTGTAAAGCGCGGCCCGTATTTCCCCTGCAGATTTCGCATCGTTTGGACCACCGCAGCGACGCCCCAGGTATCCATGGCCCGGAAAGGGCCGCCGGTGAAGGGCAGGAAGCCGATACCGAAGACCGCGCCTAGGTCGCCATCTTTGGGGTTGGCGATGATGCCTTCCTCCAGGCAACGGACAGCTTCGTTGAGCATCAGCATCAGGGCGCGGTTTTGGATTTCCTCCAGCGGGAGGGGCTTTTTGCCGTCGCCTTTAAAGAAGCGGTAAGCCTCCGGGGCGATGCCCTGGCGCTTGCCTTTGGAGTTGTACTGGTAAAACCCCTTGCCGTTCTTCTTGCCCAGGCGGCCAGCGGCGGCCATCTGCACGGCGGCTTCACAAATCTCGAAGCCCGGGCGGTGGGCTACGATGGCCCGCGAGCTGTTGGTCACATGCGCGGCGATATCCAGCCCCACCTGGTCGAGCAAGGTGATGGGGCCCACAGGGAAGCCTTTTTTCAGCAGGGCCCGGTCGATGGCATCCAAGGCTACGCCCTCATCGGCCATCAGCAGGCATTCGTTGATATAGGGGGCGAGGATGCGGTTGACGTAGAAGCTGGGGCCATCCTTGACCACGATACAAGCCTTACCCTGGCGCACGCCCAGCTCGTAGCAGGCGGCGATGACCCAATCGGCCGTTTTGTCGGTTCTCACGATCTCCAGTAGCGGCATCTTGGGCACGGGCGAGAAGTAGTGCATACCGATGACTTGCTCCGGCCGCTGCGCCTGCGCCGCCATCTCCGTGACCGATAGCGAAGAAGTATTGGTGGCGATGATGACCTCCGGGCGGCAGTGCGCTTCGATGTCCTGGATGATGCGCTTTTTAAGAGGCATCTCCTCCAGCACGGCTTCGATGACGATGTCAGCTTGGTGGAAGCCATCGTAGTCCAGCCGGCTGTGCAGGCTGTTCAGTTGCCTTTCCGCCTCCAGCGGGCGCAGCGATTTTTGCTTCACTTTGCGCTGCAAGCTCTTCCAAATCTGCTGCTGCGCCTTGCTGATCACCTCGGGCTTGATGTCTTTGAGCAATACCTGGATGCCGTTGGCGATGCTGATTTCGGCGATGCCTGCGCCCATGAAGCCCGCCCCGATCATGCCCAGGGTTTTCAGCGCACGAGGCTGCTCGCTGAAGGGGTTCTTCTTGTTGTCGGTCATGGCGAAAAACAAGGCGCGTAGGGCGTCGCTTTCCGGCGTGAGCATCAAGGCTTCGAAGCCCTCCAGTTCTTTTTCGTAGCCCGCCTTCAGCCCCTTTTCGATGCCCGTTTGGACACAATCGATGATGGCCGGGATGGCGGGGTAATTGCCCTGCGACTGTTTGAGCGCCATTTTGCGGGCCTGGCTGAACAGCAGCTTGCGGCCCAGGGGGTTGCCTTCCAGCAGCTTTTCGGCAAGTGAGCGGCGGGGCTGGCGGCTATGGGGTTTCTGTAGCAAACGCCGGGTCATCATTAAAGCGGCCTGATGCAGCTTACCCTCATCGGTGAGTTCGTCCACCAGGCCCCATTTTTTGGCGCGGTAGGCGAAGATGTTTTTACCGGTCAGCATCATATCCAACGCTTTTTGGATGCCGATGAGACGGGGCAGGCGCTGGGTGCCCCCGCCGCCGGGCAGCAGCCCGAGCTTGACCTCGGGCAGCGCAAGCTTGGTGCGGGGCGAGTTGCTGGCGATGCGGGCGTGGCAAGCCAGGGATAGCTCGGTGCCCAGCCCGACGCAAGCGCCGGTGATGGCTGCTACAATGGGCTTCTTGCTGCGCTCGATGCGCTCCAGAGCGCGGTGCCCACGCTCCTGAAAGGGCCGGAAATCCCCAGCTTTTTCAATGGCGAAGGACTTGATATCCGCCCCAGCCATAAAGTCCGGCTTGCGGCTGATGATGACCACGGCTTTGATCTCCTTATCGGTCTCGATGCGGTCCATCAGCCCGCTGAAGAGCTCGATGACGGCGGGAGATACCACGTTCATCTTGTCGAGTTTGCTGTCGAGCCAGACGGTGGCGATGCCGTCCTGGGTTTCGATGGTCAGGAAGTCTTCGAGTTGCATGTTTTTCATAATCATTTATCATTCATTCAATCCCCCGTCCCCGTAGAGACAATTCACGAATTGTCTCTACCCCCCCCATTCATCATTCATTCAATCCCACGTCCACGTCCCCCCCATTCATCATCCCCCCCTCTGGGCATATCGTTTTAGCAACATGGCGTGCCCCTGGGCGCCGGCGGCGCAAGCAGCGAGCAGGCCATAAGTGCCCTCCTCGGCCCAGAGGCGGTTGGCGGTAGTCGTCATGATGCGGGCGCCGGTAGCGCCGAAGGGGTGGCCGATGGACAAAGAGCCGCCCCAAAGGTTGAGCTTGCTTTCGGGCACCTGGCCGACGGCCCGCTCCCGGCCCAGCTTTTGGCGGGCGAACTCGTCAGAAGCCAGAGCTTTGATATTGGCCAGCACCTGCCCGGCAAAGGCTTCGTGAAATTCGATAACGTCCATATCTGCCAGTTCCATTTGCTGGCGGGCCAGCAGTTTGGACACCGCGTAGGCCGGGCCGAGCAACAGCTCATCTTCCAGGCTTTGACCGGTGAAGACGAAATCCACCACTTCCGCTTTAGGCGCAAAGCCCAATTCCAAGGCTTTTTTCTCTGACATGAGGAGGGTGACTGCCGCCCCATCGGTGAGGAAAGAAGAATTGGCGGCGGTAAGGGTACCGAATTTTTTATCGAAGGCCGGACGTAGCTTCGCGGCAGCCTCCACGGTGCTGTCGCCCCGGATACCGTTGTCCCGGCTGATGGGTTTGAAGGCAGGCGGTAGGCTGACCGTAGCGATTTCCTTGGGCAAATGCCCGTCTTCGTAGGCTTTGGCGGCCAACTGGTGAGAGCGCACTGCAAAAGCATCCTGCTCGGCGCGGCTCACCTGGAAGCGGGCGGCCATGATGTCGCAGTCCTGCCCCATCACCCGGCGGGTAGTGAACTCGGCGACCTTGGGCTGCTCTGGCACGAAATCGGAGAAGCGCAGGGAGGCCAGGAATTTCAACCGCTCCCCGACAGTCTTGAGCCGCTGGGCCAAGAACAACTTGCGGCGCATCTTGCGCGGAAATTGAATGGGGGTATCCGAAACGTGGTCCACCCCGCCGGCGATAATAACCTCAGCATGGCCGGTCATGATTTCCAGGCAAGCATCGGCGATGGCGCGGTTGGCAGAGATACAGGCCAGCGAGATGGTGTGGCAAGGTACCGTGCTGGGGATGCCCGCTGCCAGAGCCGATTCGCGCGCCACGTTGGGGGTCTGGATGTTGGAGATCACATTGCCCATGATGATTTTGTCCACCAACTGGGCATCCAGCCCGCTTTTGGCTAGCAGCCCGCTGATGGCATAGCCGCCAAGCTGATAGGACATCAGGTCCAGGTAATTGGTGCCGGAGCGCAGGAAGGGGATGCGGCAACCTTCGATGAGGACTACTTTTTGCATAAGCGGGTTTGAT
>CAYSPJ010000077.1:0-25477 GCA_964432875.1 uncultured Phaeodactylibacter sp. | reverse complement strand
AGTAAAAAGTAAAAAGGGTGACAAGTCAGGGGGCAAATCCTGTTTAAGCTTGGCGCTGTTTGCCATCCCTGCCATTCACTGCCTCCTCAAACTGCCACCTGAGCGCGTATTGCTGGGTGTGGCTCGTAGCCGCTGAGCTCGAAATCTTCATATTGGAAGGAAAACAGATTGGCCACGGCAGGGTTTAGCCGCATTTGGGGCAAGGGTAGGGGAGGGCGGCTGAGCTGGAGTTGGGCCTGTTCGAGATGATTCAGGTAGAGGTGCACATCGCCAAAAGTGTGGATGAACTCGCCGGGTTGCAGGCCGCAGGCCTGGGCAACCATCATCGTCAGCAGGGCGTAGGAGGCGATGTTGAAGGGCACGCCGAGGAAAACATCGGCCGAGCGCTGGTAGAGCTGGCAGCTCAGGCGGCCTTCCGCCACGTAAAACTGGAAGAGCACGTGGCAAGGCGGCAAACCCGATTTGACCATCACCGGGAGGTCTTTGGGGTTCCAGGCCGAGACGAGCAGGCGGCGGGAGTCGGGATTGGCTTTGATGTCAGCAACCACTTGGGCGATTTGATCCACGCCCTCGAAATCGCGCCACTGCTGGCCATAGACCGGGCCCAGCTCACCCCACTGGCGGGCGAAAGCTTCATCGGCTTTCACCTGCTCCACGAAGTCGCGCAGCTTCTCTTTCCAGGGCTCGCTGTGTTTGGGGTACTGGGCCTCCAGCCCATTGGCCTGCAGCCAGTGCTGATAGGGCCATTCGTTCCAGATATTGACTCCGTTTTGCACCAGATAGCGGATGTTGGTGTCGCCTCGCAAAAACCAAAGCAGCTCGTGGATGATAGCTTTGTAATGCACTTTCTTGGTGGTCAGCAAGGGGAAGCCCTCGGCCAGGTCCATGCGCATCTGGTATCCAAACACACTAAAGGTGCCCGTGCCGGTGCGGTCGCTCTTACGGGTGCCATGATCGATGATGTGCCGCAGCAGATCTAGGTATTGGCGCATGTGGTACTCGTTTTTGTTTTTGGGTATGGTTTTGTTGTGTATTCCAGACGATGTGCCAGGCTTCCCGGTTTGCAATATCTTGCTTTACAGATGGTTTATGCTCATGGGCAGCCGCAAAAGGGGCGGGAAGGCAGCGACAAAAACCAGCGGTGGTTTTGTAAAACGTTCCGCTAAGGTAAACATTCCTTTCAAATATGGCAGCGGATAACCCATCCAAAAAAATGCGGATGTCAAAACAAGCAGAGGCATAGGGCGTTAAGTTAGTGGCTTTCGGCCATAAATAACATTCCAAAACACCTACATGAAATGAGATTTTTTTTGTCAACCCTACTCTTCAGCATCGCCGCCTCCTTTTTTGGGGCAGCTCCTCTGGCTGCACAAGGCAACGGCTGGAAGCTCAAGCGGGATGCTGATGGCCTAAAGGTCTATTACCGCAAGGCCGAGCACTCCAGCATTAATGAACTCAAAATGGAGGTCATCCTGGAGGGTTCGATGTCTGCGGTCGTAGCGGTGCTCCGGGATGTGCCGGCTTACCCCCAATGGATTTATAAATGCACCCAAGCCAAGCGCTTGAAGCCTCTTGCGCACCATTCTGGCCTGTACTACTGCCAGGTTGAATTCCCCTGGCCGATGAGCAGTCGCGATTTTATTGCCGAAAGCAAATTATGGCAGGACCCCAAGAGCAAGCATGTCTTTATCGAAGTCGAGAGCCAGCCTGCCTACCTTGCAGCAAAGCAGGATTTGGTGCGCATCCAGCAGATGAGCCTGAAATACGAGCTTATCCCCCTCTCGGGAGGCAAGGTCAAGATGCTGTATTACCTGCATTCTGACCCTGGCGGTGCACTGCCTGCCTGGCTCGTCAATATGTTTTTAGACAACGGCCCGCTCAATACTATCAAAGGCCTGCGCGAGATGTTGAAAAGGACAGAGTATCAACAGGCACAGCTTGCTTTTTTGCAGGAATAGGCCCCACGCTTGAAAAATTACCATAAACAAGCAGATTGACTTTCGGGAAGTTTGTCAGGCTAACTTCCCGAAAGTTTCGGAGCTTTAGGCCATGATGCAAAAAACAATCTACTTCATTTGGGCATTTCTTTTGCCGCTGGCGCTTGGCAGTCAGGAAATCTTCCTGAGCACGTTAGATAACCGCCTTTTCCGGCTTGATCTGGACGATTGCTCCTACGAGCAGGTCGGGACGGTGCCCAATAGCTCGACTGATATCAGCTTCCATCCCAATGGTAATTTGTATTCCATCAACTCTTCTGGGCGCCTTTTTCAGGTGGACCCCTCTATCGGCACCGGCACCTTGGTACACGTCTTCGAATCCAACCCCACCCAGCTCTATACTTCGTTGACTGCTGATGCCAATGGGGTGTTTTACGCCTGTGGCTTGGGCGGCTCGCTTTGGGCCTACGATCTGGCCAATAATACCGGCAGCTTCCTGGGCAATGTGGGTTATGGAGCCGAAGGCGACCTGACTTTCTACCAGGGCGATCTATACATGGCAGCCCCCAATGACCGCATCATCAAAATTGATCTGGAGAACCCTGCTAATAGTACCGTCTTTATCAATGGCAATGTGCCAGGCCGCATCTTCGGCATCGTATCCTATGCCGCCGATTGTGAGGATGTATCGACCTACGCCCTGACCGATAATGCCGCCAGCGTGTATCTGATTGATTTTGAAAATGCTACCCTGAGCCTCTACTGCAGTATCCCGCTGTCCGTCAGCGGTGGGGCGAGCACTTATGAATTTTGGGCCTCTCAGCCCATCGATATCCAGGCGTTGGACGTCTCCGGCTTTGCCTGTGCCGATAGCAGTGGTCGGCTGTCGGTGGCCGCTACCGGTGGCGCTGGCGCTTTAAGTTATTCCCTGGATGGGGAAAACTATCAGGTTAGCCCGGTTTTTACCAACCTTCCGCTTGCTGATTATACGGTCTATGTGCAGGATGAGCTGGGTTGTACCCTCAAGCGCGAAGTAAGCATAGCCATTGATGCGCCTCAGATTACGCAAGCGGTTGCCAACCCGGCCAGCTGTGGATTGGCCAACGGCAGCATCAGCTTATCGGCTGCCGGTGGCAGCCCGCCTTATGCAATCGCTCTTAACGGGGCAGCGCCCCAAGCAGGGCTGGCGGTGAGCGGGCTAGCCCCTGGCACCTACCAGGTATCCGTGCTGGATGCGGAAGGCTGCACGGCAGCCATCCAGCTCGAAATCACAGATGCCGGACAGCCATCTCTGGCGGAATTGAACCCCCAGGCTACTACTTGTGGGGAGGATAATGGGCGCATCACCATTAGCGTGGAGGGCGGTGCCCTGCCCCTCAGCTTTGCGTTCGATGGCGGCAGCCCTCAGTCCAGCGGCGTATTTTCCAGCCTCCCCGCTGGAGATTACACCCTGATTATCAGCGACGCCAATGGTTGTCTGCTGACCGCAATGGCATCCGTTGCCCCTAGCGCGGCGGTGGTGCTGGAACGCTTGGAGTGGGAAAATGCCTCTTGCGGCCTGTCCAACGGCAGCTTGCAGCTGGAGGCTTCAGGCGGTCGGCCGCCCTTCCGCTATGCCCCCGATGGCAGCAATTTTAGTGCCGCTAATGTTTTTACTGATTTGCCCGCCGGCGATTATACCCCCACCGCTATCGATGCCGATGGCTGCACGGCTACCCTGGCCTTGCGCCTTCTGGATACGGAACCTCCATCATTTACCGATTACCGCTTGCAGGCAGCGGAGTGCAACGAGCCCAATGGAAGCATCAGCTTTGGTTTCCAGGGTGGCGCTGGCCCGCTTTTGTTTCGCATCAACAACCAACCTCAGCCGTTGAGTAGTTTGCTTACTGGCTTGCAGGCCGGTGTATATCAGCTCGAAATCTCGGATTCATTGGGCTGCCTGGCTAGCCTCGAGCTGGTGCTGCCGCGCCGCAATTGCCCGGTATTCTTGCCCAACGCCTTCTCGCCCAACCGGGATGGCCGCAACGACTTGTTTTACCCTCAAGCAACAGGAGGATTAGACGCCCAGGTGGCTCGCTTCCTTATCTTCGATCGTTGGGGCGGCTTGGCCTTCGCCTGCTACGATTTGCCTTTTGGCGACCCGGCTGCCGCCTGGGATGGCCAACGCCAGGGCAAGGATGCCCCCGCGGGCATTTACGTCTACACCCTCGATCTGGCCTATCCCGATGGAGAAGCAGTGTCGATCGCCGGGGAAGTGCTGTTGGTGCGCTAAGCGTGCAGGAGGCATCATGAGGCGTATTGCAAGGATGGTAACACCCTTACCTACCCGAGTGATAAAGCTCTGGCTGGGTCCAATGGAGCCTATCCGGCGAAAGTATAAGGCTATTCAATGCGGAACTTCACCGGCAGTTTGAAATGCGTGCGTACGGGCTGCCCAAAGTATTTGCCCGGCACGAACTTCCCCAGGCTCCTGACTACCCGCAGGGCTTCCTCGTCGCAGCCGCCGCCGATGGATTTGGTGATGTGATGCCCGCTATGGCTGCCGTCTCGCTCGACGACGAAACCGATCTCTACCATGCCCTGGATGCCGAGGTCCCTCGCTTCACTAGGATAGCGTACCGCACTGTAGAGCGCCGTGAGGAGCGCTTGGTTGGAGCATAGTCCCTGCTCCGCAGCGTCCGTCATGGCTTCGCATGATTCTGATCGGTAGCGGGGCATCTCCATGCGGCTTAGCGCCAGTTGGCCGTCAGGCGTGACGATAGCTTCCAGGTAGGAACACACGGGCTGCCCATTAATCTGGGCCGGCAGGTACAATTGGGCACTGAGCGCGTCGAATATCTCGTCGAATAGGTTAGTGTTTAGTTCGGGTTCTGTCGCCATTTCCAGTAGCAGGCCGGTTTCGTCGATCAGCAGGCGCAATAGGGCCCATTCGGGCAGCTCTTCCTGGGCGGCCAGCACCTCCTGGGCGACGATGCGCCGGAGCTCGGCACCAGTGCAGCGGTCTCGTCGAAGCGGCGAGTCTTCATCTTCGCAAGCGAGCAGAATCGCCGCTTCTTCGGGTATAGGAAAGTAGCTGGCGCAATCGCCAATGGGATCATCAAAGGTGATCTGGGCAGGCAAGCCCAGGCTAGCTGCCAGGCAAATCAAGAGTGAGAAAGCAGGTTTCATATTATCGGAGTTTTTAGTAGTTTTAATCAATTTGCTAGCTGAGGCCTGCCAAGGCCTGCCAGCACTGGAATAGCCCTCTGGGCACGTGGAAGCAGCCCTTCCACTTCCCCCCTTTCAGCGGCAGCAGCACCTCGCCCTGGCGGTTGAGGTAGCCGAACCACTCGCCGTACTCTGGGTCGGAGAAGCGCGGCCAGGCGTAGTGATGTACCCGCTCAAACCATTGCCAGCACTGCTCGTCGCCCGTATGGCGCCAGCCTTTGAGCAGTGCCACCAGCGTTTCCAGGTGTACCCACCAGAGTTTTTGGTCCCATTCCAGTTGTTGCGGGGGGCGGCCTTCGCGGTCGAGGAAGTAGAAGATGCCGCCGTGTTCTGCATCCCAGCCATACTCCAGCATTTTCAACATCCGGTCTTTGGCCATGGCGATGAGGGCTAGGTCGCCCCGGCGTTCGCCCAGGTCCATGATAAACCACATCGCTTCGATGGCGTGGCCCGGGTTGAGCAAGCGGCCGTCAAAGCTATCGCTGAGCAGGCCTTCGGGGGTGACATTTTCCAAGGTCAGGCCGCTGGCTTCATCATAGAAAACCTCCATCACTTCGCGGATGCAATCCTGGATAGTACGCTCCACCAGTTCGGGCGGCAGCAGGTGCTCGATCTCCAGGGAAAGGTTGCACAAAATCATGGGCAGGGCGAAGTTCTTGAGCGGGCGGGTGCCGGGGTAAGCTTTATTGTAAAGGCCCTTGGGGTTGTGCTGCCGCTCCAGGATATTATGGAAGGTGCGCTGGGCTAGTTCGGCGTATTCCGCTTTTCCCGTCGCAATAGCCAATTGGCCAAAAGCCATCGTGGCAAAACAATCGGAGAAAATATTGTATGCCTGCACCAGGGGCCGGCCTTGCCGGTCGAGGGAAAAGTACCAGTTGCCCGCTTCGTCTTGGCCGTGCTGAAGCAGGAAGCGGGCACCATGCAGGGCCATGTCCAGCCATTCCTGGCGCTTTTCCAGGCGGTTGTACAGCATGCTGAAAGTCCAGGCTTGCCGGGCCTGCAACCAGATGAATTTATCGGTATCGAATACTTTCCCGTCGCGTTCCAGGCAGGTAAAATAACCACCGTGCTCCTCATCGCGGGAGTGCTGCATCCAGAAGGGGATGACCCGCTCCAGCAGTTCCTCGCGATAGAGCTTGGCGTAGGCGCTTAAATCAGGCGTGGCGCTCCCCGCCGGGGAAACGGGCTGGCGGGCGGGCCGGCGGGTCAGCTCCGCAGCGTATTCCAGGTAGCGGTTAAATAGATGGCCCGCCTGCGGGTAGGCCGATTGGGGGCTCATGAAGTGGGAAAACTCGAAAGTGATGGCTTTTTCAACCCCGGCAGCTCGCGCTGCTTCCAGCTTGAGCTGTAGCTTTTCCCACTTGATGGGCAAAAACTTGATGGGCATGTCGCGGTCGAAGTTTTCGGCATTCGTCCAGGAGCGGATGCCGTGCTTGTCAGCCAGTTTTTTGTTGATGGCGAAATAGTCGGCCAGTTCGTGCAGCTCCACATGGCCATCCTGGAAGGCGACGATATCAACCACGCCTTTGATGCCCTCAAAGATTTCATCCCATTCGCGCTCATGCTCCTGTAAACTGATGGCCTGCTCCTTGTTCAATGAAGATTGGCTGGACAAAATGGCCTTGGTGCCATCGATGTAGGGCGAGATGAGGGTGGGCAGCCCACCAGAGATGCCTTTGCAGTGCTTACCCAGCTGGCGGTACAAGCCGACGATTTTGCCGGTGCGGCGGCTCACCTCTTGCGAAAGGTACCAGCCTTTAAAAGCGGGGGAATGGCCGTAGCGTAGCCAGGCTTCATCGATGACCCGCAGGTTGATATCGACTTCTTTTTGGAAGTCGCCCTGTTCCCACCAGTATTTACCCGAATCGTACAGCCCAAAATAGAAGCCCATGCCATACTTTTCGGCTAGCTCCAGGAATTGTTGCACCAAATCCACGGGGGGGCGGTAGCCGCCTTCCGCCTGCATCAAATAGGCAGAGGGATAAGTCAGCCAGCGTTTGTAACCGCTGCGGATGAGGACGACCGTATCGATGCCCAGGTGTTTCATGTGGGCAAAATCAGCATCCCATTCCCGGCGCGACCAGTTTTGATGCGGGATGTCGTGGGATATTTCGTCGAGGAAAGTACCAGTGATGAGCATGTATGATCTAATCTTTCAGTTGAGCTACCCAGATGGTGATGGCGCGTTCGCCATGGTTGATTACTACGGGCAAGTCCTTCATTTTTAAGGGGCGCATAAGCTTACTAGTATTTGGTTGGCGCAATTTACGCAAAAGTGCCATGCAGCGAGCGATCGGCATGAGTTTGGGGCTTAGAAATCCATGCGCTGGCGGGCCACATTGATCCGTACCCCACCGCCGAAGAAGCGGGTCGTGCTATCCAGCTTATCATCCTGGCTGTCTTTTTTGCGGTAGAAATAATGCAAATCAACAAAGACATTATGAGCCAGCATGTAGCTCAGGTCTAGCCCGAAGATATTGACTTGGGCACCGATGCCCTGGCCGATGGCGTTGCCGTATTCGATTTGGCGGATATTGTGGGAAAGCAGCAGGTTGGAGCCCCAGTTTTCGCCAGGCCCGTCTTCGCCGAATTCCATGCGCAGGAAACGGCCCTCCAGGAAGAGCCGCGGCAGCGGCTGGTAGCGGGCGATGAAGACCGCCTCCCGGAAATTGCCGCCCAGCGGATGGGCCAGCGGCTGGTTGTAGTGCATATAGCTGCCAACGCTGTCACGATGGGTATACATGAAGGGGCGGGCGAGATTGTACTCCGCCTGTAAATCGAGGTGGCTGATGCCAAAAGCATCAATATATTTCAAGCCGGCCTGGGCGCTGAACTTGTTGGCCCACCAGCCGCGACGCTCGATGAAGAGCTCGTCAAATTTAAATTCGTCGAGCATGAGCTGGCCATAGAGCTGGAAGCGGCGCAGGAAGTTCCACTTGCCATCCAGGCCGATGAGCACGTTATCGGGGCTGCCCAGCCCTTGCTCTACGGTGCGGTAGAGGATGACGGGGTTAAGGTATTGGAGCTCGAAGCCCCCGTTTTCCCGGCCAAACATGACCGCTTCGAAGATGCCAAAGCTGAGGTTGGGCCGCACCCGATAGCTGAGGTAATGGGCAGCCATGTACTTCCGGGGCAGCACCCCATCGGGGAAGCCCGCGTTGGAGCGCGCCGTCAATTCGGCGAAGATGTTTTGGTAATGGAACTTCCACACCTTCCAGTTGGCCTTCAGGTAGAGGTAGTTGTTGGCAAAATCGGAAAGCATGAGCGAGCGGTAGCCATTGCCGATGAAGTTGCGGCCATAGCCAAATTGCAGGCCGACATGGCGGCTGAGGTTGAAAGCCAGATAGCCCTGCCCGTTGAGGAAGTCGTAGCCGTTGGAGATGTCAAAAATCTCGCTGGTATATCTTTTGAAAAGCCCTGCCCCCGGGATGGCCCCATCCTGCTGGATGCGGTCGTTGACGTATTGGGGGAAGCGGGCTTGGGTTTCCTGGATGTTAAAATAGAGGTAAATGCGGTCGTCGATGCCGGCGCGCAATTCCATGCCGCGCAGGTTGTTGAAAATCAGCTCCCGGTCGCCCTGTTCACGGGCCAGCTTAAAATCCAGGATAGGATTGGCACGCAGGTGGAAAAACTTGTCGTTTACCTCCACCATATTGGCTGGCGTAGGGTACAAAAAGCCCAGGAAGGGTTTCTCCCGCTGGATGTAGCGCGGATTGTCCATGCTGGCCTGGATCTGGGTGACGATGGTGTCGGAATAAATGAGCTCTCTCGGCCCCAGTACGCTCATCGGGTAGCGTGCGGTGACCAGCCATTCGTTGTTTTCTTTGAACAGGTAGTACAAGTCTCTCCGGCTGGCAGCCGTTAGGGGTACCCGGGCCGTATCGATGCCCATGGCATAAGCTGCGGCATCGCCCCGCAGATAATATTTCAGGGAGGAGTGGTAAGGCGTCTCCAGTCCGGTCCTGATTTCCAAGCGGTCGAGGATGTGATAGGCCGGACTGCCCAGCGGCAGCCCACTGCCCTGAGCGGATAGCGCTGTGGGGCCCAGGCTGGCTAGCACCAGGCAACAAAGGGCGGCAGTTGTGGTAGCGATAGCTCGCATCTTGTTTTCTCTTTTTGGTAGTATGAATATAAAGAGCGAGGCCTGGAAGCCAGGAATTCAAATCAGCAGGTACTTCACGCTACTCCCTCCAGCCTTCAATACCCCAAAATCCGCAGCATATCTTCAGCCGTTTGTTCGGCCTGGTAGAGCTTGTCCACAATATTGCCTTCGGCATTTTTGTAGATGATGACGTGTTTGGGTGCAGGGATGAGGCAGTGTTTGATGCCTCCATAGCCGCTGATCGAATCCTGATAGGCACCGGTATGGAAGAAACCCAGATAGAGCGGCTCGGCATCGTTGGCGTCGTAGGAAGGCAGGTAGACCTGGCTTTCGTGTATTTCCGAGTTGTAGTAGTCCGAGTTGTCACAGCTCAGGCCGCCAATATTGACGCGGCGGTAGTCGTTGTGCCATTTGTTGATGGGCAGCAGGATAAAACGCTCCGATATGCCCCAGGTATCGGGCAGGGTCGTCATGAGCGAATTGTCGATCATATACCACATCTCGGAGTCGTTTTGTAGTTTCTGACCGATGACGGAGAAGATGGTCGCCCCGCTTTCACCCACGGTGTATTTACCAAACTCCGTGAAGATATCCGGCTCCGGCACCTCTTCGTCCTCGCAGGCCTGCAGGATGAGGTTGACGATTTCCTTGACCATATACTTATAGTCAAATTCGAAGCCGAGGGAATTGCGGATGGGCATGCCGCCGCCGATGTTGATATAGCTCAGGTCGGGGCTGTGTTTTTTGATTTCGGCGTACAGCTTGACCGCCTTCTTGAGTTCGCCCCAGTAGTAGAGCGTGTCTTTGATGCCGGTATCCACAAAAAAGTGCAGCATTTTGAGCTCGAACTTGCCGTTGTCCTTCACTTTTTCGTGAAAAAAGCGCACCACGTCGGCATTGCGGATGCCCAGGCGGGAGGTATAAAACTCAAAATTAGGTTCTTCTTCGGTCGCTACCCGGATGCCGATTTTACATTTTCCTTTGACGTGTTGCTCGTAGTACTCTATTTCCCCCATATTGTCACAGATGGGGATGGTGTTTTCGAAGCCGTCATTGATCAGGGCACAAATGCGCTCGAGATAGGCGGGCGTTTTAAAGCCGTTGCAGACGACGATAGTTTCCTTGTCCAGTTTCCCCTTTTTATATAAGCGCCTGATCAGGTCGATATCAAAAGCCGAGGAGGTTTCGATATGCACATCGTGTTTGAGTACTTCGTTGAGTACATAGCTAAAATGACTGCTTTTGGTGCAATAGCAATAATAGTACTTGCCACGGTAGCCAGCGGCCTTCATCGCCCGGGTAAACAGGTTGCGGGCTTTTTTGACCTGCGAGCCGATTTTGGGCAGATAGGTGAGTTTCATGGGCGTGCCGTATTTCCGTATGAGGTAAATCAGGGGTACGCCATTGAAGGTGAGGTAGCCGTCCTCAATATCAAAGCCTTCCTGTGGGAAGTAAAAGGTTTGATCAATGAGGTCAAAGTATCTGTTGGGAACTGCCAATTTTGCCTGGATTTTTTTGTCTAACCATTAATGATGACCAACAAAGCACAGCACCTTGCGAATTCATCCGAAACTTTTCCGGGGTGCTAGCGCTGCAAAAGTATAGGTTATAATTGAAAATCTAAGAAACTGAGCTGGAATTTGTTGTTTTGCGTGTAAAGAATAACAAAATGCTATTTTCGCAGCACCAAAAAATTAGCGATATGGACAAATTAGATGCACTAAATCAGGTGGCGGAATTTCACCGCACCTTCAAGCACCCCATCGAGCCCCGGCCAGTCATCCCTGCGGAGGAGCGCTGCCGCCTGCGGGTGGCCCTCCTGGCTGAAGAGCTGAAGGAGCTCCAAAAGGCCATCGAAGACCGCGACATCGTAGAGGTGGCCGATGCCCTGTGCGACCTCCAATATGTCCTCTCCGGGGCCGTACTGGAATTTGGCCTGGGCGAAAAATTCCGCGCCCTGTTCGACGAAGTACAGCGCTCCAATATGAGCAAAACTTGCCATAGCCTGGAGGAAGCCGTAGCTACTCGCCGCTACTACCTCGAAGAAAAAGGCTTCGACAGCTATATCGCCGAATCCGATGGCCACTACCTCGTTTACCGCACTGACGACCACAAAACCCTGAAGTCCATAAACTACTCGCCGGCCCGCCTGCAGGAGATTATTGAGCAAGGGTGAGGCGCTTCTGATCATAGTGCTGGTGGTGTGGTTGGATGGAGGTTTCAAGGTTAAAGGTTAAAGGTTAAAGGTTAAAGGTTAAAGGTTAAAGGTTAAAGGTTAAAGGGTAAAGTAAAAAGTAAAAAGTAAAAAGTAAAACGCTGGCGTCCCGGACGAGCGAAGCGAGAGCGGGATAGAACGAAGTGACATCCCGTCTGAACGAAGTGAAGCGGGAAGTAAAAAGCAGGGGCGGGCCTTGTGCCCGCTCTCACATCCCGTCTGAGCGCAACTGGAGTGTAACGACATCCCGTCCGAATGAAATGAGGCGGGAGAAGCGGGAAGGGAAAAGGAAAAAGGAGAGAATTTGTGCTTTGTCCCGTTAGTCCTGTTAGATATTGGCGTAGCATTTGTGCGAAGCGTAACGCAGCTTGGTAGCTATAAAGGCAAACCCTTAGCGGCAGCCTAAGCCCCGTTAAGTAAGATTATACAGAGTTACACGGGGTATTTAAACCCAAACGAAACCTTTAGGCTGACGGCCCAGCGGTATCCCACTTCGCGTTACGGCCCAGCCTTTTTCCCCACCGAGAGCATATTGGCAAACAAGCGATAAGCGCCAGGTACGCCAGCCGGCAGTTGGCGGAACCAGCTCAGGGAGCTGTAGATGAAGTGCCCATCACCATACTGGGCGACGAGCAGGCCGCCGTCGAGCGGGGCTTCACCGGGGTCGTTGCAGGAAAGGAGCGCCTCGTAGCGCTGATCCCATTCGCCGGGGAAGTATAGGCCGCGTTCCTGCACCCAGCCGTCAAAATCGGCGGCGGTGATTTTATTGGGCCAGTTGAGCAGCGGGTGTTCTGGCTTGAGCAGGCGCATTTCAGCCTCTTCAACCGTCACGCGGCTGCGCGAGAGCTTGAAAGGGTAGGGCCCCAGCTCATCAGAGGGGGTCAGCAGGCCGCCGGCCGTATTGTACTGGAGCACCAAAGTGCCGCCCTGCCTGACGTACTCCATCAATTCCGTTTGCAAGAACTTCAGGCGCTCGCTGGTATTGTAAGCCCTTATGCCCACCACTACGGCATCAAAGCCTTGCAGCCGGGCCTGGTTGATCTCTAGTTCATCCAGCAAACTCACTTCGTAGCCGATCTGCCGGAGGCTGGCGGGGATGTTATCACCTGCCCCCATGATATAGCCGATATGGTTGCCTGCTTTTTCGAGGGCTACCTTAGCCACTTTAGCGCGGCTGTCCCGCAGTACCGTCTGAGTAGGGATGTGGTCGTATTCAATGAGCACTAGTTCGTGGCTATAGTCTTTGCCTTCAGCTTGCACGACTGCCTGGATGTAGCCCTCGCTTTGAGCCTTGGGCGGGAAGAGCTGGAAAGCAACGGTTTGGGCTTCGCCTTTGCGGGCAAGCTCGACTTCTACGAAGGCAGGAGTGGCGCGCCAGCCTTCGGGCAAGCGCAGGCGGGCCCGCCCTTTGAAATTGGCCTTGCCGGCCTGGATGCGCAGCTTGACCTCCTGAGCTTCATCTTTGCCAAAGACATACATCTTTTCGGCGATGTTGGCGAATACTGCTGGCGTGATCTCGAAAGGCCGATAGACCTCCCCTTTGGCAGGGTCGGTGCGCTTATAGACGGCTTCTCGTTCAAACTCGATGGGCACGCCCTGCACGCTGATGCGGAAGCGGGCCCGCAAGGCGCGGGGCGTTTCTGGCAGGCCGCGCAGCTCCTGCTCTTCCACGGTAAACATGCCCAATTCCCAGGGCTCGTTGAGCCAGTAGGGGTTGGTGTAAGCCAAATCGCGCGGCAACTGGAGTTTCCTCGACCAGGCGTACTTCTGGTTGTCTTCCAGGAGCAGCGCCAGGGTGGTATCCAGGCCCATTGGCAGATAAGTTACCGACTCCAGGCGTACCTCAATGGGCGAGCGGTTGATGGTTTCGATGGAAAAGGCTACTTCCTCGCCAGGAGAGGCGGAGTAATCATCGGCGGTTATTTCAGCATAGAAGCCCAGACAGGCAAGGATGGTTTCCTGCAACTGCGGCATCTTAATGCGCTTCCAGTGCCCGTCGGGCAACTCCTGCAGCCTTTGATAAGCCTCCAGTAGATGGGGCAGTACAGCGTAGGGCTGCCGGAAGTCGAAGCCCTCCAGGGCCCGGCGCAGCGGGGTGCCGACTTTTTCTCCGCCTTCCACCCTGCTCCAGGTGGTATTGATGCCCGCGAAGAGGTCTTCTTTATCTTCCGGCAAGTCGCCTTTTAGCAGTTTGAGGTACTCCTGTTGCCCGCCCCGGTCGAGCGCCGAACCGAAGCCCTGGCAACGGTGCATGCTGCGGCTCATGGCCGCGATTTCGTTGTTGGACAGGCCCTTGAGCGGGTAATACACGCCTATATCCAAGCTCAACATACTGGACTTGTCAGCTTTTTGGAAAGCTTCCTGACTGCCATAGAACCACCAGGAGGTGTTGAAAAAGAGCCGGCGCGGCTGCCAGGGGGCGGCCAGTTGGAGCTGTTCAGGGTAAACTTCAGGGTCGTTGGCCAGATCGAAGGCCTCGTAGGCCAACATGGCCGAGGCCGTATGGTGGCCATGGGTGCGCCCGGCCGTTTCGTGATCGAAGCGGTTGATGATGATATCGGGCTGCCATTTGCGGATCGCCCAAACCACGTCGGAAAGCACCTCCTCTTTGTTCCAGATGCGCAGCGTCTCGTCCGGGTGTTTGGAGTAGCCAAAGTCGTTGGCGCGGCTGAAGAACTGCGTGCCGCCATCGATGCGGCGGGCAGCCAGCAGCTCCTGGGTGCGTAGCAAGCCCAGCAGCTCTTCGATCTCCAGGCCGATGAGGTTTTGCCCGCCATCGCCCCGGGTAAGGGAGATATAAGCCGTCTCCGCTTTAGCCTCGTTGGCCAGATAGGCGATCAGCCGGGTGTTCTCATCATCAGGATGAGCGGCTACGTAAAGGGCCGAGCCCAGGAAGTTCAGCTTTTGGATGGCTTCATGCACATCAGCCGCCGACCAGTGTTTGGGCCCCTGGGCCATAGCGGTCAGGGCAATGCCCCAAATGGACAAGAGCAGCAGGGGGCGTTTCCATATCTTCATCATAGCGCTTGGTTAATTTTCCGCAAAGATAGAAAGGATTTGGAGAAGATATTCAAACTCCAGCCCGTATCGGGCACTGCTCCATCCCGCACCCCCCCTTTACCCTCATTTACCCTTTACCCTTTAACCTTTAACCTTTACCCTTTAACCTTTTTTAACCTTTCACCTCCCCAATCCCGCCGCCAAATTGCTAAACGACTCGATAATGATATCGAGCTCAGCGTTGATGGACAACAATTGGGCCATCCAAGCTGAGCTGTTTTCACCAGCCTTGGAAGCCAGGGCATTAAGGTTGTCGATGCTGGTTTTGGCATCGCCCGGTAGTTTCCCATCTGCCAATCCAGTTTTGAGGTCGGCCAGGGCTAGGGTGCCGGCCTGCCATTCGGTGAGGAACTCTGAGGTTTGTTGAGCGATTTGCCCCAGCATGCCGGATTTAGCCTGCATTTCCTGCTGCAAAGTGGCCAGCTTGCTTTGGGCTGCTTCGCCTGCTTGGGTGGCTTGTTCTTCCACCGAGGTCATCTTTTCGAGCACTTGCCGGGTCACTTCCTGCGAGCGCGATACTTCCTCTACGGTTGAAGCGATGCTGCTCCGCTCTTTTTCCCAGCGGATTGAGAGCTCCTGGATGGGTGCTTCCAATTGGCTCACATTGCTGCAGGCGGATAATAGGGTCACTACGAATAATAAGCTCAGTGTACGCATAAGTTTATTTTTTCAGGCAAAGGTAGGAAGAGTTGGGGATAAAGGGTAAAGGGTAAAGGGTAAAGGATAAAGGGTAAAGGGTAAAGGATAAAGAGGTGGGGGGCTCTATCTGGTATTCACTATCGATCTGCGGCGCTAGAATCCCTTTGGCTTATTGTCTATTTTACACTTATTGCTAACTTTACGGCTCGGCTCGTGTTTCAATACCGTTGCCGTATTTGCAAAAGCAAAAATAAAAGCCATGAGCAAGCGACCTAAATACATCTGCATCCACGGGCACTTTTACCAGCCGCCGCGGGAGAATGCCTGGCTGGAAACGGTGGAAGTGCAGGATTCTGCTGCGCCTTTTCACGATTGGAATGAGCGCATCAACTTCGAGTGCTACGCGCCCAATGCAGCGGCTCGCATCCTGGATCGCGAGCAGTTTATCACCAATATCGTCAACAATTATTCCCGTATCAGCTTCAATTTTGGGCCCACCTTGCTTTCCTGGATGGAGAAGGCACAGCCAGAAGCCTATCAGCTCATCCTGGAGGCCGACCGGATTGGGCAGGAGCGTTTTGGTGGGCATGGCCCGGCTCTGGCGCAAGTGCATAGCCACCTCATCCTGCCGCTGGCGAATGCTCGCGATAAAGAGACTCAGGTGAAGTGGGGCATCAGCGACTTTGAGTGCCGCTTTGGCCGCAAGCCCGAAGGCATGTGGCTGGCGGAGACGGCTGCCGATACAGAAACGCTGGAAGTGCTGGCGGAGAACGGCATCCAGTTTACGGTCCTGGCACCGCGCCAGGCAAAAGCAGTGCGGAAGTTAGGGGCAGAAAAATGGGAGATACTCCCGCCGGAAGCCATCGATACGCGCCGCCCTTACCTTTGCCGCCTGCCTTCAGGGCGTAGTATTGCCCTGTTCTTCTACCATGGCGGCATTGCCCAGGGCGTCGCTTTTGAGGGTTTGCTCAACAACGGCCGCCATTTTGCCGAGCGCTTTGCCGAAGCTTTCAGCGATGATGACGAGCCTCAACTGGCCCATATCGCTACTGACGGCGAGAGCTACGGCCACCACCACCGCTATGGCGAGATGGCCCTGGCGGCCTGCCTAAACCATATTGAAACCAATGACTGGGCGCAGATCACCAATTATGGCCAATACCTCGACCTCTTCCCGCCAGAATATGAGGTGCAAATCCACGAGAACAGCTCCTGGAGCTGCGTGCACGGCGTAGAGCGCTGGCGCTCCAACTGCGGGTGCAATAGCGGCGGCCGGTCTGGTTGGACGCAGGAATGGCGCAAGCCGCTGCGCGAAGCCTTGGATTGGCTGCGCGGCGAACTGCTCCCCATCTATGAACGCGAAGCCGGGAAATGCCTCAAATCGCCCTGGGATGCCAGAAATGACTACATCCAGGTATTGCTCGACCGTTCGGAGGAAAACGTGGAGGCTTTCTTGGCCCGCCATACAAGCCGCCCGCTGGAGGAGGAGGAAAGGATCCGCTTGTTGCGCCTGATGGAAATGCAGCGCCATGCCATGCTCATGTACACCAGTTGCGGTTGGTTCTTCGACGAAATCTCCGGTATCGAGACCAACCAGATCCTGCAATATGCCAATCGCGCAATTCATTATGCGCATCAGGTAGCCGGTAAGGACTTGCACGATGCCTTCGTCCGGCAGTTGGAAAAAGCGCCCAGCAACATCTATGAAAATGGCGCAGCCAGTTATAAGCAATACGTCCTTCCAGCCAGAGTTGATCTGGTGCGGGTAGGCGTCCACTACGCCGTATCTTCCTTGTTCGAGTCCTATCCTGAACACCTGGAGTTTTTCAACTACGTTGCCAATTGCGAAGACTTTGACCTGCTCACTGCTGGTATGCAGCGCCTGGCTATCGGGCGGACCAGGGTGCAATCCAAGACTACCCTGTCCAAAAAGCAGTTCAGCTTTGCCGTGCTCCATTTGGGGCACGAGGACCTCATCGGCAACGTTTCTACCGACATGAGCCGCGAAGTTTTCATCGAGATGGCCTCAAAGCTGAAAACGGCCTTCAAAGCAGGCAGCCTGGCCGAGCTCATCGGCCTGATGCAGGAGTATTTCGGCCGGGAGAAGTACTCGCTTTCCGACCTCTTCCGCGACGAGCGGAAAAAGATACTAGCCCTGGTCACCAACCAGAGCCTGGAAAAAGCCGAACGCGCCCTGCGGAATATCTATCAGGACAACTACAAGCTCATGGACAGTATGATCCGCAGCGATACACCCGTGCCTGCTTTCTACCGCAGCGCAGCGGAATTCGTCGTCAACCGCGATCTGCTGCGGGCTTTTGAAAATGGCAGCCTCAATATCCGCAATCTTCGGCGGCTGTACAGCGAGTTCAACCAGTGGAATATCCGTTTGTCAGACAGCCAGGCTTTTCAATTGGCGGCCAGCGAGCGCCTTTTCCGGGAAATACAGCAATTTCAGGAAGAGGAGCCTGCCCTGGAACAGCTCCAGGTCTTGGTTGCTATACTGGAGTTGTTGGAAAAACTGGAGATCAACCTCGATTTCTGGCGTAGCCAGAATGTCTATTTTTCCATACTGCAGCAGTATCAAAAAGGCGAACGGGTATTCAGCAATGAAAAGCTGGAGGAGGCTTTCCTGCGGTTGGGCGATCTACTGAAAGTGAGGGTCGAGAGTAGTAGGATGGTAGAGATGTAGAGGTGCAGAAAGGTCAAGTTCGCCCCTGGCTCAAGCAGAGGGTAGTTTGTCTCATGAGAATGGCAGTCGTAGCAGGCGCTTTTTATCAAGCCAGCCATTTCAGCATCAGGGCTGGTCAAAGTCAAAAAATCCTGGCCGGCGGACACTGGCGGGTTGGTTTTGTTTGCCGGGAACAACTGGATCAAAACCAGTGCGCCTAGCAATCCCAGTAAGACATACTTGATTGTTTTGGACATCTTTTTGTTGTTTTACGGTTACAGGCATGTTTTTTACTGACGAAGTGATCATCTCCTGCCGCTGAGGAACTCCAGCTCCAATTTCAATACATTATAGCGGTACAAAGCATCCAGATACTGTCGGCGGTTGCCGATGGCTTGTTCCAGGTTGCGGAGGTAATCTTGGTATTCGACGGCGCCCTGGGCGTAAGCTTTGCGGGAATCTTCGATTAGTTGGTCGGCCAAGGGCAGTATTTCCCGGCGCAGGAAATCGAGCGTAGCCTGTTCGCTTTTTAATTTTTCCAGTAGATGGCGGCGCTCATTTTCTAATTCCTTTTGGGCGGCTTCCAATTCTATATTGCTGGTTTCCACAGCCAGTTTGGCACCCTCTACGCGAGCGCGGATGGCCTTGAGCCCCAGGGGCAAGCTGAGCCCTAACTGATAAGCATAGAAAGGGGAGTTGCCATCCACCATCTGCAATTGGCCGCCGGTGCGGATTTGGGGCATCCTTTGTACCTCCTCCAGCGGGATGCGGGTTTGAGCCAGGTTTACTTCCTGTTGTCGATATAGCAGCAGGGGGTGCCCCCGATTGACAAACCAGGAGAAGTACCCTTCCGGGGCGGGCAATTGCCGCAGGGCCACCTCATAGAGGGTATCGGAGTAGAGCCAGTTGTTGAAGGCGGTCAAGGCGATAGCTACATCTTGCTTGGCTTGTTGTTGGCGCAGGCTCGCTTCCTTTTGTTTGCTTTGGGCGGAAAGCACCGGGATTTTTCCTGTTTCCCCCAAATCAAAACGCAACTGGGCCAGGTCCACTAGTTCCGTGAAAAACTCTGCTTCCTGGCTGGCCAGCCCCTGCCGTTCTTGGGCATATAGGACCTCCAGGTAGGCTTGCCCTACTCGTTTGCGGAGTTCAAACTGGGTGAGCTCAAGTTGGGCATTGCCCAGTAGCAAGCCTTGCTGTAGCAGTTTCTCCCGGCGCGCTTTCACGCCTGGCCAATTGAAATCCTGGATAAAACCTACGCCATGAATGCCGCGTATCGTTTGGAAGTCGGCTTCATCTCCGGCTATAAATATCCGGGTGTTGGGGCGGGCTGCCGCCGAAGGGATCAGGGCGTTTTGCTGTTGGATGTATTGTTGATCGCGCTTAATCAAGGGGTAGTTTCGGCTAGCTACCTCAAAAGCAGCTTCCAGGCTCAGCTCTTCATTTTGGGCTAGCAGTGGCGGTGCCACGGCTAATAGCCCAGCTAGAGTCAGAGCAATTGCCTTTGACGCCCGACGCTTTCTTGGTATCTTGCAAAATGGCAAAAAGCAGGCTGAGTTATACATACCTTAGGGAGTTTTTTGGACAATGAAAAAAAACTGCCCAGCACGCCTATAATAAATTAGCATTAATGTGACAGAGCATGCCAGCGAAAGGGCCAGGTCTTTTCATACTGCACGCCACCATCATCGCTAATCGTCTCTTTGCTTGGGCTAAGCATCCAGGGGATATATATAATGGGTACATTACGTCATCTCCTGGCACTTGCTCGCGGAAGCAAGAGTTCTTACTAGCCGCTTACTAATGCAAAGGATGAAGATAAGCAGGATTCTGCTTAGGTGCTAACAAATTTGCCATAAAAATACCGCTGCTGTGCTCATTTAATGCAGCACTATTTTTTGTATTGCCACACCGCGCTGCCCCAGAATCTGTAGGAAATAGATGCCCGCTTGATGATTTTGCCAAGACAGCTCCTCCTTGTCGCTAGCTACGCGGCGGCGCTCCAGCAGGCGGCCTTCCAGGTCTAGCAACAGGATTTCATCGCCCGCTTGCAGCCCTTCTACCCAGCATTGGCCACGGGCAGGATTAGGGAAAACGCGATAGGGGGTTGCGGCCATCTCCAAGGTAGAGACCATGAAGTCTTGCAATGGCCCAAAGAAGAAAATCGCTCGGGTGACCGCCGGCTCGACGCATTGGCCGTGGTCGGCGATTGGATTGGCATCGATAGACTGGACGTCGGGGGCGCCATTGGCATTCATCACCGAATCGGCCACCAGGCTGTTGGTATATAGCACCTGGTCATCGGCCGTGCAATAGTACAGGCGGGTAGGCGCTTGTGGGGCCCAGTCATATACATCATTATCAGCCAGCGCTACGTTGATGGGGTGGTTGGGGTCTTCGGCTACGCCCAGCAGGATGCTATCCTGGAAAAGATAGCGGGGGATGGGGGCGCCAACCTCATTCACGAGCATCGCGATCAGGGTGTTGTTTAGATCAGACAAAGTGATGCTGCCAGCATAATAAGCTTCAATCGGCGTGAGGTAAGGTTGTTTAAAAACCAGTGAGAAATCGTCGTACAGCTGGTAGGCTTCGTTCAGCCCCAGGAAGATATTGGGGATGTAGCCGATGTAGTTGTAGGTGGCGTCGCTGGTAGCAAAGTCCCGCATCACGCCGGAGAGGCTATACGGCCCCGACATGTGGGCGGCAGCGGTCACTGGCCATTCCTCCTGATAGTTGGCTTCCAGCTCGCGGTGCAAACCCATTGAGGCATGCCCCCCTTGCGAATAACCCGTTAGGAAAAGCCTGTCGTTGTGCTCGAAATCTGGCGAACTCTCCAGATATTCCCTGGCCGCATAGAGCATGTCGATAGCTGCCGAAGACTGCGAGGCGGCATGAAGGTAAGGGTGGAAGCCTCGCGAGTCGCCCAGCCCCAATAAATCAGGAGCGGCGGTTGCATAGCCCAGGGCGGCATACACCATTGCTAGCTCATAGCCGCCGGCTAGTTGGGAGGGCACGTCGGTTTTGGAGTTTACCGTGCCGTGCATAAAAACGAGCAGCGGCACGCTGGCTGAGGGCACATCGGGCAAGACGAATAGCCCGGAGGCGGTATCGGGCTGCCCTTTCACATCTAAAGTCGTGTATTGAAATTTGTACATATTCACACCGTACTGCATAAAGATGCCGAAATCGGCGACCATCTGTGCTTTGGTGCGGTTGCCTTTGTAGGTGACGCTGATGAGCTCTTGTGCGCTCAGCGCGGTAGATAATAAAGCAACGGAGAGGAACAGGACGTACAATCGTTTCATATTGTTGTTGATTATGGTATTTGGATGTTGTTATTTGACTTGTTGAAATGAGGTCATCGCGGGCTAAAGGGTTCTTTTCTGCCCACGCGGCGCCTTTTTTCGGTCACCTAGCCGGGCTTGCTTTTGCGTGGGGCTGAAAATAACTCATTTTTCCCGCCCCGCTGGCCTATCGCGTCAAGCCTATTGAATTAATGGCTTGCTCGCGGGGGCTTGCGCTCATTTTCCGAAGGCAGGAAAGCAAAACTGGAATAAGCCCAAAAACATGCAAAGCTAAAAAACATCTGCGCCAATCGCTGCTTTTTTTGCTGATTTGACTTCCTTAACACAAATGTTATACTTATGTCAAAGGCCGGTGTTTTTTGTGGTTGGGGCCCGGTCGGCGCGTTTAAAGGGTATAAAACCGCCAATCATGCCAATATTCAAAAAACTGTCTTCCCATTGGCTCATCGCCCTACAGTGTTTGCTCATCGCGCTTTCTTTCCTGCCGCTTAGCCTCATGGAAAAAACGGTGGCGGCAGTGCCGGAAAGCATACTGCCGGAAGCCCCGGCAGCAGTGCAGCCGACTGTGGCAGAGGCAGACATGCCGCTCCCGCTGCCCTGACAGAATGATACGGCATATTGAATTTCAGCTTACCTTTGCCTCATGGCAAAACGCGGACAATACCAAACGACACTAGACTTCCTTTATCGCCAACTACCCATGTTTCAACGCATCGGGCCGGCAGCCTTCAAAAAGGACCTTTCCAACACCCTGGCACTTTGTGCCGCGCTAGGGCAACCTCAGGAGCGCTTCCCTTCCATCCATGTGGCGGGCACTAATGGCAAGGGCTCGGTCGCGCATTTTCTCAGTGCGGCCTTGCAGGCGGCCGGGTATAAGGTGGGCTTATATACCTCTCCTCATTACCGGGATTTCCGGGAGCGCATCAAAATTGACGGGCAATATGCCAGCCGTGACTACGTCGTGGAGTTTGTAGCGCGCTACCGCCATTTATTTGAGGAGATACAGCCTTCTTTTTTTGAGATTACTGTTGCCATGGCTTTCGATTATTTCGCCCAATCACAGGTGGATGTGGCCGTCATCGAAGTCGGGCTGGGCGGGCGGCTGGATAGCACCAATGTCATCACTCCGGAATTGTCGGTCATCACCAATATCAGCTTTGACCACATGGATTTCCTGGGGGACACCCTGCCGCAGATCGCTGCTGAAAAGGCAGGCATCATCAAGCCGGGCATACCGGTAGTGGTTGGCGAAACGCATCCGGAAACGGCACCAGTATTCTTGGCCAAAGCCACAGCTGAGCAGGCGCCGATTGTTTTTGCAGACCAGCGCTATCGCGCCGAAAGGCGGGGCGTGGATCCCCCCCGTGCTATTTATGATGTACACCGGGATGGGCACCTATATTTGGAAGCGCTGGAGCTCGACGCCCTGGGGCCTTACCAAGGCAAAAATCTCCAAACAGCCCTACATGCCTTGGAATGCCTGCCCGCGCGCTGGCATATTTCAGAGGCAGCCTTGCGCCAAGGCTTGTCTAACCTGCGCCAATTAAGCAATATGATTGGCCGCTGGCAAACCCTGGGAGAACGCCCTACCATCCTGTGTGACAGCGCCCACAACGAAGCGGGCATGGCCTTGGCGATGGCCGCGCTGCAACAAATACCCTATCGCCAGCTGCATATCGTAATGGGCACCGTGAGCGATAAAGACCCGGCTAAGCTGTTGCGGCAAATGCCGCGGGAAGCGGTATATTACTTCGCCCGCCCAGATATCCCTCGCGGGCTCGATGCCGAAAAGCTTCGCCAAGAGGCTAGCGCGCTGGGCCTGAAAGGCAAGGCATATAGCTCGGTGCGCCAGGCTTTACGCGCCGCACGCCGACATGCTGATCCCAATGACTTGATTTACGTAGGAGGCAGTATTTTCGTGGTGGCAGAGGTCGTGCACTAAGCACTTGGCTCAGGTTAGGATAAGCTTTGAAAGGAACAATCAGTTGGGGGGACACTAACCCTAGCTCTTCTCTTCCGCCTCATCGTCTTCTTCTACTTCAGGGGGATCATAAATGCGGGAGATGGTTTCCACCATTTGTTCTACAAACAAGAGCCATTGGGGCTTGTCGCCTTGAGCTCGATTCTCGTTGAATAGCATGGCCGACAAGCTATTGAGCCCCAGAGGTAGCAACATGCCATAAACCAAGAAACGCTGGGCGCCCATGCGGGTATAACGCAGGCTGTGATCGAGCGCCTGTCGCGTCAGTTTCATCTCTATCTTCAATTCGTATTTGCGCTGCCGCAAATCTTCCAACGTTTTTATTTCGCGATGTTTCATGGCTTGGCTTATTCGAAGAATATTTTAATCATTTTGGAAAGGATGGGCCGGGTAATAAGCGTCCGGCTGAACAATATGGCGATGAGGGCAACCAGCCCATAGGCCCCACTGATGATGAGGAAGGCCTGGCCATAAGAGCCCAGGCGCTCGGCCAGGAAGAAACCCGCTGCCAGAGATATAAAGCCCAATGCCGCCAAAATGAGGAAGGTGACGATGATGGTGGTTACAGCGCTGCTGATCGCCACCGAAAACCGATCTATCAGGTCTAGCTTAGTGTATTCAATTTGTTGTTCAATGAAAGATTTGACGTAGGCGTAAGTTTCGCCTGCCGATTGGAGGATGGTGTCTGATGAGTCCATGGAGGCTTGCTTAGTTGGTTTTTGTTGATGGCAAGGTTATAAAAAAGGGCAGAGAGGGATGACCCTTCTGCCCATTTGCCGGTTGTGAAATTAGTGAGAGCCATTTACTTTGGTGTATTCCAGTTCTTTGGCTTTTTTCTTGATGTTGCGCAGAGCATACTTCATACCGGCCCTGAAGTCTTCGCTGGCATGCTCGAGCCTGTCTTCTACCCCGCTAAACTTTTTTTTTAAGTTTTCGCCTACGTGCATGAGGTAATCCCGGCCATCTTCCACGGCATGGTTGATGGTGGAAGAGATGACTTCCGCTTTACCCCGAGCTTCTTCGGTGAGGTGAGAGAAGCGTTCATTGGCTTCTTTAGCCAATTTTTCAGCTTTTTCACCCGCATCTTTGCGGACTTTTCTGCCTTTGTCGCTGTTCAGGAAAACGCCCAGTGCGGTACCAGCCAGCAGGCCCAAGCCCAACGCGATCCTTTCTCTAGTCTTGTCTTTCATGGAGGATAAGGTTTTTAGATTAATAAATGATAAAATGAGGATACAATAAGCGTAAGAGGCTGTCTTCTATAGGCAGGCGTGATTTTGGTGTCCTACTACTACTAACGGAAAAAACGCCGGGCTAGTTCATTTTTAGTCAGGAAAATAGCAAGCTGCAGCAAAGATTATGGGGAAGCGCAAAAGTTTTCAGCAACCTAAAAACAGGTTCAAAAAATCGAAGCATCTTTGCGCCGCCGGTCGATTTCTTCGACGATGATGCGCTCGATTTGATGGGCTTGCCTGACCGAGCGGTATCTAGAATTAATGAAGATGGAGCCGGCAGTAAAAACCAGGATCGACAAGATCGCCAGGCTCATAGTGGCATAAGTGCCCACCTTGAATTCGGAGTACTGAAAGAGGAAGCTCAAGGCACACCACACGATCAAAGTGCTACCAGCCAGATAAAGCAGGCGCCGGTAGTAAGCCAGTTGCTGCATCTTCTGCTCCAACTGACACAGCAATTGATGCAGCTCTTTAGTAGGGTAGGAGCGGGCCCCAAAAGAGAGAATCATCAGAAAGTCATCATTAACTTCCCGTTCAATCCGTTCCAATTGCCGCTTCAAAAAAAAGTCTTTCATTCGGGCTGTTCAGCTTGGGCTTTTTCACAATGCGTTGTCGCACACAAATTTAATGGGTTTAACGTTAAAACACCTCTCCCGAGGGCTTTCTTAACACCTTTTTAAGGAATAGGGAACGCTTTCGCCCCTGCTGACGTTTTTGCTGACTGGAGCGAAAAACATCAAAAAAGTAGCCATGTAGCTTTGATTTTCCCTTCCGTTTATTGTATCTTTGCACGCGCTCAAAAAAAGAGCCGTCTTTCAGCCTCTGAACGAAGGGGCAAACACACATTCGGGGTGTAGCGCAGCCCGGTAGCGCGCGTCGTTCGGGACGACGAGGCCGGAGGTTCAAATCCTCTCACCCCGACAAAGCAGTGCCGAAAGCGCTGTTAGTCTCCCAAAAATGCCACCCTAGCTCAGTTGGTAGAGCAACGCATTCGTAATGCGTGGGTCGGCGGTTCGAGTCCGCTGGGTGGCTCTCAGTAAAGGGCAGTTCGTTTTCGAGCTGCCCTTTTTTAGTCACGTAAAGGCGAGCTACTTCAGCAAGTTCAGTGTCTCCAAGAAAGGTTTGCGGTAG
>CAYSPJ010000076.1:0-25624 GCA_964432875.1 uncultured Phaeodactylibacter sp. | reverse complement strand
TAGAAGCTCAATAATCCGGTGCGCGGAAGCTGAAGCGATAGTAAAAGCCGGCTAACACACCAAAAGCAAAGCCGCCGATGTGCGCCCACCAGGCCGTGCCGCCAGTATCGGCGGTATTGACCTGGAGCGAAGCCGTGCCGTTTATCCATTGCAAAACAATCCAAATGCCTAGGAATAAGATAGCCGGCATGCGGAAAGTCAGAAAGAAGAACCATACCTTGACGCGGGAAGCAGGGAACATAATCAGGTAAGCCCCCATCACCGCAGCGATTGCGCCGCTAGCCCCAATGGTCGGGATGAGGCTGCTGGGGTTGAAGTAAATATGCCCGGCATGGGCCGCCAATCCGCCCATAATATAAAAAACCAGAAAGCGCATGCTGCCGATGGTAGCCTCGATATTGTCGGCAAAAACCCAAAGGAAAACCATATTGCCGATCAGGTGCAGCAAACTGCCGTGGAGGAACATGCTGGACAAGAGGTTAAGCAGCCGTTCTCCCTGCAGGATTTCGGCCGGCACCGCCCCCCACTCTGGTACTAACATAGCAGGGTGCTGCGACTGTTGCCAGTAGATGGCGATGTTCAATATGATAAAAGTATAGCTCAACAAGGGGAAGCTTCCGCCTTTGACCTGGTCGTCGCCGATGGGGAATAACATGGTCTATCTTCTGGTGTTTGATTTGTGCTAAATGCCTTCTACAATCAACTCAATAACGTATTCCTCCGCCTTGATGTTCTTGCCCGCCTGCGGATAAGGAGAAACCTGGTTGAGGCGGTAGATAAAGCTGCCTACTTTTATCCTGGCCAACTCTGGATGGCCCTCTCTCAACGCCAAGTCTATATACTGGGGCGATGCGCCATCGATGAGCAATTGCACCACAGCCTGACCCTCCCAAATACAATTTGTAAACTCCGGGCAACGCGAGTCTTCCTTAATGGCAATCAACTGCACAAAGTCACCGGCACATTGGCACTTGGCTTTTTCGCCGATCTGTAAACGGAAGGGTTGCCCCAACTCAAAGCCCCCCGCCTTTCCGCAACGGGAGGCGCTAAGCAAGAACAGCAAGCTGCAGAGTAAAAGATAGTTTTTCATTTTGTTACTGTTTTGAGATGCGCTGCTTTAGCGCAGCTGTACAATCGGGTTAAACGGGCGTAAGCCCTTATTCGCTAAAATTAACGCGTAGCATAAGCCTGGAAGTATTTACATTCCTGTATGACCCGCAGGAAAAATGGCGTATCGGAATAATTGCTCATCAGCAGCTCGAAATTGTCAAAGGTTTGGCGGGCGCCTTCCCGCCAGCGGTTTACGTAGTATTCATTGCGCTCGCATTTGGCCGCCATGAAGGTAGCCCGGGCTGCCAGGTCGGGGTCTTCGGTAAAAAGGCGGGCTCGCTCGAAGTAATAGCGAGCCTGGCTACAATCGAAATGCTCGCGGTTGCCAAAGGGGAAGCGCAGGTCGGGTATGGGGCCGCCATCGGCAGCGCGGAGCTTGCTAGTGGCAAGGCTACTGCCGCTGCGGAAGTAATCCGTCGCCCGCCAGGAATAGCTGAAATACGACATATTATAGATTGCCAGGCCGATTTGATAATAAAGCAGGCCGGTATTGCCCACGCCTGCCTTGGCGCGATACTCCATGTCGAGCAGGCGCTCCAACAGTTCGCCCTTATTGTACACCGTCACGGTATCCGGCAAGCGGCAGTTGACGCAGTCTTTGATGCGATCGACAAAAGGGCTAAAAAGGCCGTACTTCCCCCACTCTACCCGATTCATCCGCTTGAGCGTTTCCAGTGCAGCTTCAAATTGGTACTGGCTCATCAGGTAAGTGGCCTTCATATCGAGCAGCTCATTGAGCACGGTACTATCGCCTTTGATGACGAGCTGGGTTTCCAGGCGGGTGCGGTTAGTGTCCAGGCATATCTCGATCAGCTCGTCCAGGATTGCCAATTGAGGGCTGGGCCGCAGTGATTGCAGGGGGTGCTGTATCAGGAAAGCCTTGCCGGGCATACCGTTTTGTTGGAACAATTGGCTCATCTTGTCGCTGGTCAGCCGAGCAAAATCTGGGTTTTGCCGATAAATCTTGTCGAACTGCCGCATATAGCCCACCTCTTCCTCAATAGCGTCATTGATGGTGGGGTAGGCACTGATTTTCAATGCCAGTTCAAAGGCATTGAGCTGCTCGAGCAACAATTTGCTATGGACTGTTTTACGGGCGGCCTCGAAGGCCTTTTGCGCGTCGTAGTAATTGCCTGCCAGCAGGGACAGGTAGCCATCGGAAAGCCTCCAGAGCGACTCGTCAGGCAGCAAGCCTTCCGCCAATACCTGATAAACGAAGCGTTGCAGGCCGATTACCCGGGCCCCGGCATCAGGGCCGGGCACCTTATAATAACGCTGGTTGCGCTCGCGCAGGCGATTAAAAGCCAACCCCATCAGTTCGCGCTCTAGCTTTTTCATCTCACGGATGAGTAAAAGCTCCAGGAAAGGGCTGGCGGGGTCCAGGGCATAGATGTTTTTCATTTCTACCAGCAATCTGCTATTGGGCATACTGGCGCGTACAGCATACAGTACGGCACGCTCCCGGTCGTTTTGGCACAACAGCAAGCACTGCCGCCACTCCTCCTCGTCGCGTATTTTGAAGCTGCGATAGGCCGACTCTCTTTTGCCCGGGCTGAGCTCGAAGATGCGGGAAAAGAGGTAAGATGCCTCGGCCTGCTGCCCCAATGCCATCAGCGCGCCGGCCCGGTGCCCCATAATCCAGTGCTCGATGATACTAGGCTTGTTGTCGATCTGGGGCATAAGCTCGTCATGCAGGCGCAAAACCTGCTCATACTCTTTGCTGTAGTGTGCCAGCCGAATGATCTGATAAGCGTAGCGCAGGCGGATGTAGTGGGATTTCGTCTTCTTGAATTCTCGCCGCCCCCGCTCCACGAGCCGCTGCATGAGCTCGTACGTAAAGCGGGGTGAATCCCAGGGGTCGCGGCGCGTGACATAAGGCTCACACTCTTTGGCAAAAACCAGATAAGCCGCTGTTTCCAGGCATTTGTTGCGCTTCAGGTAACGGGCAAAAGTATTGTCGGCCAGGCGGAACCCCAAGGAGACCGCATCGTGCTGGACGGCCGAACGCAACTGCTCCAACTCTTCGATAGAAGTACCATAGACCACTGCGCCGATATCCTCTATCGTGGGGAGGCCGCAATAGCGCTCCTGCCACTCTTCCAGATTGTCCTTAACCTGTAAATTGCCTTTTTGCTGGTAATAGGCCTCCAGAGCATCAAAATCGAGCCAGAGCTGTGCACCAGGAAGACGGGGATTTAGTATCTGCGGCCCAATGAAAGAGTAGCCGTAAAAGGGCGGCGGCACGGGCCGACAGTTGCCCCAGACCAAGGTGGGCAAGAGGGCCGCAAACATTAAAAAGGCAAAAAAATGGCGGTTCATCATCAGCAGCCTGTTTTCTAGGCATGGCAAGATAGGGGGACGCAGAGAAAAATCATGTATTTTCGCGGCGTTTTTGAAAAAATCTCCCCCACGCTCCATTAAAACCGCCGCATCACCCCCTGCAGTGCCGCTGCTGAAAAATCTGCCGCCGCCAAGCTATCCAGGTGGTAAAAAACCAGCTCCATATCCGGCGGCCAGGGCAGGCGGCTGAGGCGGCGGGCGGCGCGATCCAGCAGTTCCATTTCCACCTTTTCCAAACGGATCAAGTCGCCCTCGTAGAAATAATGGCCGTCCAGGAAAGCACCTCGTGTCACCTCATAGCGGCCTTCGCCCAGCGGGCGGAAGAGGAGGTTGCTCTCCAGGCGGCGCTCATCCAGGTTGTTAATCAGGCGGATCATACGGCCCTCGCGGTAGAGCACGCCCCAGCGGAAGAGGGGTAGAGCCAGGCTCAGCCGCAAGGGGTAGCGCTCAAAGCCCTGTAGATAAGGCTCGGCCTTGTCCAGGTTGAGGATGGAATTGGGTTCCTCCCAGTCCTCCAAATCCCCCATGTTGTAAAACATGAGGATGCCACGCTCCACTGGCGGTACACCAGTCTGCTCAAAGTAACGGACCTGATGCAGGCGGATGGTCACCGAGAGCTCAATGCCTTCGGGTGCCAGCTTGCTACGCAGCTGCCGCAAGAAGTCGAAGTAAGGCTCCTGGGTGCCCTGCGTCCAGTCACAATCAACCTGGACCTGCTGGATGCGCAGGCTGCTATCCTGGCCAGCCAGGCTAAACAGTTTATCGTGAATTTTTTGCGCCAGGGCGCCTCGTTCTGCGGCAGGTAAGCGCTCCAGGGTGCGGTTGGTGATAAAAACAGCAGGCACTAGCTCCAACCCGGCATAGCTGCCCGGCACGAGTTGTATTTCCGCCAAAGGGACGGCCCTGCCATACTCCTCATCCCAATCCACATCAAAAAACTTGGCGTAGAGCTGCTGGCAGCCCAAGCTATCGGCCAGGGCCCGGGAGGCAGCATCCAAATCGAGCCGCGTCTGCCAGTGGTAGAAAGCCGGGCTTACCTCTCGCTGCCTCTGCTCCGTACAGGAAGCTAGCGCCAGGCAAATGCCCAACAGGATTATTGGAAACTTAGCCGTCAGCATATCTTTTTTTGATAAAACCCTATCGGGAAGCCTCCACCCTGACTTGGCAGATGCATCGGCCATCAAATCAATCCCTCCCGGATTAAATCGTGCAGATGTACAAACCCGAGGAAGATATGGTTATCATCCACAACAATCAGCTGGGAGATGCTGTTACTCCTCATCTTGTGCAAGGCATTAGCTGCCATTTCTGATCCGAGGATGGTCCTGGGGTTTCGGCTCATGACATCGGCGGCTTTCAGGCTGCCAAAGTCTTGGTTGCGCTCCAGCATACGGCGCAGGTCGCCATCGGTGATGATGCCAAGCAGCTGGCCCTCTGGGCTAGTCACGGCAGTAGCGCCCAGCCGCTTGGAAGTCATCTCCAGAATAGCCCGCTGGATACTTTCCTCGGGGCGCACGGCGGGCCGCTCATTACTGGGGAAGATATCGCTCACGCGCAGGTAAAGCTGCTTGCCGAGAGCGCCTCCGGGATGGTACTGCGCAAAGTCATGAGGGGTGAAGCCACGCAATGCTAACAGGGCCGTGGCCAAGGCATCGCCCATGGCCATTTGCGAGGTTGTACTAGCGGTAGGGGCCAGGTTGTTGGGGTCGGCTTCCTGAGCGATGGGGGTATGCAATACATATTGAGCCTGCTTGCCGAGGTAAGAATCGAGCTTGCTCACCATACCGATGAGGGGGTTGCCGAGATTCCTCAATAGCGGCACCAGCACCTTGATCTCCGGTGTCTCGCCGCTTTTGGAGATGCAGAGCACGAAATCATCGCTCCGGATCATGCCCAGGTCGCCATGAATGGCATCAGCAGCGTGCATGAAAATGGCAGGGGTGCCGGTGGAGTTGAGCGTGGCCACAATTTTTTGGCCTACCAGGGCACTCTTGCCGATACCAGTGACCGTCAGCCGGCCGCTGCATTCGAAGATTGCGTTTACACACGCTACAAATTGCTCATTGATGCTGCCTTTGAGCGCTAGTAGCGCCTCGGCCTCGATCTCTATCGTACGCAGTGCAGTTTTTGCAATTAATCCTTTAGAAATCACTTAAATTTTGTATTTTTGGAGGCTTTTTGAAAAAGCAACCGGCCAGATAAAAAAAATGCGCAAATAAAATGGCCGAACCTGAATTTTTTTACTACTTTAGACGGCCGCTCCAGTTTGCCAAAACACAAAAGTAAGTTAAAAAAGAAATAGCCAGCATGACAGTGATGAAAGAAACCTTGCACGAGGCTTTACAGAAACACTTTGGGTTTGATGGCTTCAAAGGAAAGCAGGAGGCCATTATCAATAGTGTCCTCAATGGGCACGATACTTTTGTAATCATGCCTACCGGTGGCGGCAAATCCCTCTGCTACCAATTGCCCGCCCTGATGCTGGAAGGCACCGCCATTGTTATTTCGCCCCTTATCGCACTGATGAAGAACCAGGTAGACTCCATCCGCGGCTACAGCCAGACCGATGAAGTGGCTCACTTTTTGAATTCCTCCTTGACCAAAACGCAAATGAGGCAGGTCAAGCAGGATATCTCCAGTAAACATACCAAGCTGCTCTTTATCGCTCCGGAAACCCTGACCAAAGACGAAAATATCGAGTTCTTCCAGCAAGTCAACGTCTCTTTCGTAGCCGTCGATGAAGCCCACTGTATTTCAGAATGGGGGCACGACTTCCGCCCGGAGTACCGCCGCATACGCGCCATGCTCGATGCCATCAGCAAAGACATCCCTATCGTGGCCCTTACCGCCACGGCTACGCCCAAGGTTCAGTCTGATATCGTGAAGAACCTCAACATGAGGCAGGAGAACACCTATATCTCTTCCTTCAACCGCGAAAACCTCTACTACGAAGTCAGGCCTAAAGGTAAAAAGGAGCAAGCGGTCAAGCAAATTGTGCAGATTATCAAAAACATGCCCGGGCAGTCTGGCATCATCTATGTGCAAAGCCGAAAAGCAGCTGAGGATATCGCCAAAACCCTGACGGTGAATGATATCAAAGCCGCCCCCTATCATGCCGGCTTGGATGCCAAAACCCGCAGCAAAACCCAGGATGACTTCCTCATGGAAGCCATTGATGTCATCGTGGCCACTATCGCCTTCGGTATGGGCATCGACAAACCGGACGTGCGCTTTGTGATCCACTTCGACATCCCCAAAAGCATCGAAAACTACTATCAGGAGACCGGGCGTGCCGGGCGCGATGGGCTAGAAGGCCGCTGCATCGCCTTTTACTCCTATAAAGATATCCTCAAACTCGAAAAATTCCTGCGCGATAAGCCCGTGGCCGAACGGGAAATGGGCACTCAACTCATGCAGGAAGTAATGGCCTATGCCGAGACTACCGCCTGCCGCCGCCGCTTCCTGCTTCATTACTTCGGCGAAGAATATGACGACTCCCGCTGCAACAACATGTGTGACAATTGCTTGCATCCTAAAGAAAAAATCGAGGTCAAAAAGGAGTTGCAACATGCGCTGCAAGCGGTGCACCAATTGAACGAAAACTACGGCATCAAGGCTTTGACCAACTTCCTGCTGGGCAAAGACTCAAAACACAATAAACACTTGACTCCGGGCCAAAAAGCGCTCTTCGGTATCGGTAAAGACAAAGACGAAACCTTCTGGGGCTCAGTCTACCGCCAGGCGCTGCTCAATGGTATGCTCACCAAGGATATCGAGAGCTACGGCCTGCTGAAAATGACTGCCAAGGGGCAGGCTTTTGCCGAAAAGCCCCACTCTTTCAAAATACCCATCAACCATAATTACGAAGAGGAACCAGTTGAAACGACAGAAGCCCGCGGTGGCGCTGTCGTGTTGGACGAGGCCCTGATGAAAATCCTCAAAGACCTCCGCCGCAAGGAATCCAAAAGGCATGGCGTACCGCCTTTCGTCATTTTCCAAGACCCTTCCCTGGAAGACATGGCCACCCAGTACCCCATCTCGATGGAGGATATGGCCAATATCTCCGGCGTGAGCAAGGGCAAGGCCCTGCGCTATGGCAAGCCCTTCATTGAACTCATCAATCAGTATGTCGAGGAGAATGACATCGAACGGCCCAGCGACCTCATCGTCAAGCAAGTGGCCAATAAATCCAAGGTCAAAGTCAATATCATCACGGGCATCGACCGCAAAATGCCATTGGAAGACCTGGCCAACGCCAACGGCCTGAGCATGGAGGAGCTCATGCAAGAGCTCTATGCCATCGTCACCTCCGGCACTAAAGTCAATATCGATTACTACCTCGAAGACCTCGTGGATGAGCCGGTGCGCGAAGATATCATCGACTATTTCATGAACGCCGCCACTGATTCGGTTGAAGATGCCTTCAAAGAACTGCGCGAAGATGACATCACCATGGAGGAGATCGAATTGGTGCGGATCAAGTTCTTGTCGGATATGGCCAATTAGTGTCTGCTTTGCAACTATTTAGCTAGCTACGAGTCTCGAGCTGCGAGCTACTTGCCCCGTGGAATAAGGCAAACATAAAAACAGCAGCCATGAAAATCATCATCATCAATGGGCCCAACCTCAATCTGCTCGGCTCACGGGAGCCGCACATTTATGGCAAACAGAGCTTTGAGGAGTACTTCGCTCAGCTTCAGGGAGAATATCCCCATCTAACCCTGCACTATTTCCAGAGCAACCACGAAGGGGCCATCATCGACAAGCTGCATGAAACGGGCTTCACCTATGATGGCATCGTGCTCAATGCCGGCGCTTATACCCATACCTCTGCCGCCATCGCCGATGCCATCGCCTCCATCCGCAGCCCGGTCATCGAGGTGCATATCTCTAATGTTTACGATCGGGAAGCCTTCCGCCACCACTCCTTCCTCTCCCCCTACTGCCGGGGCGTCATCGTTGGCCTGGGCATGAAGGGGTATGAGTTGGCTATCCGTTTTTTCACGCTATAGCATAGCCGCCCCCAGACCCCTCGCTTCAGTTTCTCAACTTGGCCAGCATGGCACGGGCATTATCATTTTTCGGGTTAAGGCGCAGTGACTTTTCGTAGTGTTCCAGGGCCATCGCCTTGTTGCCAAGCGTATAATAGGCTTCGGCCAGGCTGTCGTGTGCATTGAATGAGCCGGAATGTTGCATCGCGTTGCCCTTGAATATTTCAAGTGCTTCGGCTTCTTGCCCCTTTTGCAGGAAGAGGTAGCCCACCTGGTTAATTTCCCATTCGCCAAAGTAAGCCTCTGCACTGCGCTGCAGAGATTGATACCTGGCCAGAGCCGCCTCGGGGCCGCTCTGCTGCATAACCTGAGCCACCAGGCGGGCGCCATCGGGCAGAGGGGGCAGTATCTGCAAGAGCTCCATATCCCAAAAAGCGACTTTGCCAGGCAATGATAAATCGGCATTCGAGCGCAGCGCATCCCGAAAATCTGATACGGGGATGTGGAAACGGTACTTCCCGCCGCTTTGCATCACCGCAAAAGCTTGCTGAAAAGCATGGGAAAGGTCGGAAATCAATTGGTAATCCGGCACTCCTATCTTATAGGTAGATACCAGTACCTTGCCCTGGCTGTCGGTCAATTGATTGTGGGCCAACGCGCCATCCTGAGCCGTCAGCAAGGGCCCGCTACCGGGCTTCAACACTTCGTAAACCCAGCCGTTGGGCGTAGTGAGTTGTTGGGCATGAGCCCAGCTAGCAATGAAGAGGAGTAGGCATAGGGGGGATTGCCATTTCATGATATCCGATTTTTGGTTAAGAATTATGAGCTAAAATTTAATATAAAAATAATTCATTTCTCTGGAATCAGGCCATTGTGAAAGAACTTTAACATTTTTAATCCTTTCCGGCTAGCTCAATATGCCCCGGGGTCCTCACTAAACCTCAAATCGAGCAGACGGAGGCGGCGGCGGTCGCCAAACTTGATATCCTTGTTTTTAAATAACTTGGGGATAGCATAAGCCAAACTCCAGGAGGTGAGCGTCACGAAGGCGTCAGCCCAGCGGTAACTGGTTTCGTCATTTCCGTCAAAACTGAAGCCGATGGCAGCAAAGCCCGACCAACCCGCGCCAAACCAAAATAAAGATTGGCTGACGGCCTCTGGCCAGGCACGCTCATAACGCAGGGCTGCAATATCGTAAACGTTGACATAGCGATCGCCCAATACGAGCAGGCTGTCTTTGGGCCGGATATCTTCGATATAAGCCAAACGGAAGCTCTTTTCCCCTTTGAGTTGGTAGGCAATGGGGTCTCCTATATATATCTTGGTCGTCTTGGGGCTGCCATATTTTTCGATTTGCAACACTTTTTGCGCCGCAAGCCCGGTTGTTAAAGAAAAGCAGAAGAGAAGTAAAGCGATTCGCATAGCATCATATTTTTCAGGAGTTTAAGAAATCAGGCCCCTCGCTACTGCTCTGCCTCTTACCAGCCTGCCATATATATAAACCAAAACTAGCAAAATTTGATTGCTTTTGTTTAACTTTGCGCTCGACACTCTGTTGAACCAGCAAAAGCAGGGGTTTTATTTAACCAATTCCTGTATCATGGAGACATGTTTTTTGAGAAAACTCTTTACCACATCCTTGGGCCTGGCCTTGATTTTCGCTTTTTCGCAGCCGCTCCTGGCCAATGACCCCGAAATCACTTTCGACGAAGCCGCTATCATCAAGCGCCTGCGTGCTATTGAAAACCCCTTGGTTGAGCACCAATATAATACGGTGGTCAAAGGCTACCTGAAAAGCTACCTGCTGTTGCACCGCGAAAAGTCAGAGCGGATATTAGGCCGTAGCGTCTTATATTTCCCCCTCTTTGAAGAACACCTCCGCAAAAACGAACTACCGGAGAAGCTGAAATATCTCTCGGTGGTAGAATCCGCACTCAACCCCCGTGCCGTATCGCCAGCAGGCGCTATGGGGTTATGGCAGTTCATGCCCTATACCGGCCGGGAATACGGGCTGGAAATCAATGATATGGTGGATGAGCGCCGCGATCCTCACAAATCTACCCAAGCTGCTGCCGAATACCTGGCGCGCCACTATGCTAAATACAACGACTGGGCGCTGACCCTGGCGGCCTACAACGGAGGCGCTGGCCGGGTAAACCGCGCCATCAAACGGGGGCGCAGTAAAAACTTCTGGACCATACGCCGCTATCTGCCCCGCGAAACGCGCAACTACGTGCCGGCTTTCATCGCCGCCACTTACCTCATGGAACATTACAAAGAGCACGATATCAATCCGGATTATCCCCCCTTAGACTTACAGATTACCGAAACGGTCAAAGTTCATGAGTATATCAGCTTCCACCGCATTGCTCAAGTCACTGGCCTGGATATTGAACTCATCGCAGCCCTAAATCCTGCTTACTTGCGGGAAATCATCCCCGCCAACACGGCTGGCAACTACCTCATCCTCCCCCGGCGCGTGATGCAAGCTTTCAAGGATTACCTCGAAACCCAGCGCCCCGACAACCTGGATGAAAATTATTTTGACGACGCCCCCCTATCGGTAGCCAACCTCAAGTTGACCGATAGTGAAAAATACATCCGCGTAACCCACAAGGTGAAAAAGGGTGAGACCCTATCGCAAATCGCCAAATCGTTCCATTGTTCGTCCCATCAAATCATGGCATGGAATAAATTGTCCTCGCCAGAACTCAAAGAAGGACAACAGCTCACGCTCTACCGCCCCCGTGAAATCATGCGGTTCAACCCTCTGAAAAAGATGGAAGAACTGGCCGTCTTGCCCGCCAGCATGCCCGCCCTACCGGAAGCCCGTTTGGAAAGCGCTGAAAAGGATACCCCGGCGCTGGAATTCAGCCACATGATGTACATCGTGCCTAAAAAGAGCACTTTGGAGGATGTAGCCCGCAGGCTGCCTGGCGTGAGCCTGCCTACATTAATTGACCTGAACCGTATTGCGCCCAATGAAAAGCTTAAGCCAGGCCATTGCCTGAAAGTGCCGAAGCTTTAGCGCTCGTCCAGCTTTTGTTTTTGATGCTATCTTCGGGTCTATTAAGCCCAGGCGCAGCCTTACGTCAGTGTAAAACCATCTTTTACCCCTTAGCTAGTGCTACCGGAGCTACAGAACTAACGAAGTAAATCTAAACAAGCGCTTAAACCTCTAGGGCATCCAGGGCTTGCGAGAAGTGGTAGTAGGCGGCGCAGGCCCCTTCACTTGATACCATGGGGGCGCCCAAAGGCGATTGGGGCGTACATTTTTTACCAAACTGTGGGCACTCGTGTGGCTTCTTGATGCCCTTGAGCACCTGGCCAGCAATACACTCGCTACTTTCCGGCACCTTTTCGATCTCAACCTTGAATTTCCGGTTTGCATCGTAAGCCGCAAATTTTTCCCGCACTTCGTAGCCGCTCAAGGGGATGGTGCCAATGCCACGCCACTCCCGATCGGTTATTTCAAAAACCTGCTCGATGATTTTGCGTGCTTCGGGGTTGCCTTCTGCCCGCACTACCCGGCTGTATTGATTCTCCAGGCGGTGTTCGCCTTTTTCCAGTTGCCGCACCGTCATCAGGATGCCCTGCACCAGATCGACCGGCTCGAAGCCGGTTACGACGATAGGGATTTGGTATTTATCCACCAAGGGGTAATATTCGCCGATGCCCATGATAGTACAGACGTGGCCAGCGGCCAGGAAGCCCTGGATACGGGCCTCCTCATCGTCCATTACAGCCTCGATGGCCGGAGGCACGAGCACGTGGGAAGCCAGGATGGAGTAGTTGGGTACTCCAGCGCGCTGGGCCTGGATTACCGAAAGCGCATTGGCCGGCGCGGTAGTCTCGAAGCCGACAGCAAAAAACACCACCTCCCGCCCCGGATTGTCACGGGCAATCTGTACGGCCTCCAGGGGGGAATACAAAATACGCACATCTGCGCCCACTGCCTTAGAAGCCAGTAAGCTACGCTTCGAGCCCGGTACGCGCAGCATATCGCCATAAGAGCACAGGATGACCCCCTTTTCCTCCGCCAGGTAAACGGCCTTATCGATCAGATTCAAAGGCGTGACACAGACCGGGCAGCCGGGGCCATGCACCATCTGCACTTTTTCGGGCAATAGCTGCAGGATGCCGTTTTTGACCAAGCTATGGGTCTGCCCGCCACAGACTTCCATGATGGTCCAATTGCGGGTGGCCGTCTGATGGATTTCCTCCAGATATTGCGCCACCAATTCCGGGCTGCGGTATTCCGTAATGAATTTCATATCGTTCGGATTTTTCTTGGGCTTTCGCTGGCTTTAATGCTTCGATATGCCGGGGTTCGCTATTCGCATAGGAAATAGCCATAATCTCAAGGTAAATTTAGGAAAAATATCGCCATTTAGAAAAATATCGCTTTCCTTGAAAACCTCGCCCCGGTAAAAATCGGCTCATTCCGACCTCAAAAACAAACCATCAACCCGTGCTCTATAAGCCCGCAGTATTTATACCACTCAATACCCCCTGTACAAAATTTATTTTCTCGACTATGGGCAATATACCAGTTCAACACCCCGTTTACAATTCCGAGCAACGAAGCATGCAACACCCCATCGCTTCGCCCTAAGTGTAAAACAGATTAACGCAATCGCTTATCAGCACCACCTTTCTACCTTCCTACCGCTTTTAGAGCGGCCTTTTCCTGTTTCTCGTTTAATGGCTTATTAAGCCTTTATCCCCCTGCTGTGAGAAAGCATCTGCGCGCGTGCCCATAAGAGCATCCGCGGTTTTATTTGCTGCCGATGAAGGGCAGCCCCAAAACATCAAGTTATGCCATCTGCATCCCCCCTCTAAAAAACCAAAACCCTGAAGTAGTGCCTTTCGGCGCTGCTTCGGGGGAAAACCCACTGCGCTTCTACCCAGACAATGCCCCCTCAGGGCATCCCCCCAGCCTTCCCAACCTTTTCTTTATAAAGCACCTCCAGCATTTCGAACCCCAGCTCGCGGATATCGGCTGCTGAATTGGAAAGCAGGACGATGCCCAGGCCATGGTCTTTGATGAAGCCGACGAATGAGCGGAAACCCTCGGTGCCGCCATACATCCACACGACCGATTGGTTGGATGCGGGGCTGAGCACCGACACCAGCCAGCCATAGCCGGCCTGAGTCGAGCGTTGCCAGCCCGGGAAAGAGACATCTACTCGGGCTTGCTGCGCCTGTTCCATGATGTCCGCCCATTGAGTATCCGTGTTTTCGAGATTGGCTAAAACGAAAGCAGTCAGGTCATGTGCAGTGGATTTCAGGCCCGCTGCCGGGGCCATGCCGTCGAAATCCCAATAACCAACTTGCTTGCCGCGGGCGTCATGCCCCGGCGCGCGGCGCTGTTGCTGTTCGGGCGACAAGCGAAAGCGGGTGTCCTCCATGCCCAACGGCAACAGTAGCTCTTCCTCCAAGAGCAGCTCGAAAGGCTGCCCTTTTATTTCGCTGAGCAGATGGCCGATGGTGGCAATCCCCAGATTGGAGAAGCGGTAATTTGTACCCGGCGCGGTACTGAGCGGGTATTGGGATAACTGCCTGAAAAACACCTCGCGGTTAAAGCCAGGCTTGGGGCCCAGCAGGCTGCTTACTATCCCGATGGGGTGCCAGTCATAGAGCTCGAACCCCGCATTAGGCAAACCGGAAGTATGGGTTGCCAAATCGCAAAACGCCATGCAGGATTCCATCTCCAGGGGGTCGGGCGTACAACTGATTACCCGGCGTGAAACGCCATCGATGGCTACAGGCAGCACTACTTCCAAACACTTTTGGGGCTGAAACATCGGAGCTTCTACATCTTTTGGCAAGTAGCCCAGGATGGGGTCGCCATACCCGAAGAGGCCCTCTACTACCCCTTTTGTCATCAAGGTAGTCGTGAACACCCCACTGAGCGCGCCTATCTCAAAGATGGTATGCTCGTCTGGCGCAACCCGCATCGCCCGGCTCAGGTTGCCAAAAGCATAATATTGCGGCTGTCCATCCTGCACCACCGCTACGATCAATGCTTGATTGCGGTTCTTCCGGGAATGGCCCTCGCCAAGAGGCTGCAACCCGCTGGCCGGCTGGCCCGCCAGGCTGAAAGCGTAAAGGATTGTGATAAATTGGCAAACGAGATGTTTCATGGCTCGATCTTTTAAGTAGTCATTAGCGACTAACTTACTCCTAATCTGCCAATACCCCGGTGATATCCATCAATCAGGGGCTTGACTTTCGTCAATATGCAACATCCCAGTGATATTTCAGGTCCGCTCAATGAGCCTTGAAGCGCCTTTGCTCACTTATTCCTGCTCAAAAAAACCCACGCTGCCCCCAACCCAATCCTTATCGCGGTTGTAGCGCACCCCTACCATGATGCCCTTGCTCAGGCGCACCAGGTTGTTGACGATTACCGGCCGCGGAGCATCGCGCTCCCAGAGCATGAGCATGCGTATCTCGCACTTGGCGGGGCCCGTCGGCGTTTCGATTACCGGGGCATAATCTACCTTTTGCTGTAAGATATAGTTCTCCGAATCACGGATCGCATCGATGTCGTGGCGGTTGAGGTTGATGATTACGCCACTGCCCGCAAAGGAGTAAAGCGGCTTGAGGACGTAGTTGTGCAAGTCTTCCGGCACTTCCTCCAATTGGTTGAGGAAATGGGCTTTAGGCACGTATTTACTCTCTAGCAGCGGCATAGTGTGCTTGCTGATGCGGAAAAACCAGTGGGGGTGGCCAGCATAATCAATATTGTGCTCCTCGGTGAAGTAGAACTCCCGCGCCAAATCATCGCGATGGATCAGCTCGTCGAAGATGACGCGGTTGAAGATTTTTTCCACCTTGATCAGCCGGCCATCTTTGGGGTAGAAGACGTCCTTGCCAATTACCTTCAACTGGCTGACGCAGACTGGCTCGATACCGATCGCGTGCTTGGCGGCGACAAAATCGATGGCCGTCACTTGTTTCTCTGGCTCCACTTCCAGCAAGATCACATTCTCCGGGTCGTGGTCGGCGATAATGACCCGGCGCAGCAATTCGATATACTCTGGTGTGGTCATGCCGCCGAAAAGATGGGTCATACTTTCGGGAATATCGTAGAACTTGCGATAAGTGCGGGCGATCAAATCCTGGAAGAAATAAAGCGAAGGGAATCCCTGTACCTCTATCAACTGGGGAGAAAGCGTACCATCAGCCGCCTGGCAAATGCCAAAGTCCATTTGCAGGAAAGCCGTATGCGGCGTTTCGCCCGGCACCTCCAGCCCTGGTATGATAGCCCCTTTGGAAAGCTCATGGAAATCAGGCCGCACAATGACATTGGTGATTTCTTCGCATGCCTCCAGCAATTGCTGCTTGATGTAGTTGGGGATAAAAATGGGCGTTTCGGCAATGCGGAAATTGGGTTTGAAATTGTACTGAGCCGTCACATCGTCCAAGAGCGCCTGATAGGTCTCCTGGCGGAAATTGGCGTTAAACTGCTTCCGAAGCTCGGCGATCATGTGTTTGGATTGATGTTGTTGAACGGTGGTTTAAGCAATAAGGATCTAAATCATCGCTACCTCTGCCCTCACAGCCCTAATGGCCCGAAAGAAGAAAAGCGGCAGGATAATCTGGTGGGTCAAAGCAATTTTATCGGAATCGTTGAGATGTTCGATCATGTTGAGGTATTTCTCCTCGCCATGCTCCTCGGCAATCAAAGCGCGGCGCTCCGGGTCCATGAAGTGGTCCAGCATGCCTTCGGGGTCCGCTTCGGGATGAAATTGAGTACCCACGATTTCTTTCGAAAACCGGATGGCCATAATGGCCTGTTCCAGGGGCACATGAGGCCGTTCTTTTTCTAGGGCCAGTATCTCGGCCCCCAATTCCTCCATGCGCTCCAGATCGGGCTGCACGCACTGCCAATCGCGGAAATCAGCAATATAAAAAATAGGGGGCAGGCCGTCCAATGCCAGGTCCATCATGCCTGCTTCAGTCTTGTGACAAGGGAAAGTGCCAAAGGACTTGGACTTGCGCCGGTTGACCTGAGCCAGGCGGAAATGCTTGACGGCCATCTGGAAGGAGTGGCAAATAAAAAACACGTGCTTTTTGGTACAGCCCGGCAGTTGATTCCATTCCCAGACATCCTGCATCCATTGGTAGTACAGCTTATCCCAGTGGCCGTTACCCTCGTTGGGGTCTCCCGGCCCGCCGGTAGAGAGGTAAATGTCAAAATCCAAGCCCGGCACATCGGCCCGCGCTCTGACGTCAAAAATCTTATACTCCAGGTCTGGTTCGAAACGGCGCAGCAGCTCCCTGATCGCCCTCATCCCCTGATTGGGCGTGCCATCGTACATATCCAATATTGCCAGCCGTACTTTATCTGGTGCCATGGTAACATCGTTTTGCGGGCAAGGTGCTGCGATAAAAACCTTAGACCTGTCAGGTTTTGGAAACCCGACAGGTCTATCGAACAAAGGTAGCATTTTTTTTCAAAATGCAGTTTGTTGTTGGCGGTGCATTACTTTGCCTTAGCTCTGCCCTTAGGCGCGGCAGGCTTGCCTCCTGCAGCTTCGCGGATGAAGCTGCCCCAAGTGAGGTTGTCCTGGCCATCCTGATGCGCCAAAGCGCGTTCGATAGCGTATTTCGCGGCCGTTTCCACTACCCACTCAAAATTCTCGCGCCCCACCGAGTGGATATCGGCATCGGGAGCGGGGTTGCAGAAATCAATGGCGTAGGGGACCCCGTCGCGGATGGCCAGCTCTACCGTATTGAAATCGTAGCCCAATGCCTGGTTGAGCGCGATAACATAGCCTTCCATCTTCTTCATCATCTCGGGGCTCACCTTATGCTCGGCGGCGTAGCGCAGGTGGTGCGGGTTGCGCGGCTCGTAGTGCATGATGCGCACGTATTTCCCGCCGATACAGTAGCAGCGGAAATATTCGGTAAAATCAATCGCTTCCTGCAGCATCATCACCAGTTGGCCCGTTTCAGAAAACTTCTGGAAAAACTCTTCGGGGCTGTCTAGTTTGTAAACATGCTTCCAGCCGCCGCCCGCGAAGGGCTTCATAAAGGCCGGAAAGCCGACATACTTGAAGATGCCTTCCCAATCGAGTGGGAATGCCAGGTTGGAGAAGGAATCGGCGCTGGTATCGTCCGGATGGTCTTTTGAAGGCAGCAGCACCGTTTTGGGTACTGGCACGCCGATTTTTTCTGCCAGGGCGTTGTTGAAAAATTTCTCGTCGGCGCTCCACCAAAAAGGGTTGTTGATGACCGCTGTACCGCTGATAGCCGCGTTCTTCAGGAAAGCCCGGTAGAACGGTACGTCCTGAGAGATGCGGTCAATAATGACGGCATAATCTGCCGGTGCAGCCTGTACGACCTTGTCGATTGTAACCGCTTCAGCTACAACGCCAGCCACTTGTTGGGCATTGATGCGCTCGACCAATGCGGTGGGGAAGGAGCGTTCCTGCCCAAAAAGGATTCCGATTTTTTTCATTGCGTATTATTGCGTTTAGGATGTTTATTTCACCAAAGATAAATAATGTGGGAACATTTCCTTCCACAACGGCCAGTCGTGCTCTTTCCAGCCCCTCATATCTAGCCAATGAGGGATGTTTTTCTGGCTCAACAAGTGGGAAAGGTGCTTATTGGCATTCAGGCAAATGTCCCATTCTGAAGTGCCCAGCACAATATTCATTTGCCAAAGTGCCGGGTGGTTATTGCCCGGCAGGAAATCGATGGGGTTGTTGAAGTAGACGTTGTCGTCGTAATAGCCATTTACAAAGGAACGGATATCGAAAGCGCCGCTCATAGAAAACAGGTGGCTCACCACTTCCGGGTGCTTGAAGGCGAAGTTGACGGCATGGTAGCCTCCAAAACTGGCACCCGCAACCGCCACTTTGCCTACGCCCGTATTCCAACGCGCCCGGCCGACGATCTCCTCCAGCACCATTTTGTCATACCAGGCGTGGTTGCGAGCCCGCTGGGCAGGATGGACGTGCTTGTTGTACCAACTATGCCGGTCCACGCTATCCGGGCAGAAAATTTGGATAAAACCCCGTTCTACAAACCAACGGGCGGCCTCGATCAAGCCGAAATCTTTGCTCTCGTAATAGCGCCCCATGCTGGAAGGGAACAACACGACTGGATAACCCTGATGCCCGTAAACCAGCATCTCAATATCCATACTCAAGCTCGGAGAATACCATTTGTGATAGCTTTCTTTCATCTTTTAGCATATTTCCTCACCTTTGCAGCTTGCAAAAATGAGCGTTCAGATCAAGCTCCATTTAGCAGGTAGCTCCAAGGCTAAACGTTGCTTTAATTCTCGGCCGCAAAGGTAAAGCAGATTTTTGAATATCAAAACCCCAAGATACTGATGGACAAACTTTTAAAAACCCAGGCCTAAAATCATAGCGAGCTAATATTTAGCACACTAATTATTGCACCAAAAAATATTCCGCCCGCCTTTGGCAGGCCTAGCGTAAATTCCAGTCAACATGGATTTCCTGAAAAAGCACTTTCCAAAAAAAAATGTACGCTTTGCCCAAATTTCTTTGTTGCCCGGGCAAGAATGGGAGTTGCACAGCTTCAAAAACTACCCTTCCCAGGCGCTGGGCCGGCCGGTATGCCTGGATGTATTCCTGCCGCCCAATCACTTTTCGGGCAGCCACAAGCCCTGCCCTACCCTCTGGATAAACGACGGGCAGGATTTGCCGGCGGTAGGCATGGGGCCTACCCTGCAGCGCTTACATGAGGAAGGCAAAATCCCCGGCATCATCGTGGTGGCCATCCATGCCGGGGAAGAGCGGATGCAGGAATATGGCACGGCTGGCCGGCTCGATTACCTCAAACGCGGCAATAAGGCCCACCTCTACAACCGCTTCCTGCTCAAAGAGCTGATGCCGTCTCTGAGCCAGCGCTACCGGATTGCGCACGATCCGCAGCAGACCGCTATCGCTGGTTTTTCACTCGGAGGGCTTTCCGCCTTTGATATCGCCTGGCATCACCCCGAGCGCTTTGGCAAAGTCGGGGTCTTCTCCGGCTCGCTCTGGTGGCGCTCCAAAGCTTTTGACCCGGCCGATCCCGATGGCCACCGCATCATCCACCACACGGTCCAGCAAGGGCCTCGGCGCAAGGGCCTGCATTTCTGGTTCCAGGCCGGCACCGAAGACGAGGAGGAAGACCGCAACAACAACGGCATCATCGATGCCATCGACGACACCCTCGACCTCATCACTGAATTAAAGCGGCACGGTTACCACGAAGGCCACGACATCCGCTACGTGGAAGTGCTCGGTGGGCAACATAATCCCGAGACTTGGGGCAAAGTGATGCCAGATTTTTTGCGGTGGGCATTTGGGTAGCCAGCCCTACCCCACTTTAGGCAGTGAAAAATAAAACACCGCCCCCTCTTCCGGCCAGCCCTCGGCCCAGATGCGCCCGCCATGCTTTTGGACGATGCGCTTGGACGTTGCCAGCCCGATGCCAGTACCCTCAAACTCCTCCCGGGTGTGCAGGCGCTGGAAAGCGGTAAACAGCCGGTCGTAGAACTGCATATCAAAGCCGACGCCGTTGTCGCGGATGCGGAAGACCACCTCCGAACCCTCCTGGTAATTATCCACCATGATGCGCGCCTGGGCACGGGTACGGGTGTATTTTATGGCATTGGACAAGAGGTTGACCCATAGCAATTTCATCATCAGCGGGTCGGCTTCTACTTTATGAGGCAACAGCCGGAGGTCCAGAATAATCTCCCGGCCCTGCCTTTCGGGTTCCAGCTCCTGAAACACCCCTTTGGCCAAGGCTTCCATATCCAGCGGCTTTTTGAGCAGCGCCTGCTTGCTGACCCTGGAAAAACCCAGCAATTCTTCGATAATCCCCCCCATATTGCCCGCCGCGTTCATGACATATTGGATATCATGGCGCAGCTCGTCATCCATCTGCGGCTCGATTTTGCGGCGGATTAATTCCAAGAAAGAACGGATATGGCGCAGCGGGGTTTTCAAATCGTGAGATACGGAGTAGGAGAAAGCTTCCAGCTCTTCATTGATGGCCAAGAGTTCGGCGGTCCTTTCCTCAATGCGCCGCTCCAGGTTGGTGTTCAGCTGCAAGAGCTCTTCATTGGCGCGCTGGCGGGCGCGCACATTGGCGAGCAATTCCGCCAAGACTCTGAGGAGTGCTATTTCATCATCATCCCACTGCCGTTCGTGGCGCACGGCGTCGAAGCCGATGAACCCGGCGCACTTGCCTTTGTCCACCAACGGCAAGGTGATTAGCGATTGGATGCCTTGGGGTTCCAGTATCATTCGCATGCCATCGTCCTCCGGCAGATTTGCCGTGCTGGGGATGTACATAATCTGCCCCATAAGGTGCAGCCCCACCCAATCCGGGATAGCATCCAGCGGCACCTCCTGGAGGTTGGCAATCTCCGGCTCGATCCCTTCGGCACACCATTCGTAGGTATTTGAAGCCGTTTGCCCGACGAAGTCATAGTCAAAAACATATACCCGGTCAGAATTGACAAACTGCCCGACGGTCTGCAGCATCTGCTGGATTTCCTCCTGAACCCGCTCTAGTGGGGCATTGACAAAATCCGTCGCCAGCCGCATCAGTATCTGCTGAAAGCGGATGCGCTTTTCCAAATTTTGCTCGGCTTTTTCCCAGTTGGTCGTGTTGTAACCCAGGCAAAAAATACCGGCCGCTTGATCGCCTTCATCATCAAAGAGCGGGAAAAACTCCCATCGCGTCCAATAGCATTCTCCTGTCGGAAAAGACTTGCGGATTTTCACGGTAGTGCTTCCCCGCCGCGACTGCAAGACGCCCTGAGCAGCTTCGAGGCAAACAGCTACATCATCAGGGTGGAGGGTCGTTTGAAAGGGCTGTCCGGCTAAGCGCTCCGCGTCAAAGTTGAATTCTTCGCAAAAAGCAGGGTTAGCATATAGATAACGCCCTTCTAGGTCCAGCGCAGTCGCCATAAACGTGCGGGAGGTGTGGAAAAGCTGTCCAATGTGTTGCCGCCGTAGCATATATCTGTTGATTTAAGCGCTCCTTTATGGCCTGCGTACACCCATTGAAATGCAGCGATACCGTTCTGACTCAGGTTTGTCACGGTAGATAGCCGCCCCCTCTTTCCAAACCAGCGGAGCGGGTGACAAAGCCTGGGCCGATTTAGCAGGGTTAATAGCAAGAGCCTGCCCTGATTGCAGCCATTGTCTGTATTGCGCTGGCGCAAAGGTAGGCAATTGCGGGGATTCTGCTGTATTTGATTGGCTAAAGGCTGTCACTCAGGGCAGAATTTCTTGCTTCAGGATAAAGCCCTTGCCATGCAAATTCTCGATTTCGATGCGGTAGGCGGGGTCCTCAGCCAGATATTTGCGCAGCTTGGTGATGAACACATTCATGCTCTGCTTGGTGAAGTAATCGTCGTTCTGCCAGATTTTCAGCAGAGCTTCTTCGTGCAGGAGCACTTCGTTTTGCCGCTCGCAGAGCAGCTTGAGCAGCTCGGCTTCCTTGGGGCTCAGCCGCTGCTCTGCCCCCTGTAAGCTCAGCGTGCGCCGCTCGGAATCGAAGGCATAGCTGCCGATTTGATAAACCGACTTGGCCTGCGCCCCCTGCCCCGTATTGCGCAACAGCACGTTGATCTTCAGCAGCAGGATCTCCGGATCGAAAGGCTTCACTAGATAGTCGGAAGCGCCGAGCTGGTAGCCTTTGATCTGGTCTTCTTTCAGCCCTTTGGCGGTGAGGAACACAAAGGGCGTATCCTTGCGGCTGTTGGCGATAGCCTCCGCCACGGTGAAGCCATCCTGGTGCGGCATCATCACATCCAGGATGCAGAGGTCGAAGCGGTTTTCCCGAAAGGCTTGCTCGGCTTGTTCCCCATCGGCGCAAAGCGTGGCGGCAAAGCCGTTCATTTCGAGAAAAATCTTGAGCATCATCCCGAAATTGGCATCATCTTCGGCGATGAGGATGCGCTGTTTACTGCTTTTCATATCCTGCTTTAGCTTTGGCGTTCAAATGGCAAAAATACCGCAAACACACTCCCCTGCCCGGGCTTGCTGCTGGCCCTGACCTGCCCCTGGTGCTTTTCTACAATTTCCTTCACGTAGCTCAGACCTAGCCCAAAGCCTTTCACGTTGTGCACATTGCCCTGCGGCACCCGGTAAAACTTGTCGAAAACCAAGGGCAAATGCTCTTTGCTGATGCCCAGGCCTTTATCGGCTACCCGGATTACGATGCCCGCCTCGTCGCTCTCGGTGCTCAGCGTGATGTCCACCGTGCCGTTGGAGTACTTTTGGGCATTATCCAGGAGGTTGGAAATGGCATTGCTCAGGTGGAATTCATCGCCGATGACCTGGGCGCGGGCGGCATTGAGCTTGCGATGCACCGCTCCCCGGCCTTTGATCTTCAATTCGCAGGCGTCAGCCAAATCGTTGATGATGGCATGCAGGTTTACCGATTCTTGTTTCAGCGCCAGAGCTTTGCTGCCCGAGAGGGCCGTTTGTAATACTTTCTCTACCTGGCTGTTGAGCCGCTTGTTCTCGTCGCGTATCACTTTGGTGAATTGGCGGATGGCTTCGGGCTGATGGATGGTCTGCTCGTTTTCGATATTGGCTACCGCAAATGCGATGGTGGAAATTGGCGTCTTGAATTCATGGGTGACGTTGTTGATGAAATCGTTTTTTAATTCCGACAACTGCTTCTGCCGGAAAATGACCCGCAAGGCCAGCCAAAAGCCGCAGAGCGATACCAGCACCAGCACCAGAGAAGCTGCCGCAGGCCAGGCCAGCGCGGCAGCCAACACGCGCTTCTTGTGGGGGAAGTAAAGCCGCAGCTGTTCGTATGAGTTGAAATCGTAAGCGTAAGGTGTCTGGCTCAAGCGCTCCGCATCCGCCCCGGGCGCCAGATAGGAGAACGCCTGGCGGCCCTGGTGAAAAAAGCCGACTTGCGCGCTGGTCGTCACTTGCTGCGCTGCCAACTGGCTGCGGATGAGCGAATCCAGGGGGAAAATCTCGGCGATGCTCAAGCTGTCCTCTTGGCAATCGGCGCAGTACTGGATGGTGCGGAAAATGTAAAACTCGTGCAGCCGCTTGTTCTCGGCCCGGCGGGTGGCTTCCAGCTCGGCCTTAAATTTCAAAAACTGCTCCTTGCGCAGCTTTGGCAAGACCGTATCGGGCTTGAAATCGAGCAGCGGATAGACTTGGGCGCTTTGTGCGATCATAAAAGTAAAAGTGGTATCCGGATTGCTGTACAGCGCATTGAACGAAGCCTGATCTTCCGGGGAAGAGGTATGGCTGTTCCACTTGGCATAAGCATGCAAGGTGTAGTTGACTGCCCGTTGCACATTGAAGTCAAAATTTGCGAGGCTCTGCTGGTATTGCCGGTATAAAAAACCGCTTTGCAGCCCCACCATGCCTACGGCCGAGATGCCCATCAATAATATGACTAAGCGGTACAGGGGTGCTTTCATGCCCCCAAAGTTAAGCCCTTGCCGCATAGCGAGCGCGATTTTTAGTTTTCGTTAAGGTTTTTTAAGTCGCCCTTTAGGCAACGCGGCCCAAGGCTAGCTAGCGCGAGCCCGCGTCAAGATTGGTTTGCCGTTGCCTGCCCGGCCCAGGTAGCGGCGGCGGGCTTTCATTTTTCCTTCATACGCATTTAGGTTTTCCTTCAGCTATGTTTTCATCTACAACCCGCAGTTTTGCAGCATCAATCATTCACTGAAAAAACATTCGCATCATGAAACACATTTTTTTCTTGTTTATCGCGCTCTTTTTCCTGGGCCTCCAGCCCGCCTCCGGCCAAAGCGACCGCACCTTGCTCTGGGAGATTTCCGGCCCCGGGCTGGAGCAGCCGTCTTACTTGTTCGGCACCTTCCACCTCTTGTGCCCCGAGGATTTGCAGGTGACCGACGCCATCCGCCACAAAGTACAGGCCTCGCAGCGCCTGGTGCTCGAGCTCAATTTTGGCGATCCAGCCTTGATGAACGAATTCCAGCAGTTCATGGTGTTGCCCGATGGCAAAACCGCCAAAGATTTTTTGAGCGAAAGCCAATACCGCCAGGTCAGCCAGTTTTTCCAGGATAGCCTGGGCTTGCCGTTTGAGCAGGTGGCGCCTTTTAAACCCTTTATGCTCTCTGCTATGCTCTACCCCAAGTACCTGGGCTGCCAGCCCGCTTCATGGGAAATGGTGCTGGTGCAGATGGCGCAGGCGCAGCAAGCTGAAATCCTGGGGCTGGAGACGCCCCGTCAACAATTTGAAGCTATTGACAAAATGCCCTTTGAGCAGCAAGCCGCCATGCTCGCCGAAGGCATCGCCGACTACGAGGGCATGAAAACAATGCTGGCAGACATGCTGCAATTGTACAAAAGCCAGGAGGTGGAAGCCATCGAGCACTTCGCGGGCAGCTACTTCGCCGACCTCGCAGATGTCGAAAAAGCCATCCTGGAAGACCGCAACCGCAACTGGATACCCCAGATCGAATCGCTGGCCAAAGCTGGCCCGGCTTTCTTCGCCGTAGGCGCTGCCCACCTCGGCGGAAAAAATGGCGTCATCGCCTTGCTGCGCGAAAAGGGCTACCACCTCAAGCCCCTAGCCAACGTAGATGATGCCCCAGCAACGGCCTCATCTGCCGATAGCGAACTGGCCGCGCTCTTCGTGCGCAAATGGCGCATCGACGAGAGCAGCGTGCCGCAAACCCTGGAAGACATCCTCGAGAACGTGCGCCAGCAGAATCCCGAGCAAGCACAGATGCTGGAAATGCAGAAAGACGCCCTCTCTGACGGCCTGCGCGCCAGCACCGTCGAATACAAAGCCAATGGCCGGTACGAGATGTTTATCCTCGGCCAGCGCATCAGCGGCACCTGGAAGCTTAGCAATGACCAACGCCAACTACTCCGCACCGACGACGCAGGCGAAGAGACGGCCAACGAAATCGTGGAGGTAAACCCCAATCGCCTGATTATCATCAACTCGAAGCAGAAAAAAATGGTTTATGTACCCCGGTAGGGACAAGGCATGCCTTGTCCCTACGCCTTACCGCACCACCACCACCTTCTCCACCAGCCGCCCCCCATCCGGCAGCGCCAGCTCGAAGGCATACACCCCGCCCGCCAGCCCGGCCAAGTCCAGCATCAGCAGGGGCTGGCCGGGGGGCAGGGCGCCGCTGCGCAGGGGGCGGCCCTGGAGGTCGCGCAAGTGCCAGCGGCCGC
>CAYSPJ010000075.1:0-25994 GCA_964432875.1 uncultured Phaeodactylibacter sp. | reverse complement strand
AGGTTTCTTGGCACCCCGAAAAAGCGGGACTGCTCTGGCTCCCGCTTTTTCTAAGAAAAAGCGGGAAGCTATGCTGGCTTGTTTCAAGAGGTTTAAACCAGTATCAGCGCCGACTTTGCAGCCATTGGATAAAAAGCCTGATTTGTTGGCTTTTTTATTGGAAAGAGCCGTAAGCAATGCTGATTTTCAAGCTGTTTCGAGATCATTTTCTCAAAGCGATTGCAAAGATAGGCTTTTTTGGGAAAACAAAAAAAACTTGTCTTCTTTTTTATGTTTTTTTTTGCCGGTACCGGCATCCTTATCTAACCACGTCTGGGCGATAAAAATTCCCTCACAAAAAACGGGCTTCTTGGCGCGCTGCGGCAAGAAGCCCGTATACTACATATATCTATGGTGTAGGGCCCATCTTCATGAAGCTTGCCAGCTCAATCGTTTTCCCTTAGCTTTTCCTTGTACTTGATGAGTTGGCGGCGCATTGAGGAAACCGCGCCATCTACCGATGCCTCAAAAGTTTTGCTGGATTCCTTGACAAATAGCGAATCGCCGGGGACATTGAGCAGTACTTCGGCTACCTTGTCTCGCACTTGCCCGGAGTTTTCTAATCTTAGAGTGACTTTTGCTTCTATGATACGGTCAAAATACTGATCCATCTTACTGACCTTCTTCTCGATATAGTCAATCAGCTTTTGATCTGCTTTAAACTGAACGGCTTCAGTGTGAACTCTCATAATCTTTCCATTTTTTCTAGTTGAAGAAATAGCATTTTAACATTAGGTTCAATCTTGATCGAACCCAGACTTAGGGTGGGCCATTTGATAGACTTGGCGTAATCGTTCGATTGAATTGTGCATGTAGACCTGGGTGGAGGCTAAGCTGGAATGCCCCAACAGGGCCTTGATCGCATTGAGGGGGGCGCCGTTTTCTGACAAGTGGGTGGCAAAAGAGTGGCGCAGGGCGTGGGGGCCTTTTTTCTCGTTGTCCGTCACGGCTGATAAATGCTTACGCACGATATCATACACCAATTTGGGGTACATGGGCTTGCCTAGCCCGGTGAGGAATAAGCTATTGACTGGGGAAGCGGGGAATGCCTGCTCTCGTTCAGCGAGGTAAGCCTCAAGAGACTGGCCCAGATTTCGGCTGATCGGTATGAGGCGCTCTTTGCTGCCCTTGCCGAGTATCTTGACTTGCAAGCGCCCCAGGTCTAGGTCTGAACATTTCAAGCTGATGGCTTCCGCGCGGCGGATGCCAGTGGCGTAGAGCAGTTCCAGCAACAGGCGATCGCGGCTGCCGATATAGCCTTCTTCAAAAACGACCTGCGTAAATAACTGTTCCAGTTCCGAGGTTTTCAGGGCGGCAGGCAAGCGTTTGCCCGTTTTGGGGGCCGTAGCTTTTGCCGTAGGGTTGCTGCTCAGGTATTGCCGCTGCACGAGGAACTTAAAAAAAGCCTTCAGGGTCGAGAGCTTGCGGTTGACGGTACGGGGGGAATGGCCAGCGCTGATGAGCTGCACCATCCAAGCCCGGATATGAGAATGGCCCACCTCCTCTTCGGAGGTGAGCCCAAATTCTTGCTGAATATAAAACAGGAACTGCCGCAAGTCATTGCTATATGCTAAAATCGTATGCGGCGAGAACCTTTTCTCGTATTGGATATAACGCAGGAAAAGCCCTTCTCTCATTCTTTGCTTTGTTGTGTCTGGCAGGCGCAGCTGCGCCTTTTGCATTTACCCCAGCAATATAAGCAAAAGCAGAGAGAATATCAAATTAAACTTGCTCTATTTCGGCCATTTTTTGCTGGCGGTAGACGGCCTTGAGCATCAAATTCCTACGGCGCACCGATGGCTTGGTGAAGTGCTTGCGCTCGCGCAACTCACGCAATACCCCCGAGCGGTTGACTTTGAGCTTGTACTTCTTCAAAGCCCTTTCAATCGTTTCGTTTTCGTTGATTTCTACGATGATCATGTTTTTGTTTTTGTTTTTGAGCAAAGTGTGTGTTTAATCAGCCACAAAATTTGCTGGAACAGTTTTTTTGAAAAATGCACGCAAAGGTAAATTCTTTTTTCAGATATTGCAAGCACAAAATGACTGGAAAAAATGCCCGGAGAGAAAAAAGATAAGCACTTTCTAAAGAAGCCCATCTACGCGGGAGGCCCCACGGCAATGAAGGCTTTTATCAGCCAACACTTGCGTTACCCTGCGGAAGCCCTGGCGCACCAAATCGAAGGCAGCGTTTACGTCAAATACGCGATTGGCCAACACGGCAAAGTGAGCGAAGCCAAGGTCATTTCCGGACTGGGTTACGGCTGCGACGACGAGGCCCTGCGCCTGGTGAGGATGCTGCAGTTTGAAGTGCCTAAAAACCGGGGCATGAAGGTCTTGTTCCACAAGAATATCCAGATTCACTTCCGCCTGCCGAAGAAGCCTGCGCTGCCTGCCACCCCTACACCCAGCTCCGTCCAATATTCCTATACGGAAAAGCCCAAAGAGGGCGAACAAAACAAGGGGTATAGTTATACGATCGAGCTGTAGGGCGGGTTGGCTTGCCGGTAGGCACTGAGCGGAGTAGCTTCCTACCGCAACAAGCGCCGATACATCTGGATCGTATTTTGTAAACCAAAATAGAGCGCATCGCAAATAAGTGCGTGGCCAATAGAGACTTCCAACAGGCCTTCAACCTTATCCTGGTAATACTGCAAGTTATCGAGGTTGAGATCGTGCCCGGCGTTGACGCCGATGCCGATTTCTTGGGCCAGGCGTGCGCAGCGGGCGTGGGGCTCTACTGCATGGGCCGGGTTTTGAGGAAACAGCTTGGCATAGTGTCCGGTATAAAATTCGATGCGATCAGCCCCGACCGCTTTAGCCCCTTCCACAAAGCGCTCCTCGGGATCGACAAAAATGGAGGCCCGGATGTTATGCTCGTGCAGGCGGGCGACAACCTCCGACAGGAAAGTGTGGTGCGCGATGGTGTCCCACCCCTGATCAGAAGTAAGCACATCCGGGGAATCTGGAACCAGCGTACACTGGGCTGGCGGGTTGGCCAAAACCAACGCCATAAATTCCTCGGTAGGATTACCTTCGATGTTGAACTCTGTCGTCACTACCTTACGCAGGGCAGCGATATCGGCATAACGGACGTGGCGCTCATCGGGCCGGGGGTGTACGGTAATCCCCTCTGCACCAAAGCCTTCACAGTCTTGTGCGACTTTGGTCAAATCAGGCAGATTACCCTGCCGGGAGTTGCGGATTAGCGCGACTTTGTTGATATTTACGCTTAATCGAGCCATGATATTAGTTCAAGTGGTTAAAACAATATTACTTTACGGCAGTTTAGGGGCGGCCCTGACAAACCAATGCAAAGCTATACTATAATTGTAAAAACACAACGCCTGGCATGGAACATTACCAAAGCGACTTCGAACGGCAGCATGGCTTTTCGCCTCTGGCTACGCTGTTGCTCCTCATCCTAAGCATGTTGCTGGGCAGCGGCATCGGCAACGCTATCAGTTATCTGGTGGGGGAAGCGATGGGGTTCCCCCTTTCCAGCCTAATGAAAAATTTTGGCGAACAAAGCAGCTTGGTAGAGCGCAACCTGCTGCGGGGCGTAAACCTCATTGCCCAGCTTTGCACCTTCACCTTCCCGGCTCTTATGGTAGCCAGGCTCTTATACCGTTCTGAGTTGGGGCGCTATCTGAAACTGCACCGGGCCCCTTCTGGCAATATGATTACTGCCGGGATATTCTTCCTGCTGGGCATTTTAGCAGTCTCGCAGGCCGTATACTGGCTCAACCAACAAATACCCCTGCCATCCTGGGCAGGAGAGATGGAAGATACGGCCAGCCGCATGGTGAAGGGCTTATTGGTGATGAAAAGCCCTGGCGAGCTGGCTTTTAATCTTTTAGTGGTAGCGGCAGTGCCCGCGCTGGGAGAAGAGTTGGTTTTTCGGGGCATCGTACAGCAGAAGCTGCTACAAGCCAGCGCCAGGCCTATTGCTGCTATTTGGGTTAGCGCCTTCATTTTCAGCGCCTTCCACCTGCAATTTGCCGGGTTGCTGCCGCGGCTCCTGCTCGGCGCTGGGCTAGGGTACCTTTTCTATTGGACGCAAAGCCTTTGGGCGCCAATCATCGCTCACTTTTTCGTGAATGGGCTCCAGATCGTAGCCCAGTACTTCAAAAGCCAAGCCTTGCCGGAAGCTAGTAGCATCCCTGACATCAATTGGCTCGGCACGGCAGGGGCCGCATTATTAGTTATCATTTTAAGTTATTATCTTTACCAACACCGATACAAGACGAACCGGGAGGCTGGGCAAACTGAGGATGCCCAGCCTCCAACAACCAGCTAAGAATGAAAGTATTAGTGAGGCGGGGTATCACCGCCCTGTTTTTTGTCGCTATCATGCTAGGGGGCATTTATGCCGGGCCCCGCTCCTTTGTGCTGCTATTTGCATTGATTACCGGGCTATGCCTCTGGGAGTTTTATAACATCGTGCTGGCCCGCAACGAAAAACGAGACTTGATCCGGCGGTGGCTGGGGGTTGCCCTGGGCATGACCCCCTATTTGTTGGCCACGGTGGTACAGTTAAATCTTTTACCGCACAAAGAGGCCCTCATTGCACTCTTTGCATTGCTCTTTTTCCCGCTCATCTTTTCCGCCTTCATTTACGAGCTGTACACCCGTTCGGAGCAGCCCTTTGTCAACCTGGCCTTCATCGCTCTCGGCGTGGTCTATATTGGCGTGCCCTTTGCGATGCTGGAATTCATCGCTTTTGAGCGGGGGCAGTTCCACCCCAACCTCGTCTTTGGCCTGCTGGCCATGACCTGGGTGAACGATACGGGGGCTTACCTGTTCGGCTCTCGCTTCGGTAAGCGGCCGCTTTTCCCCCGCATTTCGCCTAAAAAGACCTGGGAAGGCACCGGTGGCGGGGCAGCTGCTACCCTGTTGATGGCCGTGGTGGCCTACCAGCTCCTGGGTAGCCTCGAACTCATCAACTGGCTGGTGCTGGCCATCATCGTAGCTGTCTTTGGCCCGTTGGGCGATCTGGTGGAGTCGATGCTCAAACGCAGTGCCCAGATCAAGGATTCCGGCAGTCTCTTACCCGGCCATGGCGGCCTGCTCGACCGCTTTGATGCCTTTATTTTTCTGCTGCCTTTTGCTACGGCATATATCCTGTGGATCAGGATAGGCGGATAAGAGAGAAATCGTAATTTTGCAAAAACAAAACCAGCCATGAAAATCCACAAAGAAGGTTATACGATATTAATCGGGATCGCATTAATCCTGGCCCTGCTCAATGCCCTGGCTATTTGGCTCGTGCCGCAATGGTTGCTGGCCAGTTCTTTAGTCTCGCTGGCCCTCTTCGGGTTGGTGCTGCAGTTTTTCCGCCACCCGCAAAGGGATATCCAAGTATTCGACAATAAAGTGATTTATGCTCCTGCCGATGGCAGGGTGGTGGTAATCGAAGAAGCCCAGGAAATGGAGTACTTTCAGGACAAACGCCTGCAAATATCCATTTTCATGTCGCCCATCAACGTCCATGTCAACCGCAATCCGTTGAGTGGGAAGGTGCGCTATGTGCAACACCACCCCGGCAAGTACCTGGTGGCCTGGCATCCCAAGTCTTCCACTGAAAATGAACGCACCACCGTAGTCATCGACAACGGCCAGGTGGAGATCCTGCTGCGGCAGATTGCCGGGGCTTTAGCCAAGCGCATCTGCAATTACCTGCATCCCGGGCAGGAAGTGGAACAGGGCAGCGAGATGGGGTTTATCAAATTTGGCTCCCGCGTGGATATCTTCCTGCCGCTCGACGCCAAGGTGGAGGTGGAAATCGGCGATAAAGTGAAGGGGAACCGGACGGTGGTGGCCAGGCTGGCGTGACCTCAGGGCTTCAATGCTAGCCCAGCCAGGATTAGCCCCTCAGCCGATAAACCTTTTAGGCCAAGACATCCTGCTGGATAGTTGATGAACATTTAGCCGCCCGCTCTTTTGTCATTATCGCCTTTCTACCCACACCGGTTTGCCATCCTGACCGACGTATTGCCAGCGGCCTTTGAGCACGACCAAGGCCAGGCCATTCCTGAAAGGGAGCGCCTGTTCGTATTTAGGCGGGATGCGCCACTCGCCGGAAGCGTCCAGATACCCCCAATGGCCATTGTTTTTGACCTGTGCCAACCCTTCTGAGAAAATGCCGGCATCTTCAAAGCGGGCCAGGATGGATAATTCGCCGGAGGTATCAATATAGCCGAAACGGCTGCTCAGCTCTACCGGGGCCAAGCCGTTGGCAAAGTCGCCAGCAAAACTAAAGCGAGGGCGGATGCACAATTCCCCTTGCTGGTTGACGAAGCCGAATTGCCCGTCCTGGATAGCGATGGCCATGCCTTCCGAAAACTCGCCGTTGGCATAGCCTTCCTGAAACTCGAATTGCGGCTCACACAGCAGCTCGCCTTCCCGGTTGATCAGGCCCCACAGTTTGCCTTCCTGCACTACGGCTATCTCGCCCTGGAAAGGATGGCAATGGTCATATTCCGGCACGATAGACAGCTCCCCATCCTGATCGATATAGCCCCATTTCTCACCGATGAGCACGGGGGCCAGGCCAGCAGCAAATTCACGGGCGGCCTCAAATTGAGGGCGGATGCGCCATTCTCCTTCGGGCTTGATAAAACCAAAATAGCCATCCTTTTTTACCGGTGCCAGCCCTTCGCTGAAATCGCCGGCATCGTCGTACTGGATATCCAATGCCAGATTTCCGCGAAAATCTATATAGCCCCAACGGTTGACGAGCTGCACCCGGGCCATGCCCTGCTCAAAAAAGCCCACAAAGTTGAAGAGATGTTTGAGTAAAAGCCGCCCCATGGTATCCATGGGTACTAGCTTTTCATTAAAGCGCACCCGTGAAAACCCGTTGTAGAAATCCTCCGCTTCCAGGTACTGTGGCTCGATAATGACTTCACCCTCAGCATTGATAAAGCCATATTTCCCGTTCTCCCGTATTTTAAACAGAGGTGTATCCATCCGTAACTATGTCCTGTTAAAGCAAACGATGAGCCGCTAATCGGGCACGAAGATAGGGAAAAGCCGGAGAACCTTTGAATGTCGGCAAACTTAAAACTTTGCGTAGCTTTGCATATTGCTTTTTAAAAAACCGAAATCAGCTGATTACATGGCATTGCGCAAGGATTTCCCCCCGCCCGGAACCGACTACCTTGGCGGTGAGAGCGACGGCTACGAATACCGGACCGTGTTTGCAGGCTCCAGCCTGCAGGCGACCTATGAGATGGTGCGCCAATTTCTCCGGGAAGAAGGTTATACCGACATCCCCCTGCCGCGCAATGCCGAAGAGCTGAAGCTCTTCCGCCTACCTACCCGCAACCGTCAGATTTTGCTGTTCGAGGACAACGGCTACGTCCACAACCCCATCAAAATACTCTTCCCCGTCGATCGCCGCAAGCGTTCTACCCTCATCTTGTGCGTTTATAATGAAGAAGACCCGGAACATTTACTGAAATTCCACCGGGTGCTAGACAAGGGGCGCGAGGCCTAAACCTCGCGCGCGAGGGATGTGACTTTAAATTAGCCGTGCCAGTTTGTTGAGCCCTATCTCCTTGATGGCTTTTTCCAAATCCCGGGCTTCCACATTGCTGCCGCTAACCGTCAGGATAAAACGGTTTTCCACCAGGATGCTGGTTTCGCCCGATTTGCGGGCACTATCGTATTTCTCAAAAGATTTATAGCCTTCTATTTTCCCGGTACGCTCATAACCAGTATCTGTCTCCCGGTCCATCTCTACAGTCGACCAGGCTGCAGCGCCCATGAGGGCCATGCCAGCACCGGCAAAATCCAGGATAGCCGCCTCCAGCCTTTGCTCGCCGTCGCCATAAGTCGCTTTGGCTGTAGACATATTGAAGCCCATCATACCCGCTTTCTCGCCGGTATGCTCGGTGCGCTTCAAGCCAGCTAGCGTTTCCGGCAGCAGCTCTTTTAATTTCCGGAAGTCGATGACTTCGACGGCTTCGCCATCGCCTTGCAGCGCTTTTTGAGCTTCCTCCATGGCTTGCTGGACGGACAGCTCTTCTTCAGCTTGTGCTGCTTTTTCGGCTTTTTCAGCCTTGGCGTCGCTGCCGCCACAAGCGTAGAAAGAAAAGCTGGCGGCTAGGGCAAAGATTAAAATGAATGGCATATTTTTCATGATGCATGCAGGTTTTGATGATAGTTTACCAGAAGATAACGCTATTTTTTAGGAGAAAAACGCCGCTCAGCCCATCTTTTTCTCCGGCTTCATCTGTGGGAAGAAGAGTACCTCTTGGATAGAATGCTGACCGGTAAGCAGCATAGCCAGGCGGTCGATACCGATGCCTAAGCCAGAGGTAGGGGGCATGCCGTACTCCAGCGCGCGCAGGAAGTCCTCGTCCATGGCCATCGCTTCGAAGTCGCCGCGTTCGGCCAGCTGGAGCTGCTCCTCCAGGCGGGCGCGCTGGTCGATAGGGTCGTTCAGCTCGGAGTAGGCGTTGGCGATCTCCTTGCCATTTACGAATAGCTCGAAGCGCTCTACCAGGCCGGGCTTGCTGCGATGCTTCTTGGCCAGAGGCGTCATCTCTACCGGGTAGTCGATAATATAAGTAGGCTGGATGAGGTGCTGCTCGACCTTCTCGCTGAATATCTCATCGATGAGTTTGCCCTTGCCCATGCTGGCGTCTGCTTCGATATGCAACTGCTTGCATAGTGAGCGCAAGGCGGCTTCGTCCATTTCAGCAATATCAACTCCGGTATATTCCTGAATGGACTCAAACATGCTGAGCCGGCGGTAAGGGCCAGCGAAGTCGATCAAGCGGCCTTCGTATTCCACTTTAGTATGGCCAGTGACTTCCAGAGCGATATTTTCAATCAACTGCTCGACCATGCTCATCATCCAGTGGTAGTCTTTGTAAGCCACGTAGATTTCCATAGAGGTAAACTCCGGGTTGTGGGTGCGGTCCATGCCCTCGTTGCGGAACATCTTGCCGATTTCATAGACCCCCTCGAAGCCGCCCACGATTAGCCTTTTGAGGTAGAGCTCATTGGCGATACGCAGGTAGAGCGGCATATCCAGGGTGTTGTGGAATGTCTTGAATGGCCGGGCAGCAGCACCGCCGTGGATCGGCTGCAGCACCGGGGTTTCCACCTCAACCCAGCCAAAGCGGTCGAAGAAGCGGCGCATGGAGGCGATAAGCTTGCTGCGCTTGAGGAAAATATCCTTGATATGGGGGTTTACGGTGAGATCCACGTAGCGCTGGCGATAGCGCTGCTCGGGGTCGGTGAAGGCATCATAAACATTGCCTTCTTCATCGCGCTTGACGACGGGCAGCGGGCGCAGGGCCTTGCTCAGCACCAATAATTCTTTGACATGCACGGTGATTTCGCCCATGCGGGTACGGAAAACGAAGCCCTTGACCCCAATAAAGTCACCGATGTCCAATAGCTTTTTGAAAACCGTATTGTAGAGTTCCTTATCTTCTCCCGGGCAGATTTCATCGCGGGCGATGTAGAGCTGGATGCGGCCGGTGCTATCCTGAAATTCGGCAAAAGAGGCTTTGCCCATCACCCGGTAGCCCATGAGGCGGCCCGCCAGGCTCACTTCCTGGAAGTTGAGGGGCTCGCCCCCTTCATCATTAAAGCCTTCGTGGATCTCTTTGGCGTAAGCCGTCACTTCAAAAGCTTCAGCCGGATAGGGCTCCAGGCCCATCTCCCGCATCTTTTGCAGGTTTTCCCGGCGTACCATTTCCTGTTCGCTAAGTTGCATATCGTGCTGTGGTTTTGGTTGTAGCTGGCTCGAAACTGCCGAGCCTCGGCTTTTAAGAACCGCAAAAATAGGCTTTTTGCCAGAGGTTTAAACCTTTGGCCAGGCTTTTAAGTTCTCTTTTCCAAGTAAGAGATGGAGCATCCATGCTAAAAATCGCTTTTTCGCCTGTTTATAAGTATGAATTGCCGGAGAAGCACCGCTTCCCCATGGCAAAGTATGAGCTGCTACCCGAGCAGTTGCTCTATGAAGGCAGCGCGAAGGCGGACAACTTTTTCCATCCCCAAGCGCTTGATGAACCCAGCATCCTGCTGACCCATGAGGCAGAATATTGGGATAAGCTCAAAAACCAACGGCTTACCGCCAAGGAGATCCGGGCGATCGGATTCCCCATGACCGACAAGCTAGTGCAGCGCGGCAGGCATATTGCTCGTGGCACGCTCGACTGCGCCCTTTACTCCCGCCAGTATGGCGTAGCGCTCAACGTAGCGGGCGGCACTCACCATTCTTTTTCCTACAAAGGTGAGGGGTTCTGCGTATTCAACGACATTGCCATCGCCGCCAACTATCTTTTAGACCATAATATAGTGAGCAAAATCCTGGTGATAGACCTGGATGTACATCAGGGCAACGGCACAGCACAGATTTTCCGTAATGACCCCCGGGTTTTCACCTTCAGCATGCACGGCGAGAAAAACTACCCCCACCGCAAAGAGGCCTCTGACCTGGATATCGGGCTACCCGATAAGACCGAAGATGGGCCCTACCTGAAAACCCTGCGGGCAACCCTGCCGCGCCTTATCGACGAAGTGCAGCCCGAGCAGGTTTTCTACCTCAGCGGCGTAGATGTGCTGGCCTCTGACAAACTGGGCCGCCTCAGCCTAAGCATGGAAGGCTGCAAGGAGCGCGACCGCATCGTGCTAGAAACCTGCCAGCGCCACCGCCTGCCAGTGGCCATCAGCATGGGCGGGGGCTACTCCGAACGTTTAGCGCACATCATCGAAGCCCATGCCAATACTTTCCGTTTAGCACAAGAGTTGTACTTTTGACCCACAAAATACTTGTTGATATGAAAAAAGCGCTACTCTTCCTTTTCCTAATTGGCTGCATGCCAGCTCAAGCCCAGCAATCTTTCAGCTTCCAGTACGGCGGCATCAACCGCAATTACCTGCTCTATGCCCCTTCCAACCCGGGCACAGTGCCGATGCCGGTCGTTTTTGTATTGCATGGCTTTACGCAGACGGCACAGGGCATCATGCAGTATAGCGGCTTCAACGGCATCGCCGAGCGGGAAGGATTCATTGCCGTTTATCCCAACGGCGTAAATTTTTCCTGGAATGTAGGCTTCGGCGGAGGCTCATCAGCGGATGACCTCGGCTTCCTCAATGCGCTCATCGATACCTTAGACCAAAACTACCTCATCGACCTGGCCAGGGTATACGCCTGCGGCATGTCTAATGGCGGGTTTATGAGCTATCGGCTGGCCTGCGAGCTGAGCAGCCGCATTGCCGCCATCGCCGGCGTAACGGGTACGATGACCAGCGGGGTTTATAACAGCTGCAGCCCGGAAAGGCCTGTGCCCGTCATGCACATCCATGGGACCGCAGATCTGGTGGTGAGCTATAATGGCGCCATCGGCATAAAAAGCGTGGGGGAAACCATCGACTTTTGGCGCTCGCACAATGACTGCCCCGCTACTGCCTCCTTCGAAGCGCTGCCCGATATCGTGAACGAAGGCTCTACCGTTGAGCGCTACACCTATTCGCCATGCAGCGAAGAGAGCGAAGTCATGCTCCTGAAAATCATCAACGGCGGACATACCTGGCCGGGCAGCACTGGCTCCGGCATCGGCAATACCAACCGGGATATCAGCGCCAGCGAGGAAATATGGGCTTTTTTCAGCCAGCATAGCCTGGCGGTGGCCAACAGCACGGCCTTACGGCCAAGCCCGGAACTTACCGCCCTACCCTACCCCAACCCCTTCTCCGACCAGATCAATCTGAACTCCTCAGCAGGCGTTCAATGGCTGGCATTATATAACAGCGACGGTAGAGCAGTGCGACAAACCCAGGCTACCAGCTCGCAAGCATCGCTCTTTACCTCAGGCTTGCCGGCTGGCCTGTATTTGCTCAGAGCGGTCAGCCAGGATGGCCAAAGCCAAAGCTGGAAAGTATTTAAACAATGAGGAGGATTGATGGCCTCTTGCGCGCCCGGGAGAATGGTTGCTATTTGATTCGTGATCAAGATGTTAGTGCTCTAGCATAAAAGAAGGCTTACTATTCAGCGCCACTGAAAAGAACCGCGAGCCACGAGTTTGGGCTAGGTTTTCAAAGCGAAGTTTTGTCCTGACGTAAGAAAACGTTTTTTTTCGTGGTAGAGGCTTGGCCTTGCTAGCAGGCAAAAAAAAAGGCCGCATAATCAATGCGGCCTTAAATTATAATCCCATGAACATATCCAAAATAAATTCTTTTTGCTTTTCAGAAAAAATGTCTGTCATTTTTATGAATATGACTTACATACACTTATCTTTGCCGCTGTTAAAACAAAAAGAAGAAAAAACAATACTACTCCACTCTACTCAAAGATAATAACAAATTGTGACCTAATAGAAAATTCTCTTTTTTGGACTACCATCGTAATCCCATGAATGTGACCTAATTCTAGGCGGGTTTTTCGAAGCCCGCCTTTTTTTATGCTTTTTTTCAGGATTAGCTCTCAGTAGTGGCAATGCGTCCCGAAATCGGAATTTCGGGACGGCACAGCACTAAGTTATAATCCCATGAACATATTCAATCCTAGACGATGTCAATCAACTTAACTGCTTACCTCTCTCTGTTTCTCTCTTTTCACGATACAAATATGCAGGCATCTCCCTGGCAAAACAAAGACAAAAACAGGTTATTGTGAATAAAAAAAACAAGCTATAGAAACATAAAAAAATGATAATCAATGGCTAGTATTTTTTACTTGTGAAAACAATCAATCCGATTGTTTTTTTATTTTTTCTATTTTTTTCAGCAGAACCACGTTTTTCACCTCCTCCCCCTCAAAAAAAGAGGGCTACACCGGTTATTCAGTGCAGCCCTCTAGTGCTCAATCAATGGATGCCTGCTTTTCAGGCTAGTGCCTCGGGCACTAGTTATTTTCTTCTCTTGGCTTCTCCTCCACCTCTTCATCCCCACCGCTGGAGGCGTCTTGCTCTTCTACCTCAGCCGATGGTTCCGTTTCAGTTGTGTTTTCAGCCTGCGCCTCAGGTTCTGGCTCAGGAGCGGTTTCCGGTTCCGGAGCGGTTTTCAAATCAGGCTGCATCTCTTCAATGGCATCCTCTATTTTGTCGCTAACTACTTCGGCGATGGCGCGGATGGTATCGATGGCATCCTCTACGGCCTCTCCGAAGACGCTAGACAGGGCATGCGCAGCTTCTATCACGGCCTCTTTGCGCGGGCTGGAAATTTTTTCCGGAGCAGGGGTTTTTTCTTTGACGATCGCTTCGGCTGCTTTTTCCAACTCTTCAGCGATGTCTTCCCGAGCCGCGCTTTCCGCTACAATTTGGTCATGAATCTTAGCTTCGGCCTCTTTCTTGGCTTTTTCCAAGCGCTCTTGTTCCCGGCGCTTGGCATCTTTTTCCTCCTGCCGTTCTTTGCGGCGTTCCAGCTCCACTCTGGTTTGCAGCATCTCCTTGAGTTTTTCCTCTTTGGAACGGATGCGCTCTTCAATCATTTTAATCTTCGCCTGCCGGATTTGAGATTCCAATTGGCCATCAGATTTGGCGATTTTGCGGTTTTGGAAAGCAAGTTCCTCTTGGTCGCGGCCGACCGAGCGCTCCATCTTTTCAATGGCCGCCAGGAGGCCGTCGTAGCGGCGGTCAAGGCGTTCAACCGGAGAACGATCGTCGCCAGAGCCGCCGAAGCGCTTTTCTTTAACCAGTTTGAAAGCCGAGTCGAGGCGTTCCCAAACCTTGGCGCGATGTTCGCGGGTGAATTTCATGTCGCGGAATTTGCGCTGCAACTGTTTGAGCTCGTCAAAAAGCGGCTGCAGCCTCATCCCTTCAGCAATCCTTTTTTCGACATCCTCCAGGGTTTGCATAAACTGCTCATAGCTATCTTTGGAGTGCTCCTTGAACTCATCATCCAGCCTGGAGCGCAAGCTCTTCAGGTGGGCAAATAATTCGTTCGTTTTCTCGCGTAGCATGTCGGCATGTTCGCGAAACAAATTGCGCTCCTTGACCTGATCCTGCACTTTGTCCCAAAAAATTTTCAGCTCTTCCCATTGCTTGCTTTCAAAGGAGGTAAGCTTGGAAACTTTTTCGCGCAGGTCTTCTAATTCAGAATGATAAGCCTGGCTGAGCTTGGAAGACAGCACGATAAACTGCCATTCAGTCTGCGCCCGGAGGATGAGGTCGGAGCGTTCCACCTTAATGTCACTAGGCAGCATACTATCGGCGACGTTGAGGCCGCGCTCCATTTCCGTAAAGCCCTCTGGAAACTCAACCTGGTTTCCATCACGCCAGTCATTCATCATTTTTTGGCTGAATTCTTCGGTAGCTATACTTTCCGGGAAAGTATAAATCTTGATCTTGTTCTCGTCAGACAAGAGTTCCAAAGCCACCAAAATCCGTTCGTCCTGGTCATTAGACCCCCAAAGTACAAGCTTGGTCTTCATAACAACGTTTAAAATTAGTGCGAAGAAAAGCTGGGGAAAAGCGGCCCTCTGCTCCTCATTCCATAGTTACGGTTAAACAATCACATTCTTCTTTGAAACGGTACGATCCTATATCGGTACAAAGCGCTAATGCTATCAAAATTAAGAAATTGCTGGCAAACAAGACAACTATTACCGCTTATTTATAATCATTATCCCAATTGCCGCTACTTTTTAGCCAATCAACTGGTGCGCCAGCAGGAATTCGGCAATCTGGATGGCATTCGTAGCTGCGCCTTTGCGCAGGTTGTCTGCCACGATCCAGAGATTCAGGCCATTGTCCAGAGATTCATCCCGCCGGATACGGCCCACGAAAACTTCATCCCGGTCTTTGGCAAAAAGCGGCATGGGGTACTGGTTGCGCGACACGTCATCCAGTACGATGAGGCCCGGCATTTTTTCCAGGAGATTACGCACCTCTTCTAGTTCAAAGGGCTTGGCAAATTCCACGTTGACCGCTTCGGAATGGCCGCCATGGACAGGGACGCGCACGGCAGTAGCCGTGATGCGGATGCTGTCATCCCCTAATATTTTGCGGGTCTCATTGACCAGCTTCATCTCTTCCTTCGTGTAGGCATTATCCAGGAAAGTATCGCAATGGGGCAGGCAGTTTTCAAAGATGGGATAGTGGTAGGCCATTTCTTCTGGCTTAGGCTCAAAGCCCTTGCGCTCCAATTGGTATTGCTTGACGGCCTTTACGCCCGTGCCGGTAAAAGATTGGTAGGTGCTCACCACGATGCGTTTGATCTGGTAAGCCTGGTGCAAAGGCGCCAAGGCCATGACTAATTGAATGGTCGAACAATTCGGGTTGGCGATGATTTTGTCTCCCCGCCCTAATACTTGAGCATTGACCTCCGGGACGACCAGCTTTTTGTCTGCGTCCATCCGCCAGGCAGAGGAGTTGTCGATCACGACGGTGCCCACGGCAGCAAAGCGGGGCGCCCATTCCAGGGAAGTCCCCCCGCCAGCGGAGAAGATAGCGATATCAGGCCGGGCGGCAACGGCTGCTTCCATCCCAATAACCGTATAAGATTGACCCCGGAATTTGACTTCATTGCCGACCGAACGGGCAGAAGCCACCGGCAGGAATTCACTTACCGGGAAGTTGCGCTCTTCCAATACTTTGCACATAATGCCGCCGACCAGGCCCGTCACACCGACAACTGCTACTTTCATGTTTTCTGTTTTTTGTTCATCAAGCCATTCTGGCTGGTTAGGGCTGCGAATATTTTTCAGATTCGGAGGGCAAAGATACATTCAATACAGGATTGTAAAAAGGCTTGGGTGTTTTAAAATTTGCCTGATTTTTATTATTTGTTATTTTTGGGGGTATGAAAATGAATCTACTCTGCGCTTTGCTCTGCTTTTTCGCTTTAGGTGCCGCCCGAGCACAAGTATTGCAGGATGATTTCTCGGATGGGGATTTCACCAACAATCCACAATGGCTTGGCGACCTCGGCAAATTCGCCGTCACGGACGGAGAGCTGCGGCTCCTCGACCTGGAGGCTGCCGCCAACAATATCGCTGCGCTATACGTGCCAGCCCCCACGTCCATTGATGCGGCAGTCACCTGGGAATTTTATGTGCGCCTCAACTTTTCCCCCTCGGCCAGCAATTTCGCCCGGGTATATCTGAGCGCATCCAGCCCAGGCCTGGAAGAAGCCCAAGAGGGCTACTTCATCAGAGTCGGCGGCATTGCTGGCAATGATGATGCCCTGGATCTATTCCGGCAGGACGGCAGCACCTCTACCCTACTCTTCAGCGGCACCCCTGGCGCGATGGGCGGCGCTACGGCCTTGGCGCGGGTGCGCGTAGAGCGCAGCACCGCTGGAGAATGGAGCATGTGGGCGGATTATACCGGTGGTACGGATTTTCAGCTCCAAGGCACCACCATTGACGACACCTATCCTACGGGGGCTTTCTTTGGCTTTTATTGCCGCTATACCAGCACCAGAAATGAGCACTTCTTTTTTGACGATGTGCTGGTCGGCCCTTTGTTCTTCGATACGATACCGCCGGTGCTACTGGAAGCAGAAGCCTCCGGTGCCAACCAAGTACTGGCTCGCTTTGATGAGCCCCTGGACTCGGCATCAGCCTCTGATCCTGCCAATTTTTCCATCAATAACGGCATCGGCCAGGTAGCCAGCGCCGCCCTGGAAACAGACAATCCCAGCGTTGTGCGCCTCAGCTTGGCCAGCCCTCTGCAAAATACCGTCAGCTACATCCTTTCAGCGGTAAACATCAGCGACCTCAGCGGCAACTCTGCTGCCCTGCAAAACGCAAGCTTCACCTATTATAATATAGAGCCTGCCGAATTGCACGATGTGGTCATTTCTGAAATATTTGCCGACCCCACCCCAAGCCAGGGCTTACCCGCAGAAGAGTTCTTTGAGTTATACAACCGCAGCAATAAAGTCATCCAGTTATCCAGCCTGAGTTATACGGTGAGCAATTCCACCCGTACCCTGCCGAGTTACCTGCTGTTGCCCGGCGCTTACATATGCATCAGCCCCGAACTTGCTCAGGCAGGATTTGCCGCTTACGGCCCGGCCCTGGGGTTGCCCAGCTTCCCTCCATTGCCCAATAGCGGCAGCACTATACGCCTGGCTGACGCAGCAGGCAAGCTCATTTTCACCGTGCCTTACAGCAGCAATTGGTACCGCGACCCCGGCACCATCGACGGCGGCTATAGCCTGGAGCTGATCCAACTAGACGGGCCGTATGACTGCCCTGGCAATTGGCGGGCCTCGCGGGCGCAGCTTGGCGGCACACCCGGCCAGCCCAATAGCCGACTGGGCGAAACAGGAGACGACACGCCCCCGTCTCTGATTACGGCGGTGGCAGAGAGCGAATTTGAAATCCGCCTCATCTTTGATGAGCCACTTGATGCTGAAACCGCTGGGCTGCCTGAAAACTACCGCCTGCAGCCGCCCATCTCCATTGAAGAAGCCATGGTTGAGCCTGGTAATCAGGAAGTGATCCTTTTCCTCGATGGTTCGCTTGCCTCGGGTGCCACTTATGAACTCATCGTTGACAAAGCGCTCACCGATTGCATGGGCAACGCCATCGGCAGCAACGACCAGGCCACCCTTGGCTTGGCAGAACAGATGGAACCTGGTGACGTCATCATCAACGAGCTCCTCTTCCTGCCTGAAACTGGCGGCTCACCCTTTGTCGAGCTCTATAACCGCTCGCCAAAAATAGTCAACTTGCAAGGATTGGAGGTGAGGAACCGCGAGCGCACGTCGGGCAATATCGCCGTACAGGTAAACCAGCGTTTCCTCCTCTTGCCCGGCGCTTATGCTGTACTTGCTCGCAGCCCGGACGACGTGCAGGCACGCTACTCCGTGGAAGAGCCCCGGGCGGTATTAGAAGTCAACCTGCCTACCCTCGACTCCCGCTCCGGCAACCTCAGCCTAATCGCCAATGGCCTAGCCATTGACTCTTTTGACTACAACGACAACCTGCACTACCCGCTGTTGGACAGCAAACGGGGCGTATCCCTGGAGCGCATCTCCCCCGATGCGCCTACCCAGGATGTAGGCAACTGGCACTCGGCAGCCTCTTCTGCGGGATTTGCCACGCCCACCTCCCGCAATTCTCAGTTTGTAGCCCGCCCTTCGGCCTTAAGCCAAATGATCGACATCCCCAACAAGACCTTCTCGCCCGATGGCGATGGCTTCGAAGATGTTTTACTCATCAATTATGAGCTTGACCGCCCAGGTTATACGCTCAAACTCTATGTTTACGATAGCCAGGGCCGGCTAATCCGCCGCCTGGCCAATAACGAAACCTTGCCGATCAGTGGCACGCTGAAATGGGATGGCACTTCCGAAGAGCTCACCCGGGCCCGCCTGGGCATCTATGTGCTTTGGTTTGAACTATTTACCCCGGATGGCATGGTGGAAAGAGAAAAACGGGCTTGTGTGTTGGCTGGCAGTCTGGAATAGCCGAACTAAACCGAAAAAAAACAAGATAAATATACTTAACATTGAGTTAACATTCACTATCTTCGCAGCATTATCACAAACCAGGTATACTAGGCGCTCAACACACCCAAATTGAACTTTTTAGCGACGTTAGAAGGCTAATCAGAAGCCCCTGTGTATGTCTTCTACCCCAGGCTATGATGAATAGTTTAGCCTGCGGGTATGTAGTGGCCTCATGTTGGTGATCAGGGTGGAAGCGGACGGTTTCCAAGCTTACTTTCGATGTTCTTGGCCTAAATTATTGACGGTAAGCACCAATAGATGGTGTACTAATTTTTAGGTTCATAATCAAAGATACTGCTGTTAAAACCAGCAGCGTTTTCGGATAAATCAACGTTCTTATGCAACAATCATTTCTTAACCAAACTTGGAATCAAGCATGAAAAAACTATTGTTCACTTTGTCGCTGATGGCGCTAGGCGCCATTACGGCTGTGGCACAACGCGGCATCTCCGGTACCGTGTCAGATGACAGCGGAGAGGCCCTCATCGGTGCCAGCGTCCTGGCAAAAGGTACGAATATCGGCACAGTGACCGATATCAACGGTGCCTTTTTCCTCAATGTGCCGGCTGGCGTAGAGGCTATTGTAGTCAGCTATACGGGCTACACCACTCAAGAATTGGCCTTGACCAGCGAGAGCGCCTACACTATCGTCCTCCAGACGGGTATCAGCATCCAGGAGGTCGTGGTGGTCGGTTATGGTACCATGCAAAAACGGGATATCACCGGCAACGTCTCCTCCATTAGGGGTGAGGACCTTGCTGCGCTCCCGGTACAGAGCTTCGACCAGGCCCTGCAAGGGCGGGCCGTGGGGGTCAACATCAACCTGCCCAACGGGGTACTCAACAACGCGCCGGTTTTTCGGGTGCGCGGTATCAACTCCATCAACCTGAGCTCTTTCCCGCTGGTAGTGATCGATGGTGTGCCGACGTATACCGGCGACATCAACCCGCAGGGGACGGTCTCGGCGGGCAACAACGCCCTCTCCAACCTCAACCCTGCTGACATCGAGAGCATCGAAATCCTCAAGGATGCTTCCGCTGCTGCTATCTATGGCTCGCGTGCCAGCGCGGGTGTAGTGCTCATCACGACCAAGCGGGGCAAAACGGGAAAGACCAAGGTCAACTACGATGCTTGGGGCGGCTGGACGCAGCCGGTTCGCCTGCCCGAGCTGCTCAATGCAGAGCAGTACGTCACAATCAAAAATGAAGCGGCGCGCAATGCCAACTTGCCAGACCAGGTCTTCCTGCAGCAGAGAAACGGACAAAACATCGACACCGATTGGTACGATTTCGTTTACCAAACCGGCTTCTCGCACAACCATGGCCTGAGCTTCTCCGGCGGTTCGGAGAGCACCAACTATTTCGTATCTTTCGGTTACACCAACCAGGAAGGGATGATTATCAAAAACGAGTTTGAGCGCCGCTCGGGCCGCTTGAATTTGGACCACCGCGTGGGCAGCCACCTCGCCATTGGTACTTCCTTGGGGTATTCCTCTAACTTCAACTCGGCACCGAACACCGGTTCGCTTCCTGGCCAGGCCTTCAACACTGCAGGCCTTGGCCGTATCCCCTTGATCACGGCACCCATCGTTTCTCCTTATAATGAGGATGGTTCGTACAATATCGCCTCCAACAACCGTATTGGCCGGGGAAGCAACCTGACGGAAGTAGGCTTTTACAACCCGGCACCGATTGTGGACCTAAACAGCTTCACCTCGGAATCCAGCCAAATCCAGGCCAGCGTTTACGCTCAGGTAGATATCGTCAAGGGCCTGTACTTCAAGTCGCTGTATGGCATCGATAACGTGAATGTTGAAAACCTCAACTTCCAGACGCCCATCCATGGCGATGGTTTCGGCAATGCCGGTTTAGCCAACAACTCCGTCATCAGCAACCGCCGCTGGAACTGGCAGAACATCTTGAACTATGACCTCAACCTCGCCGGAGCACATAATATTTCTGCGCTGGTGGGCAATGAGCAGCAATACACTCAAGTTGAAGGCTGGGGTGCTACGCGCACACAAATTGCCGACCCCTTCTTCACTACTTACCAGGGCAACTTTACGATCATCAACCCGGCCAACAACTTCCAGGGCGAGAACTACCTGCTGTCTTACTTCGGCCGCTTGAACTATGACTTCAAGAAAAAATATTTCTTGGCCTTCAACCTGCGCCAGGACGAATACTCGGCCTTTGCCCCCGGCAACAAAAAAGGCGTCTTCTGGGGTGGTTCGGCTGGCTATGCCATCTCCGAGGAAGCTTTCTGGCAGAATTCCCTGGGCAACGTCTTCAACTACTTTAAAATCCGCGGTAGCTATGGCGAAGTAGGCAACAACCAAGGCATTGGCGACTTTGCTGCACTGTCCACTTATTCTTCCGCTCTGTATGGCACGAATGCAACCCTGCAATTCAACCAGGCGGGCAACCCGGAATTATCCTGGGAGACCAGCAAAAAGACGGACGTAGGTTTCAATTTCGGCATCCTGAACGACCGTGTCCAAGGGGAAGTTACTTACTTCCAGAACCTGATCGATGGCTTGATCCTGAATGCCCCTCAAGCGCCCTCCAAGGGTATCCCGGGCAACTCGATTGCAACCAACGTGGGATCAATGCAAAATACCGGCTTTGAATTTGGGCTAAACGGGAATGTCGTCCGCAAAGCCAAGTTCAACTGGAACTCCAACTTCAACATCGCGATCATGCGCAACGAAGTGCTATCGCTGGCAGAAGGTGATGCCGATATTTTCGGCGCCACGGCTGGCCTGGAGACCGTCAACATCATCCGCGTAGGCGAATCGGTGGGTAGCTTCTACGTAGTAGAAACGGCTGGCGTCAACCCGGCTACTGGCCAGCGCATTTTTGTCAACCGTGCAGGCGAACAAGTTCAATACAACCACGTACCGCCTGCTGGCCAATCCCGTTGGACTTATCTGGACGGCCGGCCTGCTGATGCCGTTACCGTCGCCCGCGATGGCAAAGTGTTTGGCCCGGCTCTGCCGACCTGGTTCGGTGCCTGGGACAACACCTTCACTTATGGTGGCCTGGACTTGAACTTCCAACTGCAGTACTCTGGCGGCAACTACGTCTATAATGGTTCCAAAGCAGGCTTGCGTGATCAGCGCTTCTGGAACAACCATACTGACCTGCTGAACCGCTGGCAAAACGAAGGCGATGTGACCAACATCCCGCGTGTAGTCTTCAACGACAACGTCTCCAACGGCTCTGCTTTCCCGATTTCTGAAAACGTCGAAAAGGCCGACTTCCTGCGCGTGCGCAATATCACGCTTGGCTATCGCCTGCCCTCTAGCTTGATCCGGAACATCGGCATGACGAACCTGCGCATTTATGCCACGGTCAACAACGCCTTCCTGTTCACCGGCTATAGCGGCACCGACCCGGAAGTTTCAACCAATGGTAACAGCAACCTGACGCCTGGCGTGGACCGCAACACCGTGCCCATGCCGCGCACCTTTATCTTTGGCCTGAATATTGGTTTATAATCTTTTTAAATCCTGATGCAGTATGAAAAATTTCATTCGTTCTATAAACCGGCCTGTAGTGCTCATCGCGCTAGCCGTCGGATTGTTCCTCACCGCCTGCAATAAAGACCTGCTTGACCCGGTCCCAGAGACGGTATTCTCCGATGCCTCGGTTTTTGATTCGCCCGCGCGCATCGAACAGCAAGTAAATGGCCTTTATGCTTTCTTGAAAAGTGGCCAGTTTTATGGCGGCCGCTACGTCGTTTATCAAGACATCCGCGGCGATGAGTTCCTCAACGAGACCACCAACGGCGTGACCGGGCTGCAAACCTGGAACCACACCGTGCTGGCTAGTACCAACGAAGTTGAAAACCTGTGGAACAACGCTTACCGCGCCATCAACAGCTTCAACGTCTTCCTGGCTGGCTTGGATGCCAACAAGGCCAAAGTTGACCCGGCGCTGGCAGCCAACTATACAGGAGAGGCCCGCTTTCTGCGCGCCCTGTCTTATTACAGCCTCCTGACGTTGTACGCCCGCCCCTACGCCGACGGTAACGGCGGCAGCCTGGGTTTGCCCCTGAGGATCCAGGCAGAGCTGGCAGCCGGCAACAACGACCTGGCCCGCAGCACCGTCGCGCAGGTCTATGACCAAATCCTGGCCGACCTGAACTTCGCCGAGCAAAACCTGCCTGATGCTTATGCTACCGACTACCTCAACGTCACCAGGGCGCATAAAAACGCCGCTATTGCGCTCAAGACCCGCGTATTGCTGTCGATGGGCCGTTATGGCGACGTGGTGGCTGAAGCCAACAAGATCGTCTCCAGCAGTGCGCCTTTCACCGCTTCCAGCGGGATACAGCATCAGCTTGTAGCTAGCGTTTCCGATGTATTTGCACCGCCTTACACCACCAAGGAGAGCATCTTCTCCATGCCGTTTACTGAAAACAACCTCCCGGGTACTCAAAACGGTTTGGGCAGCTACTACAACCCCGGCCCGCGCGGTATTGGCGACTACTCGCTCAACCCCGCTGGCATCATTGGCAATACTTCCTGGACGGCTGATGACGACCGCCGCAGCTTCATTTTCGACAACCCTGAAAATGGCCGGCCTTATCTGAACAAGTTCCCGCGCGGCCCGCAACACCTGGACTACGTCCCGGTCATCCGCTATGCTGAAGTACTGCTCAACCTGGCAGAAGCTTCTGCTCGCGCTTCTGGCGTGACGCAAAGGGCGGTTGATCTGCTCAACGCCGTACGCGGCCGTTCTGATGCTGGCACACAGTACACCATCGGCAGCTTTGCTGATGCCAATGCGCTGATTGATGCCATTTTGCTGGAACGCCGCATCGAGCTGCTAGGTGAAGGCTTCCGCTCGCCAGACCTGCTGCGCTTGCTCCAGCCCATTCCGGGCAAAGCGAACGTGAACGCCGTTCAGCCTGGCCAATCGGAATACATCTGGCCGATCCCGCAAGGCGAATTGGCTACCAATAAGCTGATGGAGCCAAACCCGTAATGTTGTGCGGGTCAACCAACAGCCTATCGAAAATGCTTGAGTACTGAGTTTATTTTCAACCACTCGAGCAAATGAAAGCGAGCCAGCCCAACTACGGGCTGGCTCGCTCTGTTTTAAGCCTATCGAGTTTATTCATCAAAACGCACTGCTTATGCTCCGGCGCCGCTTGCTCAGTTTCAAATATGCTTTTACTGGCCTGCTTACCCTGATGCGCAGCACGCCCAATGCCTGGATCCACTTGCTGGCGGCATTCGCTGCCATTGCGCTGGGGCTTAGCTTTGGGCTCACCGCCCTGGAATGGTGCTTAGTGGCCCTCTGTATCAGCACGGTTTTTGCCGCCGAGGCTTTCAATACCGCGCTGGAGCAGCTCGCCGACCTGGCCAGCCCGGGCTATCACCCCCTTGCTCGCAAGGCTAAAGACCTGGCAGCAGCGGCTGTGCTGTTGGCAGCCCTGGGGGCCGCTACAGCTGGCTTATTGATTTTTGTGCCTAAAATCTGGCAGTGGCTCTATCATTAATTCATGCGCGCCCCTAATCTTTAGGCAAAACGCTCTTTTTTAGAGGCAAATTTTACTAATATTGTGCATTGAAATAAAGCGGAGATGTACGCTAAGGCCTTATCCATAAGCAACTTCAAACTACTTATCATGATTCCAAGAACCATTGCCCTGGCCCTATTATTGGGGCTGTTTTCCACTATTTCAGCTCAAGAACAACTCGGCATCCGCCTGTCTGGCTACGGTGGCATCAACAGCACGCTGCTCAATCCGGCTTATCACGCCACTACGCCGCTTCGTTGGGATATCAACCTGGCCGAAGGTGCGGCCCATTTTTGGAATAACTACGCCTACATGCAGGAATCCAGCCTGCTCAGCCTATGGCAGCAACGCGATAACCTGGACTTCATTGCCGCACCCGACTTGCCCAGGGGCGAGCAGCCACAGGCTAATACCATCGTCATCGATTTTAACCGTGACCAACGCAGCCGCAGCACCCTGGCGCTTGGCAGCTTGCTGGGCCCTTCTTTTTACTTCTCCATTGGCGAACAACATCGTATCGGCTTGATTACGCGCTTGCGCGTGATGGGTACCGCCCGAGGGGTGGACAACCAGTTCAGTTATTACAACTACTATCCGCGGCCTTTTTTTTCTGAATTTGAAGTAGCGCCGTTTTCTTCGGCCATCGGCGCCTGGAGCGAAGTGGGCTTTAACTACGCCTACCTCGCCGAAACAGGCTCAGGGCAAATCGCGATTGGCGCAACGGTGAAAGCGTTGCAAGCCTACGAAGGCTCCTACTGGCAAAACGCAAGCGCTTTCCGGCTGCAGAAATTGCCCAATGACTCTCTGAGTGGCTCTCCTGTCGACTTCCGCTACGGCTTAACTTCTTCTAACCTCAATGCCGAAAGTTTCCTACCCGAACGCAATGGCGGCGGCATCGGGCTGGACCTCGGCCTAACCCTCACCATTGATGGCGATGCGGATGCGCCTTACCTTTGGAAGTTGGGGGTTGCCCTGATAGACTTGGGACGTATCAATTTTAACCGCAACGCCAAAAAATACCAGGTGCGCACCAGCAGCCAGACGATAATCGGTACGGACGCATACCGCTCGTTCAAGAGTTTGGAGCAAAGCGAAGATTACCTCGATTTCTTTAGCAGCCAAGCTCTTGGGGATTCCACCGCTTCGCTGGTGGGCCAATCTTTCGGTTTTTGGCTGCCCGCAGCCCTGAGCCTCCAAGTGGATCACGCCCTGGGCGGGCCTGTTTTCATCGGCGCTGCCCTGATCCAAGGCTTGCCGCTAAACCCGGGGCTGAGACGCGGCAGCTTATTAGCTATCAGCCCCCGCCTGGAGAGCCGCTGGCTGGAAGCCGCCCTGCCGGTCAGCCTCTACGACTGGCAGAGCCTGCGCGTCGGGTTAGCGGTGCGCCTGGCTTTCCTGACCATCGGGACCGACCACCTGGGCAGCATCTTCCGCAAATCGGATTTAAGAGGCAGCGACTTCTATCTGGCGCTGAAGGTCAATCCCTTTTCCAAGGCTGAACCGCCCAGCCGAGGCTGGCAAGGAGGTGGGAATAAGCGCACCCGCGTAGGGAATGGCAATAAGGGGCGGGTGAAGTGTTATGAGTTTTAGGCAGTCGCCCCAATGGCTCGCCAGCAAGTGGATGGTGTAATCTGAAAAGGCGGGCCCAGCGCTAGCGTTTTCAGGTGACATCTCCACACCCCCGGGCACATCCAAGTGTGTGGATGGTGTAATCTGAAAACGCGGGGTCAGCGCAGCCAGTCCCCCCTCCGCGCTTGAGATTACACCTCCCGCCCGCGCTGTTTTGCTGATGAGCGGCAGATGTCACCTAGGCTGTTGCATAATCAAAATTCCGTTCCCACCATTTCTAGTCCCCACCTGAAGTGGGCAACGTGACCCAAGCTTGCTCGGGGATGCGCAGCAGGGTCATAAGGTAGCAGGATATAATTCTTTGTAATCGCGCAGGGATTGCCGCATGCCAGCCTGCAAGCCCAAAACATCATGTGGTGAAGAAAGGGCTGATG
>CAYSPJ010000074.1:0-26079 GCA_964432875.1 uncultured Phaeodactylibacter sp. | reverse complement strand
GACTTATGGCCAATCCTTCGCTTTTTTGAACCATGAAACGCCTAAATCGGTATTCTTGGCCGAAGGCTCGGAAATCCTGGTGCGGGAAGGTAAAGCGATTAGGGGTTAGGGTGTTCACAAGCGCAGGAAAAAGATGCTGCGCTTTTTGCCGCTCTGCCGGGGTGTCGTTCCTACGGAACTCATTCGAAGGCCTGCCCTCCTCCAGGGACTGACGTCCCTGGCAAAGAAGCTGCCATCCCTACGGGATTTTTCCGCCCGGCGTACGTAAATGTGCAGCAATTCCTGCACGGGGTTTTGAACACCCTACGATTAAGGGTTAGGGGGCGCGCAATAATATGTCACGCTGAATAATTGGGGGTGTCCGACACCTCAACTTGCCCCGCTGTTTATCCCTCATTTCATGCTCGATATAGCACTTGCCGCCAAGCAGCACAAATTCGATGGCTTCCGTTTTGTAAGAAATAACCGCCCATGCGCAATATCACCTTTTCCCTTTTCCTGGCACTGAGCCTGTTCTCCTGCGAAAAAGTCGTCGAGCAAGTGCCGGTGCCGCCCTTCGTGGTAGCACCGAACCCTTTCACCCAGAGCATCATCCTGTACTTTGACCCTGCCGTGCATAGCGCGGCCCGGGTTGATATCCGCATCTACGATGGCCGGCGCAAAGCGGTCTTCGAACTGTTGAACCTCGACCCGGAGCTAAGCTATGCCATCAACCTCGCCGACCAGCCCAAGGGCACCTATTTCGTGGAAGCCTCTATTGAAGGCGAAGTGTTTATCCAAAAAGCCCTTAAAGCCGAATGATATGACCCACCGATTACTCTGCCTGTCTGCCACGCTACTATTTTGCTTGCCCGCCCTGCTGGCGCAGAGCTGGACGGCTTATCTCAGCGCCAATGAACTGTTCCCGTTGGGCAACGCGCTCAAGGGGCAGCACCCTATCTTATGGCATTCCGATGCTCAGGACAAGGTAGTGGTTGGTGGTTTAGGACTGGGCGTAGCCCATACGCGGCCGTGGCGAGAAAAGGCCAGCCTGCGCTTTCAGGCCAGCGCGCAGCGCTCCCGCTTTTACGACATCCCGGTCATCGTCACGGATGCCAACGGCTTCCAGACCAACGCCGCTATCGGCGTCAATACCCATTACCACCTCAGCCTGCTTGCCATGCCCTGGTGGGCGCTCACGCCTACGGGGCGCTTTGCTGCTGGCATCGGGCCAGGCCTGCGTGGCAGTTTCCTCTCCCGCACCGACTACGGCGGAGTGTTAGTCAATGGTATCCCTACCGATTTGAAGCTGCCCAACAAGTCGCTGGCACCACTAGCGCTCTTCATTGCCCCGGCTGTCCAGGCTGAGTTGGGGCGCTTTTCCATCGGCACCCGCGCCGAGCTGGCCCTCACCCCCGTCAACCGCGTGCCGGCTTACCGCCGGGAGCGCAGCCTGGTGTGGGTGTGGGAGCTGGGCTACCGGATTGGGGAGTGAGATTTTAGGAGTTGCCCCCCCCGATTTGAGCTTTGAGCTCCCCCCTTGTTGGCAGGAGCGATTGGTTCTGCCGCCCTCCGCTTGCTACGAAGCTTGGCGTCATTGCCTCGCAACGGCGCAACGAACGCAAAGTTTCGGCTCTTACCTATCTCTCCGTGAGCAGGGGGCTGCCGAGCGTCGCGCGCAACGTACAACAATCAAGCACTTTCGTGCCTGATTGTTGCGGCTCCAAAGCCAGCCTACGTTGAGCCTGGACCCGTTGGAGGCCCGAACAGGGCCTCCAACGGGTAAGTTGCGCTCGACGCTCTCTACACGTCATGTTGGCGTTGCGTCGTTGCGCCGTTGCGTTTACCCTGTGGAATAGCGAAGCTTTTATTCCACAGGGTGAGAAAACTAATCGTGGCAGCGCCGCGAAACGCTACTTTACCACCTCTGTCGGGCTTGTCTGCAAGAACCAATCGCACCTACCTCGTTGGGTGGGCAGGCCAGCCCGGGGTGCCCACTGATGGCACAGATGGTTTATGCTTACGCCAGTGCATTCGGCTATACGCAGGGGCGGACTCTAAACTCGAAGCTCGTAACCAGTTTGAGCTTTACCCCGATCAAAACCGCCAGCTCAGCCCCGCCAGGATGAAGCCGGGGAAAATCTGGTAGCGCCGTATCTCCGAGATATTGAGGCTAAAAGTATTGCGCACCCGCTCATCGGGAGTCAGGTTCAGCACGTTTTTAGCTTGCAGCTTGATGGTCAGGGGCGTCTTCTCGAAATCGTAGAAGGCATTGAAATCCAGGAGGTACAAGTCATTGGAAATGTCCTGGTTGCCAGCGCGGTCGAACGCGAACGTGGACTGCAGCTTGAGCGCGCCGATTTTGTAATCGACGCCTACAGAAGGCTGCCAGGACTCAAAGCCCAGGCCAGGCTGGTTGTTGCGCTCTACCTGGTTGCTGTTGTACTGGATCCCGGCATCCACGTTCAGAGGGAATTTCCAGCGCGATTTGACGGAAAAGCCATAGGACTGGAAAAATAGCTCGGTAGCGAAAGCCTGCTCACCATTGGTCGAGAAGCCATCCGACCAGTTGAGGTTGACCCGCGGCTCCAGGCGCAGGGGCAGCTTATCCATCTCGTAGCCGGTAAAGAACGAGGCATTGAAACGCTGGGAAGAAGGCGTGGGCAGAAAGCCGCTGAGGATGTAACTGCCAAAGCTCTCCGTGAAATTGGTGATTACGTTCTCGTTGTAGTTGTATGACAGGCTGCCGAAGATGAAGGTGCGCCGGGCGACGATGAAATTGCGGTAATTCATCGAGACCGAATAGCCCTCGGTAGCCAGATCGAGGGGATAGCGGCCCGTGGCGACCTCCGTGGCCGAGTTGATGGTATTGACGCCCCAAACGCTCTGGAAATCGGCAAATTGCAGGCCGTAGCTCGCATCGAAGGTCAGGTTGTGGGCGCGGTTGAACTTACGCACCACGCGCAGGCCGTATCCAGGGAAGACCTCTTCCATCGCGCCGCTGAGGCGGAAATCGCGCTGCAGATAGTTCAGCGTCACGAAGGGTGCCACTTCCCAGCGGGTAGTCTCGTAGCCCCCGCTCAGGTTGACGATTCCGCGGTGTTGCACCATGGCGTCGGCGCTGGTGAAATCCTTTGCCCCTGGTACATCGGCGGTGTTGTCGATAGACTGGTCTTGGAAAGCATACTCTACCGAGGGCTGCAGGAACCAATCGCCGAACAGGGCTTTATAGTTGGAAGAGAAATTGAGGCTAGTTGTGGAGATGGCTTGCTGCTGCAAGACGCGGTACAGGGAGTCCTGAGGAGCGATAGGCAGCCCCAGGAAGGGGAAGATATCTTCGAAAAACATATCGCCGGATTGGCGGCTGCGCTCCAACCGGAGGTCGGACTGCCACACGTCTTTCTGGCGCAGCTGTTTGCGCAGCTTGGCGTAGGGGGCCAGGTTGTAGCTCCACTGGGATTGATCGTTAAAGGTGCGGAAGTCCCGGCCATCGAACTGGCCCAGGCGGGTCTCGTCGGCCGCGGTAGTATTCAGGGAGAAGGGCGCGCCCAATTCGAGGAAAGTGGTGGAGTCCACGTTCCATTCCAAGCGCCACATGGTGTTGCCCAGGGGCGTCCGCGTCTCGCGGGTGCGGGTCTCGGTGCGGGTTTGGTTTTCCGCGATGTAATTGCTGATCGAGAAGACCTCGGACTCCCGCTGGGCGTAAGCCCCCATAATGAAGCCCTTTAGTTTCATGCCGTTAGCCAGGTTGGCATCCACGTTGAGGTTGACGATGCCATCGAGGTTGGCCTGCACCTGGTCGCTGATATTGAGCTCGCGGGGGATGAGGTTGACCAGCCCCTCGCGCCCCGCTCTAAAGCCCCGTCCGCCTTGGTCAGACATCATGCCGATCATGTCCTGAAAGGTGAGGATTTGCTCGCCGATATTATTGGCGCGGGCAAAGCCGCTCAGGCCGGTTTTGTTGTTGAGGTTGAAGGCGCTGACCTCTGCTTTGGCCGAAGCCGGGTACCCGCCCAGCACGCCAGCTTCGCCCGACCACTTGCTCAGCGCGCCTTCTTTGAGCTTGACGTCCATGGCCACGTCATCACTGCGTTCGGTCTGGAACTGCTCGCTCGGCTCTTTATAATTTTCGATGATGACGATTTCCTCCAGTTGATCGGCGCGGATGCCCTCCAGCGCCAGTTGCTGATTGGCGTTGATCACGTCGCGCCCCTGCACCAGCATCCGGCGGATTTTCTCGCCCCCGTAGTACACTGCGCCATCGCGCACCTCCATCCCGGGCAGGCGGTTGAGCACGTCCCCGAGGTTGCGCTCGGCACCAGTGGTGTAGGTTTCCAGGCGGAAAGCCAGGGTGTCGCCACTGCGCCTTACCCCAAGGGCTTTGTCCGTCACGGTGACGGCTTTGAGGTCGAAGCCCTGCGGCTCCAGGACTGTTTCAAAGGGGGTAGCGGCGCTTTGCGGCAGGTCGATGCGCAGGTACTCAGTGCGGTAGCCGAAGTAGCCGATCTCGATCACCACGGCTGGCTCAATCACCGCGCGGAACTGCCATTTCCCTCCTGCATCGGTGACGGCAAAGTCAATCATACGGGTGCTGTCGGTGGCCAGCAGGCGCACCACAGCGCCCTCGGCGATGCCGCCATCGGAAAGGGTGACTGAGCCTTGGATGAGTACTTGGGCCGTCAGGGCAAACGGGGCGCAGAGCAAAAGCGTGAAGAGCGCAAGTAGCGTGTAATTTTTTTTCATGGTATTGATTTGGTAGCGGGTGATGATGGGGAGTTGCGAGCCGCTCGTAGCTCAACCTATTGCTTCATAAAGCGATTCATGGCCGCCTCCTGCACCTTGCGGCGGAAGGCCTCTTCGCCGAGGCAGCGCTCGGCGGGCAATGCTTCTTTTTCCACTGTGAAATTGCCCGCCTCGATTTTTTCGGCGATGAAGTTGTAGGCCGGCGCTTCGACAGCCAATATCAGGCCGGGGGCGCCAGCGAAGTCCTCTGGCCCCGCCGGGATCGGGATAGCCGGAGCATACCAGACGACCACCTGGCTCTTGTCATCGATGCGGTGGATGAGCGGACGGCATTCCAAGCCGGCGAAGATGCGCAGGCCTTCGCCGGGTACCCACTTGTACTTCTCCCGGAAGTTGACGCTGGAGCAGAGGCTATCGGGCAGTACATTCGACCTGATGGTCACTTCGCCGGTCCGCAGGTTTTGGGCGTGAGAGAACTTCATGCTGTTCATGCGCCCCCACCACGGGCTGCCTTCATCCACTGGAGCAAGCTGTATAGTCGTATCATGAGCGAAGTAAGCCTGGCGGGGGTTGGCCACCAGATCGTAGTACTCGCTCACGTTGTTGGCCATTTTCTCCTCCCGGTCGCGGAGCTGACGCTTCATTTCAGGGGAAGTAGCCCAACGCCCATACTCGATCTGGCCAGGCACGATAAATTTCTTGTAGCGCACCTGGATGCTTTGGGCATTTAGGCTGAGGCCCGCCAAGAGGAGTACGCTGATGCTAAAGAGTAATCTTTTCATGCTCGTATATATTTTGAGTATACTAGTGCATAAATAAATGATCATTTTAAACAGATGCAGTATCTTGATAATCAAGATAGCACCCCCCTACTTTTATTGACCGACCCGCCAGGATTCAAGGACTATAAAGCGCCAAGGCAGGGAGAAGGTTTTGGAGAGAGGGATTTTTTTTGGAAAATGCTTTTCAGAGGTTTGCGGGTTTTATGCCAAAACAACTTGATTTTTATGGAGCAGGCGAGGTTGTTCGTTTGAGGCGAGCGCCTCGCTGTGCAAACGCTTTCGCTATCTAGCCGGGAAGTACTGCTCCAGGTTTGAATTCGTGGGCAAGTCGGGCTATAGGAGGGACGGGGTTGATACGCAGTGCGCAAGGCACTAGATATTCCGGCCTGGAGAACTGGAGCCCGCGGGAGCCAGGTAAAGGTTTCAGGTGACATCTCCACACCCCTTATTTGGCCGGTTGAGTAGTCAATGGTGATTTTTTGTATCTATTAATCCTGTAATATTCTTCGCTAATTGTATAACACGACCTTAGCTGAATAGTCGTAATTTTGGAGTATAGCAATTCTGCTATGAATTAATCAACAATTACCATGGACAAAAAGCAAGCTGAGAAAAGGAACGAAGGAAATGATTGGATGTCAAAAGACAAAACCGATCAGGATCACAACAATCCCATGTCGGATCCCAAGAATCCAAGCCGTGATTGGAGCTCTAAAGACAAAACCGATCGGGATCACAACAACCCCATGTCGGATACCAAGAATCCAAGCCGCGATTGGAGCTCTAAAGACAAAACCGATCGGGATCACAACAATCCCATGTCGGATACCAAGAATCCAAGCCGCGATTGGAGCTCTAAAGACAAAACCGATCGGGATTACAACAAACCAAAGTCGGATCCTAGGGGCCCAAGCCATGATTGGATCTCAAAAGACAAAACCGATCAGGATCACAACAAACCAAAGTCGGATCCTCAGGATCCAAACCATGACAAGAAACAGCGTATAGGCGATGACGATGGCAAGGCCAGAAAGGAACAGGTATTGGCAAGAGTTAACGACAATCCAGATGTAGACCGTGATGTTCAGCCAAAAAAACATACTCAGACTGGCAAAGAACAATCAAGCATCACCAGGACATCGCGTGAAGATGATGGTAAAGATAAAAGCACAAGCCGCAACGAAGCTGATAATCGCAATAACCCAAAAAAGGATTAATAATCGGATTCGAAGCGTGATGAAACTAGAACCGTAAAACCGGATTATTATTTATTAAGGAAGGATGTAAAAGGAATTCAGAAACCTTTCCCGAAAGCGGGAAAGGTTTCTTTTTTTTTCAAAACAACTCTGGCAAAGAGAGAAGCAAATACTCTTTAGCCTATAATGTTTGCCCATAAGATAGCTACTCTCCAAACTTTCCACCTCTATTGACCGCGTCTAGTATACTACAGAGCAGCAACATGCCTGTTTATCTGCATCATGTTTTGAAGTACATAGGTACGTAGCCATTCTAGCGTCAACAGCACGCGAGCCAATGTGCCTATTTACCTATGTGTTAAAACGACGTTTGATGGGCTAGCACAACCCTGGCGCGAGTCCGCTGGGAAGGCGATGTCACCCTCCCAAAGCCTGCAAAAACTCCTCCTTGCGCCGCCGCGCGATGGGCAGCTTGGCGCCCGTCTCCATCTGGGCGTAGCCCCCATCCTCGCGCAGCACGCGCTTGACGAAGGACAAATTGACGATGTGCGACTGGTGGATGCGGAAAAAGCCTGCTTGGCCGCAGAGCATGTCCTCAAACTCCTTGATGGATCGGGAGGCGACGTGGCGCTCCTGGCCGAGCATGTAGAAGGTGGTATAGCTGCCTTCCGACTGCAAGTGGACGATCTGATCGGTGCGCAAGTAAATCAGCCCCTCCTGAGCGTGTAGAGCGATTTTCTCCAGCTTGCGCGTTTTCATGCCCTCCAGCAGCGCCGCGAGCTGGCGCGCCAAGTCCTCCATACGGTGGCCAGCGCTGATGCGCTCCACCGCCCGCAGCAGCTCTTTGGGGTCGATCGGCTTCATCAGGTAGTCGAGCGCATGGTAGCGGAAGGCCCGCAGGGCAAAGGCGTCGTGCGCGGTCACGAAGACGATCTGGCAGGGCGGCTGGGGGAATTTGTCCAGCAAATCGAAACCCGTGCCATCGCTCATGGAAATGTCCAGAAATACGGCGCTGGGGCTCAGCGCCTGCAATAACTCATAGCCAGAAGCAACGCTGTCCGCTTCGCCCACGACCTCCACGCCGGGGCACCATTCGAGCAAGGTGCGCAGCACCTCGCGGGCGTCTTTCTCATCGTCGATAATAGCAATCTTTTTCATCGCTTTTGTTTGGGTGCCCCAAAAATAGGAAAAGAATTGACCGAATTTAGGCCGAAATCTGCCGAATGTAAAGCGGGGGCCGCCGGATGGATAAAAAGCGTGAATCTTGGCGAGCCCAGGCTGTATTTTTGGTAAGCTGCCGAGGGATTAAGATGATGAAACCAAGGCAACTGCTGGTGATACGGGCGGAAAGCGGTGAACAGTCAGTGGCACGGTAGCCTGCTGCTCAAGCCTCGATGCTTACACCCAGAAACTAAACCCCAGTTAACTTTAGTCTTTACCGGTGGCTGAAAAGCCAGGAAGAGGTGAGCGTTGGGTTGCTCGCCGCTTAAAACCTCGTTGTCCAACGAAATCAAATATAAATAGAAACTCAACAATCCAGCTATGCATAGAAGCCTACTGCTTTTTATAAGCACAAACATCCTCCTCCTGAGCTGCATTTACCTGGCGCAGGGCAGCGGGGAGCGTTTTTTCACGGCCGCGCCTGAAAAAACGGCACTGAACGATTCCATCACGCTGTTGAGGCCGATTGGCGAAATTGTGCTCGCTGCCGATTCTTTGCCAGTCTTTGAATGGGCTGTCAACTTTTCGTACAACGGCACCTTCACGCTGAAAATCCTCGAATTGGAGCCCGACCAGCCGTTGCCCGACTCTTTGCCGGATGCCGGGCTGCATTTCCAGCAAGACGGGATTGCCGGCACCCTCTTTGCTTACCCTCCCAATGCGCCCGAGCTGCAAGTCGGCAGGCGTTATGCTTGGCAAATAGAGACGGACCTTTTGGTGAATGGCAAAAAGGTAAAAGGAGGACCAATTGACTTTTGGCCAGTAGTCCCCTTCAATTGCACCATCAGCATCGGGGCTGTGCCTGTTGTGCCGCTTTGCCCTGGCGAGTGCTTTAATTTGTCGGTATCTTTGCCGACCCCTATACCACCAACCATATTTCCCTACCAGCACCGCTTCACCCTCTATGCCAGCCACCCCGGCTTGCCAGGCAATGCCGTGACTCTAAACGGAATGCCCGCCTACGAGCAGAGCCTGTTGTGCGGGGCAGTGGAAACGCCACAAGTGGCTCAAACTGGAGGCTCGACAGCGAACCTCACCATCTGCATCAATGAGGGCAGCCCGACGGATGTGGCCTTCACGCTCTATTACAACCGCCCTTCGTCGGCTTGCGCCACGCAATGCGCCACCAGCTGCTGCCATAGCACCGTGACCTTTAGCGTGCCCGTGGCGAACATCACGGGCTACACGGGCATCACCCTGGAAGTGCGCGACATCACCGGCGCCCCCATTCAGGAAGCCTGTGCCACCCAGCCCGTGAGCATCGTGGCGCAAAATGCCCCGGTAGGCAGTATGCCTGTTTGGCAATGTTCGGATGACAATGGGTTGACCTGGCAGGACATCACCACTGGCGGCCTCACGCTGAATGCTTTTCTGGATGCTTTACTGAGCCTGGATTGCAGCAGTAGTACCACGGGTGCATGGGACAAAATCTTCCGGGCGAAATTTACCGTCACGGACCCCAGCGGCACGGTCTGCGAATTTTTCAGCGACGAACAGCCGCTGCGCATCTGCTGCCCGCTCACCAGCGCCGCCCTGGCCATCAGCCCGAACAGCCTGTTGTGCGAAGGCAATGTAGAAACCTTCAACGTCTCGCTCACCTCCTCCGATTTGTTCGTGCAGGTGCCCGGCGATTACGTGGGCATTGAATGGTTCGTCAATGGCGCCCCCATCGGGTTCAACAACCAAACCAGCTTCAGCCATAGCCTCACCCTCGGCGAAACGGACGTATGCTTCACCGCCGAAATCACCAACTGCGCGGGCAAGAAACTGACGGTAACGCAGTGCGTGCCGGTAGATCCCAAGCCCGTATGCGGCGCGATAACCGGCGCATCACCCAACCTGACGCTGGTATCCGAAGACCCAATCACGGGCGACAAGACCTACACCATCTGCCCGGGCAAGGATGCCGTGCTGGAAGCGATCGGCTACGATAAATGCACCATCAACTGGGAGTACTCCGATGATGGCGGCAGCACCTGGTTGCCAGTAGGCGGGGTTTCCAATCCGATCCAAAACACCAACACCCTGTTTCCGCCTGGCTCGGGTTGCCGGGACTACCGCCTCTTGTGCAAGCCCAAATCTGACCCCTCCGGCTGCCCCACTTGCATCAGCAACATCGTTAGGATTTGCGAAGTGCTCGAGCCAAGCCTGCCGCTCATTGGCAACTGCATCCCGCAGGTGTGCAAAGGCGATCCCATCGCCCTGTCGGTAGCGAACGTGGAAGCGGGCGTAGCTTATACCTGGCTCTGTAATGGCCTGGAAATCGGCACTGGCCCGTCGCTGAACCTGGCTGCCGAAAAGAGCGCCTGCTATTGGGTAGAGGCCAATAACGGTTGTTTTGTAACCGAGTCCGATCAATGCTGCATCGAAGTGTGCGAGACGGTGGCCATCATCAGTTGCCCGCTGCCGCCCAACGAGTGCGCTTGCTTCGGCGAGCCGATCATGCTCACCGCTGAGGCTTCCTACTCCACTTGCCCGCCAGGAGACCTGATTTATGAATGGCATTGGCTGGATGAGCTAGGGGCACCCCAAAGCTCCAGCAGCGTGTCGATTACCGATACGCCGCCGATTGGGGGTACCCTATACAGCCTGACGGTCACTGATCTGCTGACGGGCTGCGTGGGCGAGGCCCAGTTATTCATCAAACCTTGTGTCAAATTTTAACACCCTGCTGAGTTATGAAAAACCTAACTGCTTTCATCATAGCGTTGGCGCTGGTCGCATTTTCCCAGCATGGCCTCTACAGCCAATGCGTCTGTAATTTCAACACCATCGTCGAGCAAGACCCGGATGATCCTTGCTGCCTGAGCATCCGCATTTGCACCCAGGGGGGCAACCCCGACTGTGTTGGGGTATTCGATATGGTGCAATTTGTCTCCAACAACTTCCCGCCGAATATCGCCGAAATCACCAGTGCAACCCCCGGGCCTGGCATGAGCGCCAGCCTGGTGGACCAATACACGGCGACCTTTTCCTCGCCCGTGCCCTTCAACAGCATCCTTAGCGAGTGCCTGACCCTTGGCCAGTACATCTTGGTCGGGACGGTTTGCCTCGATGATGCAGCCAATATTACCACGGGTTATGAGGTCAGCATCATGTCCAATACCGGGCAGAGCTGCGTTTTGGAGAATGGGGAGTTTCCTATCCCCTGTATGCCCCCTCCCATCGACTTGGTGCTTTTTGAAAAGCTATATGGCGATACCAGCGAGAATATGCCTACTAAAATCAAGGCTTTCGGCGATGGGATTTATGTGGCGGGCACCCGCCGCAGCATGGGCATATTGCACGCAACATTCTCTAAATTCAATCTAACTACCGGAGCGCTAGAATGGGATTTCAGGTTGATAGAAGGCTCCATCTTTCACGATTTTGAATATGTGCCGGACACGGATGAGTTTTTACTCGTAGGCGCCACCGAGCCCTTCCAAGCAGGAGGCATGTCCTTAAACAACTCCTCTATCCTGGTAAAAGTAGATGACAGCGGTAGCTTGGTTTTCCGGAACCAATATCAGCAATTGGGCCGGGAGCACTTCAACCGGATCATCCGGCACCCCAACCCCAAAAACCCGGCTTTCCCATTTTACATCGTCGGCACTAAAAACCCGCCAGCTAGCCCGCCTACTATCCCTCCGCCACCTTCCACCGTAGACCAGGTATTCGTGCTCAACATCGACGCAGCCGGAACGGTCAACTGGGCGCGGGAATACGATTACCCGGGTTCGCCCGATGATGAATTTCACCGGGGGCTTTTTGCCGTCAACACCCTGGCCATCCCCGGCATCCCCGGCAATGGCGATATTGTGATTACCGGCAATGACGCTCCAGTTGGGAACGGGATATTGGTGAAAATTGATGGCGGGAACGGCAATGCACTGAGCGCGCTGCGCTATGATGGCGGTTTTGACATCTACGACGGCATGGAATTGCCCGGCGGGGGGATCGCCCTGGCCGGTGCCGACTTTGCCAACGACCAGGCTTTCATCGGCATCTTCAATCCGCTTTTCCAGCTGCAGTCCGGCCTGTTGCTCCCGGATGTCAAGGAATTTAGGGAAATTGGGCGGGATGCTGCAGGCCAGCTCTACGCATTGGGCCACGCCAAGAATGGCAATTTGCCCATCGTGCATCAATTTTTTCAGGGCGCGTCCCTTTCCCTTGGCTATCAGCACTACCTGTACGATAACGAAGCTGACTGGAAAAACGGGCGCATCGCCGTGACCCCAGACTTCGACCGGATTTTTTACGCGGATGGGCGGATTGGCAACGCGGCTGGCTTTGGCGGTTATGACCTGTTGGTAGGCAGCTTTGACCTGGATTTGTCGGCGGCATGCAGGACGAACTACGATGGCGAGAATAACCCATTAAATATGATGGAGGCTCCTATCATGGTGGCAGCGGCCCCCATGGCCTTGCCAAGCCCGGGCTCGCTGCATGAGACGGACTTGGATTATGGCTGTAATGACTTTTGTAGCCCTGGCGGAGATTGTGAGGCTCTTTTCCAATGGGGCCCCTTTTTACAGCTCTGTTACGCATTGCAGTTTACGAACAGCTCCACCGGGGCTGCCCCGCTGACCCTCAGCTGGGATGTGAATGGCACTCCGTATAGCGCCAATACATTTTTCCATCAGTTCCCTAGCTGCGGAGACTATCTGGTCTGCCTGACCATCACCGATGCCAATGGCTGCATGGACACCTACTGTGAGACGGTAACAGTCGTCGAAACGATCCCGCCAGTCTTTACGAATTGCCCGCCCAGTTTCACCACGGTTTTTACTGATCCGGGTACTTGCACGGCTTGCCTCGACCCACTTGTGACGGCCATTGACAACTGCGACCCTAACCCAACAATCGTTTATATGTTGAGTGGCAGTACTACGGGAGACAATCCCAACACCTGCTATGAACTTGGGTTCACCACCGTCACCGCTATTGCTTTTGATGACTGCGGCAATCAGAGCGTACTGCCTTGCGAGTTCACCATCTTTGTCAGGGATCCCGAAGCACCAGCTGTAAACTGTCAAGACCTGGTAATCCATACCGACCCCGGCGAATGCACTGCCCTTTTTACACCTATGCTCGACGTTTCAGACAATTGCGACCCCGACCCCACGGTGTTCAATTGTACTTACACCCATCCAGTTTTAGGGACGCTGACCGGCCCTTCGGCGACCTTAGGTTTAGGCACTTGGACCATTACCTGCTCCGTTGCCGATTTCGCTGGCAACGTTACGGACTGCACCTTCACCGTGCTGGTGACCGACAACGAGCCGCCCACCATCCAGTGCCCGCCCAACCAGACCATCCAAGTGCCGGGCTGTTCCGAAGGCAGCGTGGCTTTCTTCGATCTGCCCACCGTGGGCGACAACTGCCCGGGCGTGACCTACGTCTGCGACCCGCCTTTCCAGAGCGGCGACTTTTTCCCTTGCGGCACCACCACCATCACCTGTACGGCCACGGATGCTGCCGGGCTGACGGCGAGCTGCTCGCATAAAATCACGGTGAATGGCTGTAATGATTGTGTAGAAATCGTCAGCACTTCCATCGAATGCACAGAAGACGAAGGATGCTATAGCTTTACCATCGTGCTGGAAAACCTGACGCTCAATGATTTCTGCGATGCGACCATATCGGTAGCTGGCGCAGACTCCTGGGCGTTTGACTGCAATACCGGCCTGCTGACGGGGACGATTTGCGTGCCGGCCCCCTACCCGCTGCAATTGCCCTTGAGCATCAATGTAAGCTTTCCCGATTGCGGGAGCAGCTCTTCGGTGTTGGTGCTGCAGCCCGATGCCCTCCAGGGCAAAGATGCGGCAGTGTCCTCCTTCAGCCCCACCAGCAACTCGGGCAATGCCGTCGAAATCAGCGCGCAACGCTGGACGATTGGCGCCTCGTGGTTTACTGCTCGCAGCTACCTCGATTTCGATTGGTCGGCAATCCCTCCGGGCGCCACCATCACCAGCGCCGTGTTGGAGCTGAAAGGCGCTTCCGGCACCTTCAACAACTATCTTTTCCCCTGCTTCCAAGGCGACAATGATATGTACCTGACGCTTGTGTCCAATTCGTGGAATGAGGCCACGGTGACCTGGAACAACAAACCCGCCACTAGCACCAACCCGGCTCACCGCATCAATATCAGCCCCATCTGTTTGCCGGGCAACGGCCAACATGGCGACTTGACAGTGGATGTCACCTCATTGGTAAATGCCGTTTTGGCCAGCCCTTCGAGCTTCCATGGCTTCGAGCTCGCGCTGCAAATAGAAGCCCCCAACCAATACCGGGCTTACATCGCGCGATCGAGCGATGACCCAGACCCCGAAAAACGGCCCAAGCTCACCCTTCAGTTCGAGGGGCTGAGCTGCACCCTACCCGTCAATCTGACCACGCCCTGCTGCGAAGAGGTAAGCGTGGACGACCAGTCCGTGTGCAAAACTGCCGCATCGCTAACCGTTCCTCTGGAAGGCCCCGCCAGCTTGGCAAGCGACCTCATACAAGTGGACTGGTATGTCGATGCAGACTGCGACGGGGGCTTTGTCCTGCTGCAATCTACTCCTGATTGGTCAGATTTATTGCTATACCCCAGTTTCTACCCGGCGGGCACGTCTAGCCTCTGCGTCTATGCGGTGATGAGCTTGGCCAACAACCCCTGCGAGACCATTACTTCCAACACCGCAACCATTACCTTGTGCCAGCCAGCGGCTTGCTCGGTCGTCAATGGTTCGCAGCAATATTGCCATAACGACACGCCCATATCCGTACTACCGCTAACGGTGCAAGTAGAAGGGCCTGACTGCGACTATACCGTGCAATGGTATATGAATGGCACCCTGATACCTGGCGCGACTAGCGACAGCTATCAGCCCGGAGACCTGAGCCATATACCGGGCAGCAATAACGATTGCTTTACCAGCTATCATTTCAGCGCAGAAGTGACCAACTTATGCGGCACGCAGACCTGCACTGCCACCATCACGATTTATAACGAACATGCCCCGCCTGGCCAATTGGATATGGTGCCGCTGGAGCCCCAGCCCTTCTGCCCCAGCGAAGATGCCACCCTGGTATTCACCCCAGAATGCCCGGAAAACGGGACCTGGACGTGGCACAGCAGCACGGTAAGCAGCAGCGGCCCATTCGGCCCCATTGCCGGTGCAGGCGAGGCAAACCCCGCTTACAACACCAACCAGCTCTTCCAGAGCACTTGGTACGAAGTGGAGGTGAAAAACGGCGTCTGCCCGGCCGACCGGGTACCCTACTTCATCGAAGTGAAGCCCCCTCTGAGCATCGTCAACTTCTCTGCCGAGGAAGATAACATCTGCGACCCGAGCTTCGTGCTCATGCAAATCGAGCTTGCCCCGCCGCCGATGGACGGCTGCGAGTACGTCATCTATTGGTATAAAGACGCGACGCTGGTTCACACTTCGACGACGACTTTGGCAACCGCTGCCTTCCAATACTTCGACCCGCAGTTAGCTTACGACGGCAACTACTACGCCATCGTGGAAGACGACTGTTGCCAACAACGCCTCAAATCGCCCGTCATCACCATCGGCGAGCCGATGGAGGTGCTGATGATCGCCCCTTGCTTCCGCTGCAACGACGAAATCGTGACGCTGGAAGGGGTGGTCCTGAACCCGCCGCCGGGCACCAGCTGCACGTACAAGTGGTACAAAGATGGGGTGGAAATCATCGGCGCGACCGGCCTCACCATTGATGTAAACATGGGTGATGTCACTTATACCTTCGAAGCTACCTGCGGCCCCTGCACCAAGAGCGTGAGCTATTTCTTGCGGCAGTGTGGCATCCCGTTTGTGCCCATTTGTCTTTGCACCAAGTTGGCGGACGATGTGGGGATGGGCTTTACGAGCAATGCAGTAGCGCCGTTTGTATATGAATTCCAGCCCACTGCGCCCCTCCAAAGCTGCGACCAGGTGAGCTGGGACTGGGGCGATGGCAGCCCGGCCAGTACTAGCACTGGTGCCGATGCCGTGCAACATGCTTTTGCCGAGGCCGGCACCTGGCCCATCACCATGACCGTTTCGAGGACGGACAGCAGCGGCACGACTTGCACCGAGGTTTTCCAGATGAGCATCGTTGGAAGCAAAGAGGCTTCTCCTCAGCCACTGCAAGTGCGGGTTTTCCCCAACCCCTCGGCGGGTGCTTTTTCTCTGGTTTTCGAGGGCGCAGTTCCGGCCAAGGGCGAGCTGCAAATCCTGGACACCAAAGGCAGTATCATGCTTCAGATTAGGACTATCCCGCAAACGCAGCAGTACCCCATTGCCATCACTGGGTTGCCCGCCGGGGTCTATTGGCTGAGGGTGCTGGAGGAGGGAGTGCCGGTTTGGATGGAGAGGATTGTTAAGCAATAAATCGTTGATTCTGGTAGTGTGGACTAAGCAGGTCTACCTACTAATTCATTAACAACCAAAAATTCGCTGTTATTATGAAAAATGCTATTTGCATTCGAGTGCCCATGCACAATAAACCCCATCGCATCTTTTTCCTCATGAGTGTCCTGAATTGCAAATAACTTCGTTGCGTGGGAACAAATGATTACGGATGAGATGCTAAATAAAGCGCAATTTCAAAAATAAGGACACCTCATGAATAAAACGTTTAATTGCCACTTCGCATTTATGGCTGCCTTTTTATTGGCATCTCTACCCCTGATTCAGGCCCAAACCACGCTCAACAACACTGACTGCCAACCCTGGCCGATCAACCGCACCATTGGCGAGCACTTTCACTTCAGCGATGTGGATGGCGACGGGTATCCCGAATTGCTGGCGTTCGACGGGCGCGACTTGCTCATTTTCCACATTCAGGCGGGCATGGTGGACAGCGTGCCGGAGATTATTCCGAACCTGGCGCTGCAAAGTGTGAGCAATTTTTTTGTGACGGACTGGAACGCAGACGGATTGCCGGATCTGATTTTTCAAATCATTTCGCCGAGAACATACCTGGCTATCAACCAGGGCGGAGGTGTGTTCAACATGGCTCAAGAAATCATAAGTGACAATTTTCCATTACATTCAGTTCGGGATTTGAATGGCGATGGCTGGCCGGATGCAGCGGCAGTGAGAGGCGACAGCCTTCAGGTTTTGCTCAATCAGGCCGGTAGTGTTACGCCATTGAGCCTGAAAAGAAAACTACCTGGCTACTCCTACGGCTTGGACGTGATGGATTTCGCTGATTTCGACCAGGACGGCATCATGGAAATGGTGTTGTCGCTTGATGGCCCCTATGATAATATTCCCATCCTGATACTGACACAGAACGGCAACTTCGACTTCACCCTGGCCCAGACCTTGTATTTTAGTCCCAATCCTGTGCTTCCCTATGGGCTGACCCGGCTCATCTGCGCAGACTTAGACAACGCCAACGGCCCGGAAATCCTGTTCCGATACCGGAACAAAACCTACGTGCGCCGCCATTTGGGAGGCCTGAACTTCAGCGGCAATATCCTGGTGGGCGATCATGCCTTTTCGACCACCGGGACTTACGGCGTAGCTACTTCCCTGGCGGTAACCCCCGACCTCGACGGCAACGGCTACCCGGAGATCGCCGTGGATAACAGCCTGTTTTTCAATAATAACCTGACTTTTACAGAAGCCGCCGTCATGGCCAATCCGGATTTTTCCCATGCCTTTCATGTCCCGGCCGACACTGACCTGGACGGCCAAACAGAACTCTGGTGGGTGCAGGATCGCAATGCTTTTGCCCACGTCACTTCGGCCGTTTACCGCGTGCAGCATCTCGGTGGCCAGTCGCTGGGGCTTCGCGAGCGGATGTGGGAGCAATTTCCGGTAGAAAGCCAGATACGTTTTCACGATATCGAAAATGACGGCGACATGGACGTGCTATTCTTCAGCAATCGAAAAATAGCGGCCGCCATTAATGAAAACGGCGTTTTTACGCCTAAAGCGTTGTGCCCCACGAATTGGAATGACGAGTATCATGTGATGGATGTAGATGGCGACGGCCTGGAGGACTTGCTGTTCTGGAGTGCATTCGGCATTATCCGCTGGTACCGGAATCCTGGTAATAGTTATGTATTTGAAAACAAGGGCGACGTATATGCTTATGGCGGCTTCGGTACATTAAGCCCGCTCGTTGCGGCCGATTTTGACGGCGACGGGGTAGATGATCTTTTGGTAGCGCATACGGCAGGTTCTAATGTGGTAATGCGACTGTTGAAGTTTAATGGCGCCTCCTTTGATGTGTTGAGCGGGGAAGTATTAGAGTTGTCCGCACTTTACGGCGGAGCAGAGGCATCCGTATCCGATCTGAATGGCGACGGCCATCTGGATGTATTGTTACATCTGAAGCTCAACTCCGGGGCTGCCCGGCTCTTGGTTTTCCATAATCAAGCGGGAGCGGGCTTGTCACGTGTACAGACTATTAATCTGGGCGATGAAACAGTATGGCTCGGCCTGACTGATATGTCGCTTGACGGGCTGGAAGACGTGGTCGTCCGCCACGAACCCTCCAATCAGATACGCTATTATTACGCCCAACCGGACGGCTTGTTTTCGGGTAATTTTGGCGCTACGCCAGGAGCAGGAATAGTCGTGCTGTTAGCGGATGTGAATGGCGACGGATTAAAAGACCTGATCCGGACGCTCGAATTGCCGGATTCGCAGTCGGTTCTTGTAGCATTGAACACCGGTACGGGCTTTGGCCCTTATGCCGTGCAAGGCTCCGGCAGGGGCGTTTTTCATCCCTTTGACTACGATCAGGATGGAGACTTGGACTTTTTCAATGTTTGGGACATTTACCCGGGCCAATTATGCCTTTGGGAAAACCAGTCTGTGAGCGCTAACCGTATTTACGGACAGGTGTTTTTTGATGCGAATGGCGACGGAATACGCGATCAGCAGGAACCTTTGTTGCCGCAGATTGCGGTGGGCATTCCCTCAGCAGGCATTTTTGGGCTTACCGACACCGCCGGGTGGTTTGAATTACCTATGGGGGCGCTCCAGGGTGCCTTTGAAGTGGAACTGACCGGAACTTTGAGCGCCCTGGCGCAGGTAACGACCAGCCCATATCCGGCAGTGGCAGCAATCACACCTACTGCTCCAAGCGACACAGTCCTGATCGGCATACAAATTCCGTCGGGCGCAGTAGCCCAAGTGGATCAAACGCTCGGTCCGTATGGCTGTGATGAAACGGCCAAGCTGCGGATAAACATGTCGGCCATGGCCGCACTGCCGCATACCGGGAGCCTGATATTGACATTGCCGCCTCATTCTGGTTATGTGTTTGGTTCCGCCTCTATTGCACCAAGTGACATTACCGGCAATACGCTTCACTGGGATTTTGGCGATTTCCCGCGCTTTCAGCCGGTATTATTAGACCTGGAGGTCAATATGCCGGATGCTGCGTCCGCAGGAGACCTGTTGGCGTTTTCAACGATGCTGCAAATCTGGCATGGAAACGATACACTTAGCATACCCGACACCTTATTGGTGTTACATCGCTGTAATAATGATGCCACTGCTGAAAAGATCATCGTCAACGTAGAGGATTTTCTTCCCGGCGATCAGTACTACACCCTGGATCCACCCGATAAAGTGGAGTATCTGATCCGCTTCCATCATACTGGGAGTGATACGATTTTCCAGTTGACATTTTTAGATAACTTGCCTCCTGTCATGGACATGACTACCATGGAGGTTCTGTCATTAAGCCATCCTGCGCACGTGCAATTGGGGCAGGATGCCGTGCTTCGGGTGAATTTTCAAGAAATTGTCTTACCCGGCAGCGTGGCGTATATGAAGTTTTCCATCAAACTAAAACCCGATGCGCCTCGCAACACGCCGATACGAAATGCAGCCAGGATTTCGGTCAACCAAACGCGGACAGTACACACCAACGCAGCTGTCTTCAACATAGTGAATTGTGAATACTTCGCAAGCGCCACGCTGGCGCCCCGGCAAAGATGTGTCGGGACGGAGCAGATGATGTGGGTGCCAGATCGGGGATTGGAACAGGAGTTTCGCTGGTATTTGAACGGCGATCTTATCTCCCAAAGCGATACGGTACTTTTTGATTTCCCCAACGTAGGCTGGCACAGCATCAAATTGGAAGTGGACAACGGGCTTTGCATGACCGATACGGTTTTCCAAATACAAGCGGTCGGTATCACACCGGATGTGCAATTGAGCGTGGACTCAACCGTTAGCATTTGCGCCGGCTATCCCTTAACGATTACCTCCAACCTATCCTGTCAATGGTTCAAGGACGGCGCATTGCAGTCCACTGGCCTAAATTATACGGCCGATGGCAGCCAGTTGATTCGTGCCGTTGCGTCCAATGGCGCTTGTCAGGGGGCGGCACAGACTTATGTGCAGGCGGTAGCGGTGCCTGACAGGTTAATTCAGGAGGGAGAAGAAGGCCATACCATCACCTTCTGCGAAGCCGATACAATAGCACTGAGCACCACCGCTAGCGGCCAGCTGCTTTGGCAGGCCATATCAGGGGTAGACAACGTGGTGCTGGTTTCCGATGCCGGCGGTTTCAGCGTGCCCGGCAATCTGGTTGACTTCTCAGGTTATATCTATTTGTGGGTTGATACCCTGAACTGCGAGTTGTTCGATCTGCGGTATTTGCAAAGAGTAGGCGATTCTCCGCTCTCCTTAGAGGCCGATCTGGTTTGGTGCGGCCAGCAGATTGGTTTCGGCAGGTTCTTGGACCAGGAAGAGTATGAAATGCCTCTTGATTCCGTTTTTGTCTATTACGAAGATTCACTGGTCAACTCCTGGTATTTTACGAGCACTTTTTACTATTTCATGCCGGGAACGGGAGACTACACCTTTGAGGTATCTACCGGATGCCTGCAGGAAACGTTTTTCCTGAACGTTACGTCGATTGACGAACTTCCCCCTGCCGGCCCGGTGCAGACAAACTTCTCGCTTCAAACATCTACCGGCCAGGGAGGTACGTGGTTTTATGCACCCGATTTGTCGTCCGGTTTTACATTTCTTCAAAACTCAGTTTCGGTAGTCCATCCGCAGGACGGATATTACTACTTCGTCTATAGCATTGGAAGCTGCGGTAATGCAATATCAGATACGGTCTATTATCAGATGCCACCCTGTTTGCCGGTAGACACGCTCTATCTGCAAACCGGCGGCGATTCTGCCACCATCTCTTGGTCCTCGCCATTCCCGGGAGCAAATTATATCGCCTATTTAAGACCTGCCGAGCCCGATTTGCCTTGGGTAAGTTTTCCGAACTTTCAGGATACAGTTTTACATTTGGAAAACCTTGCCCCATACGTCCCTTACACCCTCGAGCTGGGCGTGCTCTGTCTGGATACGGTGATATGGGCCGTGGCCGGATTCACCCTGGGCGAGAATTTGGAACGCCGCAGCGGCTTGTTTACCCGTTGCACACCGCGCTTCCACCGCCCGGGCGGCGAGCCGGATGCACTATATCCTTATGACGTGCTGCCCTTCACCGTGCCGGAGGACGGCGAATACTTCCTGGCTACGGCCAGCCCAGGGCCGATGGGCGCTTTACCTTTAGGCTTGCTTTACGAAGAGGCCTTCGACCCCGAGCAGCCCGAGGCGCACCTCCTGCTCAGCATCCAGGCCGCTTCGGCGGCAGCCTTTCCGCAAAGAGTGGACACCACGGCGGCGCTCTCTGCGGGTAAAAGCTACTTCCTGGTTTCCACCCGGAAAAACTGGGATGAAGGCTTTATCCATCCTGACCAAAACGTCGAACCAGGGGTGCGGTTTTGGCTGGGAGGCCCTGCACCTGCAACGGCGGGTAATATTTGGTACGACGGAAGAGAAACTGGGCCGCACGGCCTGGTAGATGAAGTGGACGCCTCCTCCCCCACCGATGCTGGTTTTATGTGCTACGACACCTCTGGTTGGGCACATTTTTATCGCCTTGCAACCGACCCAAATCAATACGCCGGAGACCGGATGAAGTTGTCTATGGAAGTTTATCCAGATTTGCTGACAGCGCATCGCACCTATGGCCCAGTAGTGTTAGATGGCCCGCCTGGCGCCTCCCCCATCGTCAATCCACCCGCGCTGTACGTTGACTCCACCGATACTTGGTGGGTGATGAACCGCTTTTGGAATTTCCCGCTGAACGATCTACAGTATTTGCAGCCTGACGCCCCCATCCACGTCCGCTTCTATTTTACCGATGCCGACTACGAGGCGCTCCGGGATTCTATCCTCGCCAACGGCGGAGCAGATTTTGACCTTACGGACCTGTATTTTTACAAAATCAACGGGTTCCACAATCCTTTTCAGCTCAATCCGGCGAATGGACACCCTAGTATTTACGCCGCCGATACCTACGATGCGCCTTATGGCTACTGGGAATACGCCCCCGCCCCAGAGGCAACCACCTCCACCTGGAAATACGGCGCTTTTGCGCAGGGCCACTACGCCGAGATGGTCATCCGCTGGCTGAGCGGCGGGGGCGGCGGGCTGAGCCTTTCCGGGACAGGGGCGCTCACCGCGGTGCCACACCCTCGCAGCGAAATGCTGGAAGTACAGGTATTCCCCCTGCCTACTGCCGGACAGTTGCATATCTGGTCTGGGGCGGAAAATACGCCGCTTGCGGCTTATGCGTTGTATGACCTGAGCGGGAGAATGCTCCTTTCCCAGCAATTCGCACCTGCTGCCAGAGTGGCGCTTGATTTACACGCCTTGCCCTCCGGAATATTTCTACTGAAGCTGCAGGCTGCTGATGGACGGATGTGGGTAGGAAAGGTGGCGAAGCAATAGCTCATGCCCCTCTGGTAGCCACAAAACAAAAATCCCTCACCCTATGCTACTACATTTCATTAAATCGTGTAAATTCGCTGGCTTGGACTAGTATTCCGCGGCGGGCCGCACCGCCAGCTTGGAATCCGTGCCTTTGGATGAAAAAACACGATGCGATGAATCCTCAGCCAAACCCTTCCTCCCTTCGAGGCTGCCGCCTCGGGCTAGCCATCCTCGCTTTGTGCGCTTGCCTGCCCAGCATGGCGCAACAAAGCAGCCCCGTCTTTTACAACCTCACCACCGAAAAGGGCTTGCCCCACGATAACGTCTATAGCCTGCTGATCGACCGTCAAGGCTATCTCTGGGTAGGCACCGGCTATGGCATCTGCCGCTACGATGGCTATGCCTTCAAGCGCTACAAGCCGGACAGTGACGTCAACTACACCCCTGCTATGCACCTCCAGGAGAGCGCAAGCGGGCGGATCTGGACTCAGACTTTGCTCGGACACCTCTTCTACACCCAGGGCGACAGCATCCTGATGCACCCGGTCAAGGACACTATCCTCAAGTATCAAGGGCAGTACAACCGGGCCGAAGGCTTCTATGTGGATGAGCCGCAGGGGGTATTTTACATCGCCTTGCAAGGGTTGGGCATCCTGAAAATCAATCCCGAAGGCCAGCAGGAAGTGCTCGCCAGCCAGCACCCTTCCGCCAGGATAATTTGGCGGGACGGCCCCAACCTGCTCTCTGCCTTGTACAGCAGCAATCCCTCGATGAATACCTACAATGAAGGACTGAAGCTTCAAAAGCTGTTGCCGCCGCTGGAAATTTATGGCCCTACCCAGCAGCCCCCTATCACCATCAATAATTTGCGCAACGACTACCACCAGAATAGCCTCAGCCTTTGCACGGGGATATTGAAGAGCGGCGCCATCTTGGCTTATGGCCACGGCCAGCTCTACCTCATCGACGGGCAGCGCGTCCTCTGGCAGGGGGCATTCCCTTATGAGCCTACCAAGATTTACGAAGACCAGCAGGGCAGTATCTTCCTGGCTTGCCAAAACAATGAGGGCTTGGTGCGTTACCGCGGGCTGGAGGCCATCAAAGCCGGGCAGATGGAGCGCTATCTGGAGGGCAAAACAATTACTTCCATTGTGCAAGACCAAGGCCAGGGCTACTGGATTGGCACATGGGGCGATGGCTTGCTATACACCCCAGGCTGGAACTTGACCGTGATGGCGAGCCTGCCCGACGGCGAGGCTTTCACGCCAACCTGTCTGGCGGCGAAAAACGCCGAAACCTTGTTCATCGGCAACCGCACGGGCCGCATTTACCAGTACCACCTCCCCAGCAAAACCCTGGAAGCCCTGCCGGAAATCGAAGGGGCCACCTATGTGTATGAACTTTTCTATGACCCGCGCAGCGGTTATCTGTGGTGCGCCACCAATGCCTTGCATTACTTCGACGGGCAGGCATGGCACACCATTAGCAATATCGTCGATAAACAGGGGCGCCCAGCCAACCCCGGCGTCCAAAAGCTGCGCTGGAACCCCCGCACCGACCGGTTGTGGTTCTGTGGCTGGGGAGGCTATGCCGCACTGGATTTGAAAACCATGACCACCGCCCGCGCCAGCAAAGATTTCGAGATGACGCAGCGCACGTATTGCGTGCTCGAAGACGAAGAGACGGGTATCGAGTGGGCCGGCGTCAAGGGCGTCCTCTGCCAGGTAGTGCGCGACTCGCTCATCTTGCTGCGCGACGAGAACCCCCTTTTCAATTTCCCCGCGGTGGATATCCGCAAGCTGCACGATGGCACCATCGCCGCCACGCTCAACTCCCAGGGCATCGCCCTCATCGGCCGTGATGGCCAGGTGCGCCGCCTCCACCAAGAAAATGGGTTAGCCAGCAATGCGCCCGGGAGGATCATCCCCGACCAGCCCGGGCGCTTTTGGGCGCTCTCCTCGGAAGGGATCAGCCGGGTGCAGCTCGGCGCGGAGGGCGAGTTCTCCATCCAAAATTTCACCGCCGCCAATGGCTTGCCTTCCAATTCGATCAACGATTTGCTGCCCCATGAAGGCGATATCTGGATGGCCAGCTCCAAGGGCCTGATCCGCTGGCGCCTCCCCAGCGGTACGGCGGCCCCGCCGGCCCCGCCCATCATCGAATATATCGCGGTCAACAATCAGCCGGTGAGCCTGGAGGCGCAGGCGTCCTTCCCCCACCACCAGAGCAATCTGCTCCTGCAGTTCAGCTCGCTGCAGTATCAATTTTTCGGCAAAGTGCCCTACCGTTTCCGCCTTACCCCCCAGAGCGAGTGGTCTTACACTCAGGACCACCGGCTCTTATTGCCGGCCCTGGCACCGGGGCGCTACGATTTTGAGGTGCAGGCGCAGAACCAGGACGGCTTATGGAGCGAATCCGCCACCTACCCTTTCACCATCCGCCCGCCCTGGTACAAGAGCTGGCCCGCGCGCTTGGGGGGTGCTGGCTTGCTGGCTCTGGGCTTTTTAGGGTTCTACCGCTACCGCATCGATCAGGTGCGCCAGCAAAACGCGCTGCAGCAGAAGACCCTGGAGTTGGAGCGCGCCGCCCTGCAAGCCCAAATGAACCCGCACTTCATCTTCAATTGCCTCAATTCCATCCAGGGCTTCATCGCCGCCAACGACAAGGGGCGGGCGACGACTTTCCTGGCGCAGTTCGCCCGCCTCATCCGCCAGACCCTGGAACATTCCTTCCACAAAGAAGTCAGCTTGGAGGATGAATTGGATTACCTGCACAACTATCTCTCGCTGGAACACCTCCGCTTCCGCGATGTTTTCCGCTACGAAATCGTGGCGGACGAGTCTTTGGACACCTACGAAACCGCTTTGCCCTCCATGCTGGTACAGCCCTTTGTGGAGAATGCCATCGTGCACGGCATGAAAGGCAAAACTGGCGAGGGCTTGATTTCCGTAAGGTTCGAGCCGTACGGCAAGGGCCTGCGCATCACCATCGCCGACAACGGGCCGGGCATCTCTGCCGAGCAAACTGCCGCGGGAAAACCAAAATCCTACGGCACGCAGCTGGCGCACCGGCGGCTGGCCCTGGCCGATCAATACACCGAAGCATCCATCCGCAGCGGGCCCGGGCCGGAGGGCGGGACGCTGGTGGAGATTGTTTTGGCGTGACTATAGCGCAAGGAGATGGCCGGTTCATCAAGCAAGGGATAGCGCCTTTCAGCAGCTATACCAGCTGGCACATTGACCTGTCATGCCTCCGAGGTATAGTTTTCCCCCATTTGGACAACCAAAACACTTGAACTATGGGTGCATTTTTACATATCGGCTTAGTAGCTAAAGCCAAAGCTAATCTACCGGACGTTATCCCGGCTGAGTCGGCCGCAAGCAAGGCAATTCCCGCCACGCCGCCAGCCGACAAATCTCCCTTTGCGCC
>CAYSPJ010000073.1:0-26200 GCA_964432875.1 uncultured Phaeodactylibacter sp. | reverse complement strand
GCGCTCGCGCGCCGCTATCTTTTGCCTGATCACGCAGGCTTTTTCTTCAGCTTTTTCCCCGTTGCTTCTAACGGGATTGCAAAGGTACGGCGGCTTTTTGATTCAAGCAAGAACAAGCTGTTTTTTTTAGAAAAAAAACTTCTCGCCCGACCGTCAATTGCTTTGGATTTACTTTCTCCAAACGCTTCTTTTCAAAAGCGAGCGCAAAGGTAAAAACCTTTTTTCAGTAATCCAAATATTTTTTCAACTTTTTTCTTCGAGTATTTTCGAAGGCTGCTTTTCTTCTAAAGCGGTGCAAAGATAAAACGGCATTTTGGATTGTGCAAGGCCAGGCAGAAAAAACTTGATTGCCGTGCTGGCGCCTGGCCCCTTCAAATTTGCCTTTACCAGAATGGGAGGCATGGAGCAGGGTAAAGAGGCTTTAAGGCCCAAATTTTAATCGTTTAATTGAAGGCTGTGCGATTTTAATTTTTTTTGCCCTGGTAGAAATATAAATGGCCCTATCTTTGCGGAGCCTTAATGCAAGCTTGGTTTAGATGGTTTAAGCAGGGCAAAAAGCATTACAAATACTATGGAGTACTCCCAAACGGTGCCGACATCCCCTCAATCCATCCGGATTGAGGAATTTGACTATACGCTACCTGAAGAGCGTATAGCCAGCTTTCCTTTGGAGCAGCGCGATGCTTCCCAGCTATTGCTATATCGGCCTGGGCTCATCAGCCACAGCCCATTTCAGAGGTTGCCGGACCATTTGCCGACCGGGGCAACGCTCTTATTTAACGACACCAGAGTAATCCATGCACGCTTGCGCTTTGAGTTGGCCGGCGGCGCTCCGCTAGAGATACTTTGCCTGGAGCCGCTGGCTCCTGCCGAGCACCAGCAGAATTTCAGCCATAGCAGCCCAGTGCGCTGGAAGTGCCTGGTAGGAGGCAATAGGAAATGGAAGAGCGGCGTGGTTGAAAGAGCGTTATTATCCCCCAGCGGCCCCTTGATCCTTCGGGCCAGGCGTATCGGCAAGGAGGGGGATGCCTTTGCGATTGAATTTGAATGGGAGGGATCATCCTTAGCTTTTGGCGAATTGTTGGCACAGGCCGGAATAATCCCCCTGCCACCTTATCTTAAGCGCGAGCACACCGCTACCGATGAGCTTCGCTACCAAACGGTTTATGCTCGGGAACAAGGGTCAGTAGCAGCGCCCACTGCCGGGCTGCACTTCACTGAAGCCGTTTTCCGCAGCTTGGAAGAACAGGGCATCCAGCGTTTGTTTACCACCCTGCACGTAGGCGCAGGCACCTTCAAGCCCGTCAAATCCGCAACGATGGCCGGGCACTTCATGCACGAGGAGCATATATATATAAGGTGTACGGTTATCGAGCAGTTGCTTGAATGCCTGGAAGCAGGCAAGCCCATTATACCTGTAGGCACCACCAGCCTACGGCTTTTGGAGAGCCTATACTGGCATGGCGCCTCATTAGCCAACGGGAAAACGACAAGCTCATCAACGCCCTACTGCCGCATTGGACAGTGGGAACCCTACGGTGCCGAAATGAAGCTGAGCGCAGCACATGCACTTGCCGCCATACTCGAAAGCCTCCATAACCATGGGAAGGAAGCGCTGGAGGGGCAAACGCAGCTCATCATCGCGCCAGGTTATACCTTTCGCCTGGCCAAAGGTTTGATCACCAACTTCCACCAGCCGCGCAGCACCTTACTGCTCATCATCGCGGCCATGGTCGGCGATGATTGGCGGCGCATCTATCATTATGCGCTAGACAATAACTTTCGCTTCCTCAGTTATGGTGACAGCAGCCTGCTGCTGCCTTTTCCTATCGATAGGGCGTAAAGCCAATCTCCTATGCCCCCTACCCTACTCTTATCCATAAAACCCCCGCCCTTCCCGGGCCATCTTGCGCAAAAGCGGGCTACAGCGGTAGCGATCTTCGCGATATTCGTCGTATAGAGCATCGAGCGTATCTACACAGTGCGGAATGCCAGCTTCATCAGCCCATCGCAGCAGCCCTTTCGGGTAATTGACACCCTGCGTCATCGCCAGGTCTATATCCTCGCGGGAGGCGATATGGAGGTAGCATGCGTCAGCAGCTTCGTTGATGAGCATGACGGTAATGCGCCAGGCGATCTGACGCCCCAGGGCCTCATCCTGGTGCGGCTCAGGCTTAGCCCCCCCCCCTTCTTGGTAATCGTAGAAACCACGGCCAGTCTTGCGCCCCAGAAACCCAGCTTCCACCAGGCGTTTTTGAGTGAAAGCAGGCCGATAGCGGGGGTCGTAAAAGAAAGATTCAAAGACCGATTGAGTGACGGCATAATTCACATCGTGCCCGATGTAGTCCATCAAAGCGAAAGGCCCCATGCGGAAGCCTCCGATTTCCGTCATTGCCCAATCAATAGTAGCAGCATCGGCCAGCCCCTCTTCCAAGATGCGCAGCGCTTCTCCATAGAAAGGGCGCGCTACCCGGTTGACGATAAACCCGGGGGTGTCTTTGGCTTGCACGACGGTCTTCCCCCAGCTTCTGATGAGGCGATGCGATTGCGCCAGCACCTCTGGGCTGGTCTGAATCGCGGGGATGATCTCTACCAGCTTCATCAAAGGTGCCGGGTTGAAAAAGTGGATGCCCAGTACGCGGGAAGGATTTTTACAGGCGGAAGCGATTGCCGTAACCGCCAGCGAGGAAGTATTGGTAGCGAGGATGCACTGCGCAGGCACCAAGTCCTCTACCCGTTCAAAGGCATCTTTCTTGATCGCCAAATCTTCGATGATGGCTTCGATGACTAAACCTGCACCCTGGCAGGCATACAGCTGATCGGCGTAATCGATGCGCCGCAGTACATCACCGGCCGCACCAGCATCTATTTTACCTTTTTCGGACAGCCGCCTCATGATCCCCTCTAAGCCAGCCTGGGCCCGGCCCAAAGCATCGGGGTTATTATCGTATAGGACAACCTCATGGCCAGCCATAGCCGCAACCTGGCCAATCCCCATCCCCATAGCCCCACTGCCAATAATCGCTACTTTTATCATATTCTCGCTCTTTTTAGTACAAATCTGGTGAAAATAGGCTTTGAACAATCCATGGCCGGCCATTTAGGCCACGCCCAACCAGCGTCAAAAAAACGCCTAATGGTTTAATAATGGCGCAATTAACTAAAGAATGACAATAATCACCAATAATTTTGCTAAATAGCATTCATTTTTCTCGCTGACAAGGCCTATCTTTTGGCCGCAATTCGGGATGCCCGGATGATTTTCGCAAAGAAGAAATATGATATGGAAGCAAAACTGCAAGAGCTGACCAACAAAATATACGCAGAAGGCGTAGCACGAGCGCGCAAAGAGGCGGAAGCCATCCTGGCCGAGGCCCAGCAAAAAGCCGAACACCTCCTGGCCGAGGCGCGGCGCGAAGCGGAAAATAGCCGCGCAAAAGCAAAGGAGGATGCCGAAGAACTTCGCCAAAACCTGAACTCAGAGCTTCAGCTCTCCGCCCGGCAGGCCTTGAGCGGCCTAAAACAGGAAACCGCACAGCTGATCCAGACCCGGCTGCTGAACGAGCCGCTGCGCGAAGCTTTCAATGATAAGGCTTTCCTGCAACGCATTATCGAATCTGCTATTAAAAACTGGAACACCAATGACAGCCAGGCCGGGCTGGCCCTGCTGCTGCCGCAAAAAGAGCAGGAGGATTTCCAAAAGCGCTTTGAGGGCAGCGTGAAAGCACTACTAAAGGAAGGGGTAGATATTAAGTTCGACGGCCGCCTGAAGCAAGGTTTCCGCATCGGCCCGGCTGACGGGCGCTACCTGGTCTCCTTTACACCAGAAGACTTCGAGCACTTCTTCCGCCTCTATCTGCGCCCCCTGGCGATGAAGCTCCTTTATGAAGAAAACGAAAAGGAAGCTTGATGCACATGGAAAAAAGAGCTTATTATTATCTCGTTTCGGGCTTGCCCACGTTGCTTTTTGAGCAGGTTAAGCCGCCTTTTTCCAGCTTGGCTTTTCGGGAAGAGCTCGAATACCACCTCCACCCCACCGATTTTGCACAGCTGCGCTACTTATTTTTGCCGGCCGACAACCGCAACCTGCTGGGCTTGTTGCGCAAAGATGATTTCCAATGGGATGAGCAGGGGCTTTTCCAGCGGGAACAAATTGAGGCTGCTCTGCGCGAATTGGAAGGCTTGCCGCCTTATATGCTAGAGTTTATCCAGGCTTTTCAACAAGATGCGACCCTCTTGCCGGGTATGAGTTGGGAAAACCAGCTCACAAAATTGTACTTTGACTACGTGCTGCAGCAATCAAAAGGCTTTCTACAAGAGTGGTTTTCCTTTGAGCGCGACCTGCACAACCTCAAAGCAGCCTTGTCGGCTCGCCGCCACCACCTCAGCACCGAGGGGCAGCTTATTGGTGAGTATCGCCTCTCGGAAGCGGCTCGCAGCAGCAATGCCCGGGATTTCGGCCTATCTGGTGAATACCCCTTCATCCAACGGCTGCTGGTGCTGGAAGAAGACCCAGACCTCCTGGAACGCGAAGAAGAGGTGGATATCCTGCGCTGGAATTACATTGACGAATTGAATACATTTAATTATTTTACCATCGAAGTCTTGTTGGGTTATATGCTCAAATTGTCTATCCTGGAACGCTGGGCTGCGCTGAGCGCTGATGGCGGGCAACAGGCTTTTAGCCGTTTGGTGCAACAACTCGAACAAAGCTTTGAATTTCCAAAGGAGTTTTCTGTATCATGAGCAAATCTCCCGCTAAATCTACTGGAAAAGTCGTCGGCATCATCGCCAACCTGGTCATCGTGAAATACGAAGGGCCGGTATCCCAAAACGAAGTATGTTATGTGATGCATGATGGCGACGCTTTGATGGCCGAGCTGATAAAAGTGCAAGATGGGAAGGCGTTCGTCCAGGTCTTTGAAAGCACCAGGGGGCTGAAGATCGGCGCCGAAGTCGAATTTCAAAGCCACATGCTGGAAGCTACGCTCGGCCCTGGCATCCTCTCGCGCAACTACGATGGCCTGATGCACGACTTGAATACCATGTCGGGCATTTTCCTCCAGCGCGGGGAATATACCGATGCGCTGGACCGAGAAAAAGCATGGGACTTTGAACCCACTGCCGAAAGCGGTACCGACCTGATCGCCGGCGATTGGCTGGGCCTGGTCAAGGAAAATGCCGTTGATCACCGCATCATGGTCCCCTTTAGCCTGGAAGGTAAATACCGCCTGAAATCCTTGGCCAAAGCCGGCAGTTATCGCGTTGATGATACGATTGCTGTATTGACCGCCAGCGACGGCAAGGAGATAGAAGTCAGTATGGCACAAAAGTGGCCGATCAAGCAGACGGTGCGCGCTTATCGCGACAAGCCCCGCCCCTATCGGCTGTTGGAAACCGGCGTGCGTACGATGGATACCCTCAACCCGATCGTGGAAGGCGGCACTGGGTTTATCCCCGGCCCTTTTGGGAGCGGCAAAACGGTGATGCAACACGCCATCTCCAAGCAAGCAGAAGCCGACATCGTCGTCATTGCCGCCTGTGGAGAACGCGCCAATGAAGTCGTGGAACTATTTAAAGAATTCCCCACGCTGGAAGACCCCTGGACCGGGCGCAAGCTCATGGAGCGCACCGTCATCATTGCCAACACTTCTAATATGCCCGTCGCAGCGCGCGAGGCTTCGGTTTATACCGCCATGACCATTGCCGAATATTACCGCGCCATGGGGCTGAAAGTGCTCATGCTTGCCGATTCAACTTCTCGCTGGGCACAGGCATTACGGGAAATGTCGAACCGCCTGGAGGAATTGCCCGGCCCTGATGCCTTCCCAATGGACTTATCGGCGATCATCTCCAGCTTTTATGCCCGCGCTGGCATCGTCAACCTCAATAATGGCAAAACCGGTTCGATTACTTTCATCGGCACGGTATCACCCGCCGGCGGCAACCTCAAAGAGCCGGTGACGGAGGCCACCCGCAAAGCAGCCCGCTGTTTCTACGCTTTGTCGCAACAGCGCGCCGACAGTAAGCGCTACCCGGCCATTGACCCCATCGACAGCTATTCCAAATACCTGGAATACCCGGAGCTGCAGCAAACGCTAAACGAGCAAATCGCCCCCGATTGGGTGGACAAGGTGGAGCGCTTGAAAAACATCCTGCGCCGGGGCAAAGAAGCGGCGGAGCAAATCAACATCCTGGGCGACGATGGTGTAACCCTGGATACACATCTCATCTACTGGCGCTCTGAAGTAGCCGATGCGGTACTACTCCAACAAGATGCTTTCGACCCCATAGATGCCCGTACCCCGCTCAAACGGCAACATTACATGCTCAACGTTATCCTGGATATCTGCGGCACCAATTTTGACTTTGATTCCTATGAGGAAGTCAACCCTTATTTCAAGCGCATCATCAACCAGTTTCGCCAGATGAACTACTCGGAATTTGAATCGGAAAAATTCAAGGAGTTTGAGAGCGGCCTGGAAGAAATTATCTCAGAACGAAAAACAGCCTGATGGAAACCCAAGCATTCCAACGCATTTATACCAAAATCGAACAACTCACCAAGGCTACCTGTACGGTAAACGCTACGGGTATTGGCTATGAAGAACTGGCCTTGGTGCACGGCCGCCTGGCACAGGTGGTTAAAATCATGGATAATGAAGTGACCCTGCAGGTTTTTGCCGGCACGGAAGGCATCCCGACTAATGCCGAAGTCGCTTTTTTTGGCAAACCGCCCACGCTGAAAGTGAGCGATGCGCTGGCTGGGCGCTTCTTCGATGCTTATGGCAACCCCATCGATGGCGGGCCAGAGGTAGAGGGCGAAGAACGCGAAATCGGCGGGCCTTCCGTCAACCCCGTCCGGCGCATGCAGCCCTCGGAGCTGATCACTACCGGCATCGCCGGCATCGACCTGAATAACACTCTGGTGACTGGCCAAAAAATCCCCTTCTTTGCCGACCCCGACCAACCCTACAACCAGGTCATGGCCATGGTAGCCCTGCGCGGCAAAGCCGATAAAATCATTTTGGGCGGCATGGGCCTGACCAATGATGATTACCTCTTTTTCAAACAGACTTTTGAGAATGCTGGCGCATTACACCGGATCGTCAGCTTCGTCAATACCACCGAGAACCCGCCGGTAGAACGCCTGCTGGTACCGGATATGGCCCTGACTGCGGCCGAATATTTTGCGGTGGACAAGCAGGAGAGGGTGCTGGTGCTGCTGACGGATATGACGCTCTATGCTGATGCCCTGAGTATCGTATCAAACCGCATGGACCAAATCCCCTCTAAAGATAGCATGCCCGGTTCGCTCTATAGCGACCTGGCGCGCCTCTATGAGAAAGCCGTGCAATTTGACCATGGCGGCTCGATTACCATCATTGCCGTAACGACCTTGTCGGGTGGGGATATTACCCATGCCATCCCCGACAATACTGGCTATATTACGGAAGGGCAGCTCTTCCTCCGCCGCGATACGGAAATAGGCAAGGTAATCGTGGACCCCTTCCGCAGCTTATCGCGCCTCAAACAACTGGTTATCGGCAAGAAAACCCGCGATGACCACCCACAGGTGATGAATGCTGCGGTGCGCCTCTACGCCGATGCCGCCAATGCTCGCACCAAGCTTGAAAACGGCTTTGACCTGACCGACTACGACGAGCGCACCCTGGAGTTTTCCCGCGCTTATTCCGAGCGCTTGTTGGCCATCGACGTCAATATTGATATCGAAGAAATGCTCGACGTAGCCTGGGATCTTTTCGCCCTGCACTTCTCGCGGGAAGAAGTGGCCATCCGTAAAGATTTTGTTGACCAATACTGGCCCAAAAGCTAAAGTAGCATGGCAATAAAATTTCAATATAATCGAACATCCCTGCAGGAGCTCAACCGGCAACTCGACATTCGCCAGCGGGCCTTGCCCACGCTAAAAAACAAGGAAGCTGCTCTGCGCACCGAGGTCAAAAAAGCCAAAGATGAAGCTGCCGGGCGCGAACAGGCCTTGACGCGCCGTATGGCAGACTACCAGCGCATGGCACGCCTGTGGGAGGAATTTGACCCCACGCTGCTACAGATCAAGAAAGTGGCCATCAAAACCCAAAAAATCGCTGGCATCCGTGTACCTTTATTGGAAAACATCGATTTTGAAGCCCGGCCTTATAGCCTCTTTAGCCAACCTCACTGGTATCCCGATGGCATGGCTATCCTGAAGGAACTGGCGGAAATCGCCATCGAAAAACAGTTGTTCCTACGCAAGCTACAGCTCCTGGAGCACGCCCGCAAAAAAACGACTCAGAAGGTGAACCTGTACGAAAAGGTACAGATACCCGGATATGAAGAAGCTATCCTGAAAATCAAACGTTTTTTAGAAGACGAAGAAAACCTGTCCAAAGCCGCCCAGAAGATTGTCAAAAAGCGGCAGGCGGCAGCAAGAAAATAAGTGCTTATGATTGTCCCAATGCGCAAATATGCTTTTCTGGCCCATCGCGATGACTATGCCGGGTTCCTCGAAGAACTGCGCCGCCTGGGCATCCTACACGTGCGCGAACGGAAAAGCACCGCCGACAACGAGACGCTCAATGAGCTGAAATGGAAAAAAGAGGAACTCGAAAGAGTTATCCGCTTGCTTGAAAAACGGGGCGTCGAAGCAAAGGCGACTGAGCAGGAACTCGATATTGACGGACTGGAGCTCTGTCGGCGTATTGCGGCATTGGAAGACCAGATCGAGGATACCGGACAACTGATAAAAGCGCAAAACCGGCAGTTGGAAGAACTCGCCCCCTGGGGAGATTTTTCCCTTGAAACCCTGCGGCTACTCGAGCAAGCTGGCTGGAGGGTACGCCTTTTCACCTGCCCCGCTCGCCAGTATAATCCCGAATGGGAAAAACAGCACTACCTTTTTGTTGTCAATACCTCGGGGCCATCCGCTTATTTTGCCGTCGTACACCGCAGTTCAGAGACACCCGAGCTAGAGGCCGAAGAAGTATTCTGGCCAGAGCAAAGCCCTGCTGGCTTACGAGCCGCCATGGCCGAAGCCCAAGCACGGCTGGAGGAAGCCACCGGCGAACTGGATAGCTATGCGGCAAGCGCTATCCCCTTATTGAATTCAAGCCTGGATCGCTTGCGCGAAACATCCGATTGGGAAAGCGTTTTGACCCATACGGCCAGGGAAGCCGATGAAGCCGTGATGGTTTTGGAGGGCTTTATCCCCAAACCCCAGGAAGCGGCCCTGAAAGCCCGCCTCGACAAGGCCAAGGTGGTGTATCTCAGCGCCATGCCCGTGCCCGAAGACAAGCCGCCGGTCTTGCTGGAAAACAACCGTTTCTCGCGCCTTTTCGAGCCGATTGGGAAACTATTTGCCCTGCCATCCTACCAGGAATTAGACCTCACGCCTTTTTTCGCGCCTTTCTTCATGCTCTTCTTCGGCTTTTGCCTGGGCGATGCGGGCTATGGCTTGGCAGTGCTGCTGGGCGCCAGCCTCTACAAAAGAAAAGCGAGCGCTGAGTGGAAGCCGATTATCACCCTGGCGCAATTCCTCGGAATTGCCACTATCCTGATGGGCGCCTTTACCGGCACCTTTTTTGGCATCAATCTGCTCCAGGAGCAATATGCCTGGCTGGGGGGTATCCGCAACTTCATGATCGACAGCGACCAGGCTTTTAACTTTGCTCTCATTTTAGGGCTGGTACAAATTTTATTCGGGCTGGGCGTACAGGCGGCCAACCGCATCAAACAATATGGCTTTGCTTATGCCGTACCTACCTTTGGTTGGATTGTACTCTTGCTGAGCATACTCGACCTGGCGCTGCTTGAACTGGTTGGCAGCATATCTACTTATACGGCTTGGCTAGGGGTCGCTATGATTGTATTATTCAGCGACCCCAAAGCCAATATCCTGGCCCGTTTGGGTAAAGGCTTGTGGGATTTGTACGGCATCACTGGCATTTTCGGCGATCTGCTGAGCTACATCCGCCTGTTTGCGCTGGGTATCTCCAGCGCTATCCTGGGCTTCGTCGTCAATGATATCGCCCTCCAGATCAAAGGGGTGGCACCAGTCATCGGGCCGATTATTTTTGTCATTTTCCTGGTCATTGGGCATAGCGCCAACCTCCTGATTTCCGCGCTGGGCTCTTTTGTCCACCCTATGCGTTTGACATTTGTAGAATTTTATAAAAATGCCGGCTTCGAGGGCGGCGGCAAGGCCTATACGCCCTTTGCTCCCCGGCAAAAAACAGCACACAACAAAAACACAGATTAAATGGGTACCGCAGTAATTCTCGCTTATATCGGATTGGGCCTCATGGTAGGGCTGGCAGGCGTAGGCAGCGCCATCGGCGTATCGATTGGCGGCAACGCCACCATCGGCGCTTTAAAAAAGAACGACAGCGCCTTCGGCAGCTACATGCTGCTCAGCGCGCTACCCGGCACTCAGGGCCTTTACGGCTTCGCCGGTTTTTTCATCATTAACACTTCCGGCGTGATGACCCCCGACATCACCATCATGCAGGGGATGGCCATCCTGGCAGCGGGCTTCGCTCTGGGCTTGGTGGGCTTAATCTCCGCCATGCAACAGGGCCGCGTATGCGCCAACGGCATCGCTGGCATTGGTTCAGGCTATGACGTTTTTGGGCGTACTATGGTGCTCGCCGTATTTCCTGAGTTATATGCTATTGTAGCTTTTGCCGCTACCTTCCTCATCAGTGCGGGGCTCTAACACCGCTAGGCTGAAGGGTTGAAGTAGGAGTGCCAAGCTGAAATGCAAAGCGGCCGGGCTGCCTGAGGCAGCCCGGCCGCTAAAGCCATAGCTAATCATTCATATCTAATCCACTGTATCCCACCAGAGTGGCGTTTTCAGGCGCAGGGCGGGCGTATTGTCGCCCACATTAGCTCCGTTGCGCACTTCTTCGTTTCCTTCGTAAATCATGCCGCGGATCCATTCTCCCGGGCCGAAGAGCGGGTTGAGGTTGATGGGGCGGTTGAGTGAAGGGCCGTAGATATCCTGGCTGTAGTCCATACGCCGCAGGTCTACCCAAGTTTCGGGGTTAAAGACCTGAGTGATGTATTTTTGGCGCATAATGTGGCTCAGCCCCGTGGTCAAGTTGTCAAAGTGCTGCTGAACACCTTCAGCGACGATGGCATTCCAAAATGCATCGATAGCGGCCGGTTCGACCCCCAGCTTGCGCATGTTGGCACGGATACCTTCCTGATAAGCCGCCAGTGCGCCCGTTTTATCGCCAGAGCGTAGCCGGGCTTCGGCTTCGATAAATTTCACTTCCGAATACGTGATGAAAGGGAAGGGTGAAGTAGGCCGGCTGTAAAAGCCTCCCGTTACCCGGCCATAGTTGTCGCCATTGGTGGCGATGCCCCCGGGTACACCCTCGCCAGGGATCAAACCCCGGAACTGGCCGTCGGAAGGTGCCGGGTTCATGATAATGCCGATGCGGGGGTCTTCCACCGGACTATTGGTCACGGGTGCCTTCTGCATCAAATCCACGAAAAATTGGGTGAAAGAAAAGTAACGAGGCGCAGTCGGGCTGGTAAACCCGCCGTAGCCCTGGTTGCTCCAGGGGTTGGCATCAGTAGCCGTGGCCCCTTCCAGATAGGGGAATTCCGCATCCATGCCATCAGCGTTAAAAGCATTGGCGCAAGCATCGAGTACGGCTTGGGCGTTGTAAGCTTTCTTCTTCGAAAGATGGTTGAGGTAGCGGGCTTTCAGCGCGTAAGCAAAGCGGCGCCACTTGTCCACATCACCCTGGTACATGATATCGCCATTGGCCAGGTTCAAGCCTTTTTCATTGTTGGGGTTATTGAAAAAAGCGATGGCCTCATCTAGCTTTTGGATAATTTGATTATATACATCCTCCTGCTCGTCAAATGCGGGAGTGAGCCGGGCCGTAGTGATCCCGTCGTAGGCCTCTCTGACCGGGATGCGGCCATATTGATCCGTGAGCATCCCGAAATTCAAGGCTTCCAATGTGCGGCCGGCACCAGCAAAGTGAGGCGAGTTTTCGGCTTGCCCCTGCACCACCAGATCCACGCAGTTGGGGATAGCCCAGGTGTAAGCGTTTTGCCAGAAGAAGTTGCTGGCTGTAAAGCGCCAAGTCTCCGCTCCAGACGAAGCAGTACCTGCAGCGGCATATTGGCAGACTGCAGCGATCTCGCGGGCGCCGCGCCACATAGAGGCCCCGTTACTCATGGTGATGGCACCGATGAGGCGGCTTTCAACCGGGATGTACTGCGGGTTGTTCGGATCGGCATTGACATCGAGGAAGTCTTCGCACGAACTCGTAGCCAGAAGCGCCACAGCCAGGAATAAATATGCTAAGTATTTCATGGTTGTTTTTGTTTAAATGGTCATTAAAAGTTCAAGCGCAAGCCCAGATCAAAACCGCGGGTGGCTGGTACGCCGAGGTTATCCATGCCCATCGAGCCCGTGCCGCCTACACCGGCACCGCCCGAGCTGACCTCGGGATCCACGCCGGAGTAGTTGGTCAACAGGATGAGGTTGCGGCCCGTGGCATATACCTCTAGCCCATTGACGCGCACCCGGCTTAGTAGCGCCTTGGGCACACGATAGGACAGGGTAGCGTAGCGCAGTCGGTACCAGGTACCATCTTCTACGAAGAGCGGCCCATTACCCCGGTGGATGACCTGATAGTAGTTCTGATCAAGCACGACGGATTGGGTATTGCGCTCGCCAGTAGATTCGATGATGCCGTCAAATACCATGGTCGTCCCCCGATCGAGGGTCTGGGTGCTCAAGCCGCTGCGCACCAGAGCGCTTTCGGTGGCGTTGTAAATATCCCCGCCGAGGCGGATGTCCCACAAGAAGGAGAAGCTGAAGTTTTTAAGCTGGAAGGTATTGGTGATGCCAATCAGATAATCAGGGTTCCGGTCGCCGATAATCTCCTTGATGGGGCTTACCTGCGGGTAACCCGCATTATTGAGCAGCAATTCGCCCTGTTCGTTGCGCTTCCACACGTCGCCATTGATGCCAAAGAGGGATTCCCCTAGAAAGCCTGCGCCTTGTGCGGTAAAGCCATCCACCGAGGCGTCTGATTGCTCGACCCGATCGAGTGTGCCGGGCAAATCCACTACGATAGAAGTGTTTCTGGATAGGTTGAAATCCAGAGCCCAGAGGAAATTGGCCTTCTTTACCGGCGTAGCATTGACCATCAGCTCGAAGCCTTCGTTGTCGATACGGCCGCCGTTGAGGTAGGAGATGAAGGAACTAGCCGAAGGCGGTACGCGGGTGAAGAGGATCTGATCGTCGGTGCTCATCTTATAGTAGGTGAAATCCAAACCGACTTTGCCGCGGAACAAGCGCAGATCAACCCCCGTTTCAAAAGCATTGGTAAACTCGGGCCGCAGGGCCGGGGCACCAAAAGCAAAAACATTGGCGATAAAGCCGCGTGGATTAGCTGTAAAAGAGTTGGTCGTGTTGAAATACGTATTGCCGAGGATGTGCGGCGGGGCATCTTTGCCCACTCGCGTCCAGGAGCCGCGGATTTTAGCATAAGGCAAGAATCCGCTTTCGCCCTGAGTCAGCCCGATTTCATTAAGCAAGTCGGTCACGATGATACCCGCGCTGAAAGAGGGATAGAAAAAGGAACGGTTGTTGACGGGAAGCGTAGAAGACCAGTCGTTGCGGCCGCGGATGTTCAGGAAGATAATAGACTTCCAGTCGGCATTAAAATCTGCAAAAGCACCGATAATCCTGCGCTGCGAGCCGCCTTGGGTGACTACGCGCTCGTTTTGACTTACATTATTGATGCTGGCAAAGGTGGGCACGATAAAGTTGCGCCCATACCAGGATACGGAAGTGCTGCGCGCTGCTTCCACATTATGCCCCACGGCCAGGCTGGTGTTGATGTTATTAGCGAAAGTTTTTGAGGCCGTAGCGACCAAGGTCGAAGTAGTAATCTGGTTAAACCGGTCTGCTTCCGTAATGGCCCCGCGCTCTTCTCCACCAATTACGGTACCCGCACCACGGATGGAGGTGAACTCTTCATTGAATAAATCGGTGCCGACCCGATAGGTGACATTCAAAAAGCTGAACGGATCGTAGCTAACATTGGCCGTAGCAATCATCCGGTTCACATTACTGGTGTTGGGGTTATTGTAGATGCTCCAGTACGGGTTGTCGATGAAAGCGGCATCAGTAGCCACGCCCAGGATAGTGCGCTGGGAGCCATCTGGATTGCGGTAGTTGCGGGCATCGTCATTAAGGGGCCAATTGTATAGGCCGCGGATAGTGCCGCCGCCGCCGCCGCCCGTTGCACCGATGACGTTAGTCTCGGCGATCCCGGAACCTTGCAGCGTAGAGCGGTTCTGAGAATTAATGTAATTGGCAGAGGCCCCGAAACGGAGCTTGTCGCTTATCTTGGTATCAGCAGCCAGGCGGAAAGAAGTCCGCTCAAAGCCCGTTGTTTCAATAACGCCATTCTGGTCGAAGCGGCCCACTGACAAGAAGAAGGTCGAGCGCTCGCTGCCCCCTGAGACGGAAAAGTCATGCCGTTGCGTATTAGCCGGCACAAAGAAGTTACCCATATTATCAAAGACCTCTTCGTTGGCGCCGAATTCAGGGCCCCAGGAAATGCGGGCATCCGGGTTAAATACCCCTTCGACGCCTTGTTTGTAGCGCATCTGAAATTCGGGGAGCTTGTTGACCACATCGCGGGAAAAAGAGTTGCTGTAATTGACCCTAAAAGTGCCGGCCTCCCCACGCTTGGTGGTGATAATCACCGCACCCTCGGAGGCACGCAAGCCGTACAATACCGCTGCAGCCGGGCCTTTCAGCACCGTGATGGACTCGATGTCCTCCGGGTTGATGTCAATGCCCCGGTTACTATTGACCGTGTTTTGAGCGCTCAAGCCTACCCCGCCGCCGACGGGGGTGCTGTTATCGATGGGGATGCCATCTACCACAAAGAGCGGCTGGTTGTTGCCGCTTAAGGAAGTGCCGCCCCGGATCATAATTACCGAAGAAGCACCAGGTGCACCGCCGGAATTGTTGACCATCACCCCAGCCATCTTCCCTTGCAGGGCATTAACGAGGTTAGGCTGCTGAGACTCCACGATTTCAGTCGCCTTAAGCGTCTGCACCGCATAAGTCAATGCCTTTTTGTCGCGCTGCATGCCAAATGCCGTAACGACTACCTCACCGAGCTGCTGCCCAGTCACTTCCATCGCTACATTGATCACTGCCTCTTCGCCAACTACCTTTTCGACATCCTGATAGCCGACGTAAGAAAATTTCAGCCGTGCACCTGCTGGCGCTTCGATGGAATAATTGCCGTCCAGATCAGTAACGGTCCCGGTGGAAGTTGCCACATTTTGCACCGTAGCCCCAATCAGGGGCATGCCGTTGATGGCATCGGTCACCTGGCCGCTTATCCTCTTCTGAGCATAAGCGCCGACCGACATCATGGACAGTACAGCAAGCAGCAATAGCTGCCTGGATTTGGTTCTGTAGAAATCCTTCATCGCTCTCGTTTAAATAGTTATGAAATAAAACAGATAATTACTTTGCCTTTTCAGGCTTAGGTGTATCCTGGCTGTTTTGGGGAAGGGGAAAATAAATCTGCTTTCAAAGCTGCTGGCACCATTTACGGCAGTGCATGCCATCATTACCACGAACATAGATACTGCTTTTTCCAAAAAACGCAAATAAAAAACGCACTTTTTTGCACTTTTTTGCAAAAACCACGAGGGCACACCCCTATACTCAAGGCGTGGCTTCGTTTTTTGCAGTAATCTGCAAGAATCAAGATTAGTGTAGTATACCACAAGAAGGCGTTAACGACCTCTGATACCTCCGCTATTCCCCCCTAACCGGCTCAATCCGGAATGACAAAGCCGCAAAACCGCCCGCATCAAAGTGCTCGGCCTCCAGATGATGGCGGCCGGCCAGTTCGACAACCACTTCGTCCGTTTCTGGCTCGTGGATGCTCCAGCGGTCAATGATGAGCCGCCCGTCGAGATAGAGGCGCAGGCCATCGTCGCTAGTCATGGTGATTTTATAGCGGCCCGGCGCCATCTCGAAATTTGAAGCGGAAAAAGTAGCAAAGCGGTCGGGCTGGACGCCGGGCGTAGGCGCGCCCCACCAGGCGAACGCCAGATCGCTTACCGACTTGGAGGCCACTGCCGGCTGCATTTTCAATGTGCGGAAGGCCTCGTAATTGGTTAGTGGATCGGTACGCTCATCGTAGTTGTAGAAGCGCACCTCCCAGTCCAGCGTTTTTTCGTAACGGTAAAAACGGAAAGGCACCTGCGTGCCGCGCGGGATGCTTTCGCCAAACTGGCTGACTGCTCCTTCGCCGATAAAGGACAGCTCGAGGCGCAGCTCCTCCGCTCCAGGCTGGCGCACGGCAGTAATGGTAGCGGGGAAAGAGCCAGTTTTGAGGCTCAAGCTAGCAAAGCCCTGGCCACTATCCAGCCGCCAATTGCCAGTAGGGCCAAGCACCAGGAAGGTGTAGAGGCTGTCTTGGATATCGCGCAACCAGATGGAAGGGCGGCGGAAATCGTAGGGGCCCCACTCATCCACCAGGATGAATTTGCGGCCGCGCGGGTGCTCTTCCGGGAGCATGGCTTCCATGCCATCTGGCAAGGGCGATGGGGTGAGTTGGGCGATGGGGGCCGCGCCCGCCGTCAAGGCTGGCCACTTTCCCAGTTCGGCGGCGGTAGGTGGCGGGAGGATGCGGTTCATTTCTTTTGCCTGGGCAGCATCGCCGAATTTATCTGCCTGGTAGAGGTCGTTTTTGACCAGGTAGAACTGCTCGTTGGGCCGCTCGGCCTGCAGCAGTTTTTCAAAACTGTAAAAGAGGTTGTCGTCATTAACCGCCACTTTGGTAGTCGAAGCGATTTTTAGCGGGATGCCGACCTGGTAAAAGGCATTGCGCTGGATGTCGTAATCGCGGCTGGAGACATCCTTGGCTTGTGCATAGCCCCAATCGGCCGGCTGGCTAGCACGCGCCCAGAGCTGGACGCCGACATCGCAGCGCTCGAAGTAATTGTAGCGGATGGCATTTTGCTGGCCATGCTCGATGGCGATGCCGTACTGGCAGCCCCGGATGGTATTGCCCGCCATGAAGCTCTCAAAGCTGTATCCTCCCCAGATGCCGTAGTGGCACTCCTCCAGGCGGTTATTTAGTATCAGATTGCGGCTGAACGTCACTTCAATGCCATTGGTGGGCGCCTGGGAGAAGTCATTGCCAAAAATCAGGTTGTCATTGCAGCCCCCTTCCCCGCTGTTCATGCTCGACTGGCCCGCCCAGAGGAAGAAGCCATCGCCGGAATGCGTAGCGGAATTGTACGCGAAGATGTTGTTGCTGCTCTGCTCATAGCAAAGGATACCGGCCGAATCTTGCCCGCGGCTGTAAAAGCCATGGCTGTAGCCGCGCACGTTCCAATCCAGGCGGTTGTGCATCACCCGGTTGTGGCTGGAGCGGTACAGCCCGATGCCGATGCCGGAATTGAAGTGGATGGTGTTGTTATAAAACAGGCTGCTATCGCACTGTGTCACCATCAAGCCGTTCTGCCCGCCAGTGACGGCCAGCCCGCGCACCAGAGCGTGGCTGCATTGCTTGAGATAAACCGCTGCGCCGTAACGCAGCCACTCGTCTTCTTCATTTTGGTGATAGCTGAGCCAATCGGCGAAGTCTTCGCGCTCGCGGATGCTGCGCAGGCGCTGGCGATAGTTGTAGCTGAAGTCGCAGTTCTCTATCGTCAGGCTATCCACGTTTTCGGCCATCAGCGCCACCTTATAGCCACGGGCATTGAGGTTGCGGATGGTCACGCCCTTGCTGTTGCGCACCAGCACCGCCAGGCCGTAGTACTCATCGGGCCATTGCTTGCCGCTGGAGCCGCGCAGCTCTGCCCCGTTGAAATCGATGGTAATGCCATCCCCCTCGATAAGGATTACAGGTAGGTCCAGGCTATCGGCCCCATCCAACTCATATACCCCTGGCTTGACGAGGGCATCGGAGCGGATGGCCAGCCCGGCTTTCAGTTCAAGGGGCTGAGGGGCGCTCTGGCCAGTGCAGGATTGGGTAAGATACAGGCAAAGAGCAGCGATAAATAAATTGCGCATGATGTCCGGATTTGGTTCAGTCCACAAATGCCTCTATGATTACAGCCTTGATTTGTTTGATTTCCTGATGGGATAATTTGCTCAAGGTTTTGAAAATGCGCTGTTTGTCAATCGTCCGTACTTGGTCCAGTACGACCCAGTTTTCGTTCCCTTCCTTTTTTTGTGCCGGTCAATTTTGCGCCTGAGCTGCTCAGTTACAAAATCGACCGGCACTCTCTTTGTTCATTATTTCAAATACGAATAATTCCGCCCGTACTCCAGCATCTGCTGGGTGAAATCGGCTGGGTACTCGATCTTGATATCAGTGATTTCCCCATTGGCATCCGTAACAGGCAGCAGGCGGGGGTTGATGAAGCCACCGTAGGGCGGGATGCCCAGGGCTTCTGAACGCCGCAGCACTTCGGCATGGATTTCCGGGTTGACTTGTACGCCGTACCCTTCGATGAGGTTTTTGCAGGCCTCGAAATCGCCCTGCGATTTGATGCGCTGCACTTCGCGGAGCAGCTCGCCAAAATGGCCGCGCAGCTTGTCGTAGTCCTTGATTTTGATGTAGGTTTTACCATCGCGCACGGGCATTTCGACCGAACCGTCGGCCAAGCCTTTCTCCAGCACCCAATGCGATACCGAAGCCCGATTGCGCATGTGGGCCTGCTGGATAGTCTTGCCCGGCTCGATGCGGCGCAGTTGCAGCATCAGGCCGTTGCGCAGGTAAGAATCATATTGTGCTTTGCCCACTTCGAGGGAAGGCATCAGTCCAAGCTCCACCAGCTTGGGGTCCATGATGTAGTATAAGGAAACCAGGTCGGCACGTGCTTCTTCCAGCGGCGAGGCGTAATTTTTGAGCGCAGCAGCGGGGTCCACGCCCGGCTCCAACTGGCCGGAAGCATGGCCGATGACTTCGTGCAGGGCAGTGTGCATCTTGCCTGAAAGGCCGCCGTATTCTTTAGCACGGGCGATCTCCTCCTCATCGTGAGCAAATTCTTGCAGCAAGCCCGGCCCATCGGCCTTGTCGTAGGCATCGATGATGTTGCCCAGGCTCACTGATTTGGAGCCGTATTCCGCCCGTATCCAATCAGCATTGGGCAGGTTCACCCCGATAGGTGTAGTGGGCGAAGCATCGCCCGACTCGCCCGCTACGGCTACCACTTTGTAAGTGATGCCCACGACGTCTTTCTTTTTATGCTGGTCCATGATGGGCGAATTATCCTCGAAGTATTGGGCGTTTTGTGAGACCTTCGCCATGCGGGCCGAAGCGTCGAAATCGGTGATCTCGACGATGGATTCGTAAGAGCCCTTCATGCCCAGCGGGTCGTTATAGACCTCGATGAAGGAATTGATGTAGTCAATATCGCCCTCGGTAGCTTGCACCCAGGCGACGTTGTAGTCGTCCCAAGTCTTCAAGTCGCCAGTGCGGTAGTACTCGATGAGGAGCTTCAAAGCATTGGCCTGTGCTTCGTTTTCAGCTACGCCGACGGCTTTTTCCAGCCAGCCGACAATCTCTTTAATGGCTTCACCGTATAAGCCGTCAATTTTCCAAACCGCTTCTTCCAATTGGCCTTTCTCGTTGCGCACCAGCCGAGAGTTGATGCCCAAAGAGAGGCGGTCGTCGCCCAGTTCTGTTTTGCGTTTGGCATAGAAAGCCTCGGCTTCCGCCTGAGTGATATCCGGCGCGTAAAAATTGACGGCAGAGCTTTTGACCAGGTCGGCGGCGCTTTGCTCAATTTTACGGGCATCGAAAGCGGGGTCGAAGATGGCGCGCAGCGCTTCGGCGCTCAGGCTGGCCCCGACGGACTGCATCAGCCCTTCGAAGTAGGCCTGCGAAAAGCCCGGGCTAAACTTGTCGTTGGAATAGTGGTGGTGGATGCCATTGGAAAACCAGACGTTCTTCGCGTAGAGCAGCAATTCCTGCCACTCTGGCACATCGCGCGGCCCATCGTAGTTACCGACGACCTGGTCGAGCGCCCGGCGGATAGCCAGGTTGTGGCGGTAGTTCTGATCGTAGATGATATCGCGCCCGCTCAGGCCGGCTTGGACCAGATAGTAAACCAGCTTCTTCTGCTGCAGGCTCAACTGCTCAAAGCTCGGCGTCTGATAGCGCAGGATCTTCTTGTCGGCAAATTTTTCGGTAAGGTACTGGAAGGTGTCTTGCTCCAGTGCCGCGCTGCTTTCATCAGCGCCCGGCCCGGTTGGGCCGCAGGAGGAGGCCAGCAGGGCGGCAAAGCCCAGCGATAACCATAAGTGTTTCAGCATTTCAGTTTTATTTTGTTAGAGAAATCCGCTTGGCCGTGTCCGATCAAGCTCGTGAGCGAAGGTAAGAAAAATCGGCGTCATTAATAAAAATCGGCTACCTTTTTTAGCGCAGGAAGGTTGAGGGAAAGTGCATTTTTGCACCTCGTCACTCCTGTAAATTTGGAGATTCTTTCAATTTTTTCACCTCAGGTTTATGGAATTTGTCCTACTGCTGCGACTATATCATTGACAGCTTTTTTGTTGACCACCTCAAAACTCGCAGCCTATGGCCAACTCCATTAACCGGAAAATCAGCAAAGACTTGCTGTGGAAGAGCATCGTCGAAGACTGCGCTGAACCCTTCGTAAGCTATTTCTTCCCCAGCTATGCGCACCAGATCGACTTCAGCCGGGGCTTGGAGCCCCAGGAGCAGGAAAAAGACAAGCTGCTGCCCGAGGCGGAATCGAAGCGGCGCCATGCCGACAAGCTCTTCAAGGGCTACCTCAAGGAGGGCGGGGGCGAAGTCTGGTTCCTCCTTTACTTCGAAGCCCAGGGCTACGCCGATGCGGATTTCGCGCGCCGCGTTTATCAAGTCAGCTATCGCATCTACGATTACTACGGGCTCCCTCCAGCGGTGCTCGTGCTCTATACCGACAAGCGGCGCAAGTACCACTACCGCGAATTTAGCTATTCCTTCTTCGGCACGGAACTGGAATACCGCTTCCCGACGTTTGCCTTGATAGACTACCAGGTCGAAGAACTGGACCGCGACGGTAATATATTCGGCTTGGCCTTGCAAGCCGCCCGCGAGGAACTGAGCTTGCAAGGTAAGGGGCTAGACCTGCAACGCCTGGAGGTCAAACTGCGCCTGCTGCGGCGCTTGCTCGGCATGAAAGTCCCTAAGGACAATATCCGGGTGCTGGCCGATTTCATCAATTACTACATCGGCTTTGAAAATCCCGAACTTTATGATAAATTTGACCAGACATTTTCTCAACTTACCAAAAAAAGTCAAGCTATGGGCGTCACCGAAACTATTCTGCACGAGATGGAAAAAAAAATCACCCGGGCCGTGACCAAGCGGGTGAAGCAGCAGCTCCAGGAGCAGATGCTCGAAGAAAAAAAGCAGATGCTCGAAGAAAAAAAGCAGATGCTCGAAGAAAAAAAGCAGATACTCGAAGAAATGGAAGCAGAGCGCAAAAAAGCCAAAGCGGAATCTGAAAAAGCCAAAGCGGAATCTGAAAGAGCCAAAGCGGAATCTGAAAGAGCCAAAGCGGAATCTGAAAGAGCCAAAGCGGAGGCTACGGCAAAAGCCGAAGCAGCAAGCTTGAAGATGTTGGAAATGAAGGAGCGATCAATCGTTCTTCGCGCTTGGAAAAAGGGTATGCCGATAGAAGAGATTGCCGAATTGACAGAGATGACTAGGGAAAAAGTGAAGCGCCTCATTCAAGAACTGGCCGCTGACGATTCCCCTCCAGATAGTGCACAGCATTCATGATCACCCCATTTTCCCAGTCAATTTCCCGGAAGGCGATGCGATAGTGGTCCACCTGAAATTCTTCTGACTGCTGGGCTATTTGGAAAAAACACGAAGGTGTGATGTGCGCCACCACATTCCCCTGGCGGATAATCTTCTCCACGTGGTAGTGGCCGGAAAACACATTGACTCCATAAGGATGGGCAGAAAGGATGGCCAGCACCTCATCCTGATTGCGCAAAGCGTAGCGCGTATCCATAAAGGGCACGCCGGCATCCATAGGCGGGTGGTGCATGAAAATGATAGCTTCTTCTTCCAGGGCCTGCAACTGACGGCGCAGCCATTCCTGCTGCGGCAGGGAGACTACCCCTGAAGTCGTATCCAGAAAAATTACTGGTCGCCCCCCCAATTCTTTGACGAAGTACAGCTCTCTATTTTTGAGCAGTTGCTCCCGGTCAAAAGCCTGAGCCATGAGCACGGGGTCGTCGTGGTTGCCCGACATAATTTCATAGGGTATGCCCAAATCCTCCAGGTGCTGCCGGATCCAATGATAAACCCCGGCATCGCCGTCGCGGTAGCAGAGATCGCCAGATAAAACCAGATAAGCAGGATGCCGCTTACGGGCAGCCTCCAGGATTTGCAGAAAATTGGCCCTGACATCAACGCCGTAGGTATCTTCATCTTGGTGCCCGACGTGAAGGTCGGTGATTTGTACAATCCTCATAGTATCTAGGCCATCTTTTGGTATGAGTAGAAGCGGGTTTTGCAAATGCTTGCCTCCCCTGCCCTATCGCATCGCTAATGTAACGCTAGCCCGCCTTGAAAAATTAGGTTCTTTGACAATTTGTATGGACAGCGAGCCAAGAGCCCCTGCTATTCCCTAGGCTTATTACCTGAGTTGCGCATGTTTACCAGCTTGTTCAACAGGTCGAACCAGAAGGGTGCCCCCAGGGAAATCGCCAGCGCGGTGACCAGCCAGCCCAATAGCTTGGTTAGGACATCGTAAACCGTAACCGTTGCCATGTCGATGTTTTTCCAGCCCAGCCCCAAAGGAGAACGTATGCTCTCAATCTGGTTACCTATCAGGTCTTGCAGATCATGCAGCGAACGCTCGAATTCTGGCGCGCGCGCCTCATCCAATTGCAGTGCGTCTTCTTTTGCAGCAAAATCTTCTGCCAAGGCCACCACCTTTTGCAAAGTTTCCGGGTCGGACTCCAAACGCTCATAGATGGCCAGGGTATCTGCGTTGAATACAATGGCGATCATCAGCCCTACACCCACCAGTATCTTCTGCGTGTAGCGCTTGTACCAGCCAGAGGCACGGTCCATCACATCACTGTACCAACCTTTGATTTTAGCCTTGAAGACGTCGAGCTGGTGGTCGGACTCCTGCAGAAACTGCTTCAGCACATTTTTCAGGTCTTCATCCGGTAGGTCGTCGATGCGCGCTTCCAGCTTGTCAATGCCCTCGCCTTTGAGGATGATAGACATGAGGATAGACTGAAAGGCCTCATCGCTGATATAAGAGGGCGCATAGCGCTTGCTGCCATACTTGCTGGAAAGCTGCTTGTACAGGGCGTTGTTTTTGAACTCCTCCAGCGCTTTTACATCCAGCCCGGTAGAGGCCAGCATGTTGCGCAGGGCCTTTTCCAGGTTTTTCCCCCGCAGCATTAGCAAGGAAGCAAGCAATTCCATAATGGTGGTGGCCAGAAGGCTGAGCAATAAAAGTACAAAGACCAGACCGACAACTACTTGGAGCATTCCCATGGCAATATATTTGGTTTAGGTATTCAAATGTGCGGCTCAATTTAGCGCAAAATTCATCACTCCTGCAAAGTTTGCTGGAATAATTTAAAAATGCGCTTATACTCGTCGGCCCAACTGCTGGCTTCCACGAAGCCATGGTCCTCCATAGGGAAAACCGCCAGCTCCCACCCCTCTTTGCCTAGCTCAATGAGGCGCTGCGACAGGCGCACCACGTCCTGAAACTGAACGTTCACGTCCACCATGCCGTGCAGCATCAACAACTGCCCTTGCAGCCCTTCCGCGAAATAGATGGGCGAGCTGCGGCGAAAGGCAATGCTATCTTCGGCCGGAGTGTTCAGGATATTGGCAGTATAGCCGTGGTTGTAGTGTGCCCAATCCGTCACGGAGCGCAGCGCTGCGCCGCTTTTAAATACGCCAGGCTGGGTAAACATGGCCATTAGCGTAATGAAACCGCCGTAGGAGCCGCCGTAAATGCCGATTTTATCCGGGCTGATGCCATAGTTTTCCACCAGGAAGCGGGCGCCGTCCACCTGATCATCCAGGTCTTTACCCCCCATGTGGCGGTAGATGGCGGTGCGCCAATCACGGCCATAGCCGGCGCTGGCGCGGAAATCAATATCGAGCACGGTGTAGCCGTGATCGGCCAGGAAATTGTGGAACATATACTCCCGATAGTAGCTGCTCCACCAGCGGTGGACGTTCTGGAGGTAACCTGCCCCATGTACGAAGATGACTGCCGGTCCGCCAGGCTGCGGGTTTGCCGGGCGGTAAAGACGGGCAGGCACTTTGGCTCCGTCGCGGGCCTCGAAACGGATGATTTCCGGCTCGCGCCAGGCATAAGCGTCGAAACCAGGCGTAGTGGAGCGGGTCAGGCGCTGCATCTCCGCGCCGGCTTTGTTTTCCATCAGGTATAGCTCCCAGGGCTGGTTGCTGGCAGAGTAGCGCACGGCCAGCAGCTGCTCATCAGGCGACAAGCTGACTTCATGCCGGCCGGGCAGGCTGGTAAGGCGCTGCAGTTTGCCGCCAGCAGCCGACAGGCGATAGAAATGCTGCTCATGCGGCCCCTCCGCGTTAGCGCTCAGATAGAACCAGCGCTTGTCGCGCGAGAGCTGCACAGCGAGTATCTCAAAATCTCCGCTAGTGAGCTGCTTTTTCTGGCCAGTCTTGATATTGGCCACGTAAAGATGGGAATAACCAGTGGCTTCTGACTGGAAGTAAAGGCGCTCCTCGTCAATCCACTCCATATTGTTAAAGCTGATGCCAGGGCCGCCGATCCAGGCTTCGTCGTGCTGCCAGTCCAGTTGCTTCAGGGTGCCTTGGGCCAGGTCGAGGCTGGCGACCCAACGGTCTTTATTGTCCTGCGAGCGCAAGATGATGGCAGCCTGCCCGCCAGGCGAAAAGGATGGGCTGCCGATGCTGACGGGCTTGGGCTTGTCATATTCTAGCTTAAAGGGCAGAGTGTCGCGGTGATAATCCGCGAGGAAGGCGGGCTTGGCACGGATGCCTTCCAGGCCTGCCAAAGCGAGCAGATAAAAGGTATCGCGCTGGCGGTCGTAGATGCCCAGTTCATAGGTAGCCTGCGCGCCGCCTACCTTGGGGCGGGCAGATAGCTCTTCGGTATAGCCCGATTCGGTGAGGTAATTGGGCACGCGGGTGTTGTTGTTCTCTGTTTCCGGCAGCATCGTAAAAGTGATGAAGCGCAAATCAGGGCTAGCTTGAAGATTGAACAAGCGTTTGTTGCCATAGAAAACCTCCAAAGGGCGCTTGGGCTTGCGGGCTTCTTGTCTGGCGTTTTGAGCCGCCTGCTCCGCTTTGCGAGATCTCAACACATCAAATAGCGCCAACTGGTCTTCAATCAGCCACTGCTGCTGGGCGTTGGGAGCTGTTTCTTTCTTTTTGCTGCCCTTGCGCAAATCGGTAAGCTGTTCGATGGTGCCACTGTTTATATCCCAAGCATACAGGTTGCTATCGTAAGCATAGACGATCTTGGTATCAGCCTGTGCAAAGGCAGGGTTGTACTCCCGGCCAATAGTATTGGTGATTTGGCGGGCTTGTCCGCTAGCGATATCCAACAAAAACAAGTCGCCATATTTTTCGTAAACCATCCGGGAAAAATCCTGGCTGTAAGCTCCAGGGCGCGACATGGCCAGCTCTTCTTCCAACCCCACGGGCTGCGGTGGCTGCCCCCCTTGGGTCAACACTTTATACAACTGCCGCAAGGTATCCTGGCCGGGGTTCCAGCTAAAGAAAACCGCGCGGCTGTCTTGGCTCCAACGCACGTCTTCAGGCAAGAAGCCCACAAAGCGCTCCCCCTGCATGATTTGATCGATCACAAGCGCAGAAGCAGGCTTGGATTCTTGAGCCTTTACACCCAAGGTAAGCAGGCTCAAGGCAATCACATAAAGTATCCTTTCCATCGGTTCGTTCGTTTACACGGGGCCAAGATATTAAAATTATGAGTTATAGTCTGCCAACTCAGGATTTGTGAAAATATGACGCCGCTATTTTTTCGGCTCGCAAGGCGAAAAACGTAGGCATAGCCAAAGCTACGGCGTCCCGCTTTTTGATTCAAAAAGCGGGATCAACGCAGCGAGGCGGAAAAAGAGCAAGTCAGAATTCATAAATCTTGGGTTGGC
>CAYSPJ010000072.1:12080-26443 GCA_964432875.1 uncultured Phaeodactylibacter sp. | reverse complement strand
GTAGCCGCCGCCGCCGCCGCTGCCGCCACGGCTGTAGCCGCCGCCGCCGCCGCCGCTGCCGCCACGGTTGTAGCCGCCGCCGCCGCCGCCGCCGTAACCGCCGCCGCCGCCGCCAGTCTTAGGCTTGCGCGGTTCAGCCTTCTTGACAACAATAGTGTTGCCGTCGAGGTCGGATTCGTTCAGTTGTTCAATTGCGTTGTAGGCTTCATTGTCATCAGGCATCTCCACGAAGCCAAAACCTTTTGACTTGCCGGTGAAGTGATCCATGATAACCTTAGCTGATTCCACCTCGCCAAAGGCCTCGAAAGCTTCCCGGAGGCCGTCGCTATCGGTGTCAAAATTGAGCTTAGCAACAAAAATGTTCATTAGAAAGAAAAATTAAGAATGTGAAAAAATGCCAAAAAAGTGAACTATCAAAGGCCGGGCGCTGCCGGCGCATCAAAGCAGCAACATCCTTGAGTAGCTTTTTTCTTTTAGTGGATATTCTGATTAAGGGAAGAACCAAAAAGAGGTGGCTAAACTCGGATAGGGGAACGCACCCCGCTCAGATGCCAGATTTTAGACGGTTAACATCTTATTTTTGCCACATAGAGTTGATAAGAATTTTGATAAAAAATCGCCTGATATTCCGACATCAAAAAATTACAATATTAAAAACACTAGCCAAAGGTAAGTAAAAAAGACATAGCTGTCAAGAGGTAGCTGGCTTTTTTTTTTCGAGCCCTGTTATGGCCGCACATCTACCTTCCGCCATTTGTCCAGCACGGGGCAGCTGCGGTAGATATCATCAATAGAGATATAAGTTGATTCCACTTTTTGTTTGACCCAAGTGGAGATAAACTCGTTCTTTTTAGACTCAATGGCGGCCTGTTGGATTTTGGAATAATCCTGCGCAAGATTAGCCTTGTGTGGAGCAGTGCGTGATTGCAACATGACAATGCGGTAGTAGGTTTCGCCCATCTGGTCCTGGAACTCGAATGGGGCGGAAATATGCCCCACCTTCATGGTATCGATGGTGAAATAGACATCGGGTTCGAGGTCGCCGATTTCGAAGAAGGTGTTGCCCGTTGCAGCGTTGACCATCCGCCCGTCATTGTTATAGCTTTGTACATCTTTGTCGGAGTAGAGCTTGACGGCCTGCGAGAAAGTGATCGAATCGGACTGGATGAGCCAGCGCACCGAATCGAGCTTGGCGCGGGTGGCATCCAGGTCGGCATCGGTGATTTGCGGCTTGATAAGGATGTGGCGCAGATTGATAGAGTTGCCACGGCGCTCCAGCATCTGGATAATGTGAAAACCAAACTCGGACTCTACTACTGGCGAGATTTCATCCTTTTCCAGCTTAAAAGCGGCCGCCTCAAATTCAGGGACGTAGCGGCCGCGGCGGGCCCAGCCCAAGTCACCACCTGCACGGGCAGATCCATCGTTGGAATGTTTCATAGCCATCTGTGCAAAATCGGCACTGCCATCCAGGATGGACTGGCGGATACCCTCTAGTTTTTCGATAGCGCGCTGGCGTTCTTCGGCATTGATTTTAGGTTTGGCGACGATTTCGCCTATTTCGACTTCGGAGTTAAAATAAGGCAGGCTATCCCGGGGGATGGAATTGAAAAACTGCTTCACTTCCGAAGGCGTCACCTTAACGCTGGTGATTACCTGAGCCCGCATGCGCTCTACCAGTATCTGGTTTTTGAGGTCTTCGCGAAACTGCTCCTTAACTTCGTTGACGGTTTGGCCATAGTAGGCCTCAAACTGGGAAACATCATTGTTCATAAAGCTAAGGATGCGCTCGATGCGGGCGTCCAGCTGAGCTTCCACTTCGTCTGCACCGACCTCGATACTATCCAATTTGGATTGGTTGAGCAGTAATTTGGTAGACAGGAGTTGGTCCATGATATTACAGCGGGCATCCTTGGGCAGGACACCACTCTGAGCTTCGAGCAATGCATGCTGCTCTTCAATTTCGGATAACAGCACTAGTTCTCCACCAACGGTGGCCACCACTTTATCTATGATTTGCGCCTGGCTAAAAGCAGTTGCCGCCAGGGATAGGAAAGCCAAAATACTAAGCAGATATTTCATATAAACCTCTTTTGATACAAGTGCCCTAATAATAGGTCTGGATTTTAAACCGCCTCAACTCCAAATCGTACATCGCTTCAATTTTGTCGCGAAGCAGTTCTTGGCGGCGGCTGCGCAGGATGACTTTGCGGGCCTGCTCTTCGATATAAGCCAAGGGGGCAATATCTTGTTGTTTTTTCACCTCAAAAACCCGGAGATAGTAGTGGTAATCACCATCGCGCTGATAAAAATCGCGTTTAGCGCCTACATTGTCTGGGCTAATCGTGCCCGCGGGGAGGCTAGAGGCAATGTCAAACAATTTGTACCAGGCCTTGTCATCCAGCAGGTGTGCTTCGGCATAGTTATTACAATAGTTGACCATCTTCTCAAAATCATCCCTTTTACTGCTGTTCCACCAGCGGCGCAACTCCTCCGCCTGAGGGGCCTGGGTTGGCACTTTGATGAGATAACAACGCAAGATGGGCGTTTCCAATTGATACTTTTCCTTGTTGTTTTCGTAAAACTCCGCCAGTTGCTCCGGAGTCACTACCGAATCCAGCAGTTCCTCCAACAATGCTTTTTCGTAGTTGTTGCGCAGTAACGAAGCCCGGTAGTCTCGCACTAACTTATCGATATTGAGGTCGCTGGGGATATTGCGCTCAGCTTCATGCAAGACCAGGGCATCGCGGATCCACCTTTGCGCGAAAGCGTGGATGATGGCGCTGCTGTCCTCGGCAGTAGCCCTTTCGGGAAACATGCCGTCCAATTCTGACAGGTAGAGCGTTTTGTTATGCACTTTGACCAACAAGCGGTCTGCTGTTGATGGCTTGCCTTCAGAAGAGCAAGCGGCAAACAGGGCTATGGCCAAACCTGCCAAAAGAGCTATTTTGCTAAACCTAAACATCATGCTACTTTTTAACCAGGCTGTCAAAGACATTCTGGTTGACTTTCACTCCATATTCCCGGCGCAACTCCTCTACCCATTGGCTCTCCAGATAGTCCTGGTAGTCAGCAACGGCATAACCACGGGCTTCATCCAGCGTTTTGAAGGCAGCCGGCAAAATTTCTTCAATTTTGACGAAGCGCAAAGAACGGCCGCGCGGGTCGGGCTCCGTTTGAGAAAGCGCCCCGGCTTTCCACTCCATGCCTTTGAAATCGGGATAAAGGCTGCGCTCCAACTTCTTGGATTCATAACGCACTACGGGCACTTCTTCCGTGTTATATTTAGCCAGCATGGCTTCCGGAGTATTGGCAGCAGCAAAACTGCGTATCTCTTCCATCTGGTCTTTCTTCGAATCCACCACTCGGTAGATGCTGGTCACTGCGCGTTCTTCCCAGCGGTATTTGCCATAAATTTTATCGTAGAAAGCAGCCAAGCCCAGCGAGTCCTGAGCGGCTTTATCCCACACCAGCATTTTGGTCGCTTCAAAGAGTAAGATGCCTTCCTCGTATTCGCGCATGAGCGCCCTGAAGTCTGGATATTTTTCTTCCAGTTTTTTCTCTTCAAACTTCATGCAATTTTCATCCAGGAAAGCGGCATAGAGCGTTTCTGCTGCCTCAAAAATATCGGTTTCACGCCCCATGCGGATGCGCTCGCGGGAAGCACGCTCGAGGTATTCTTCAAAATCGCCCACGGTTGCTACGAAGTCTTTACCCAAGCGGAAAAGCACCTGTGGCGAAGGCTGCTCCGGAGCTTTCCAGCGGAAGGTCAGGAACGTATCGCTGAGGGTTTCGGCAAAAGCCCTCAACACCTCGGGGTATTCCTGCAAGCCGGCATCTTTCTTGATGCGCCTGACCATGGCCTGCTTGGCTTGCTCAAAGCGCAGGTCTCTTTTGACCTGCCCGTCTAAACGACTCTTTTCGATGTTGTAAGGTTGTATGGCACGATGGCTAATCCGGCGGATAATATGCCAACCGACATTAGTTTGGACCGGCTGGCTATAGTCGCCGTCTTTTTTCAGGGCGAAAGCAGCTTCTTCAAAAGGAGGGGCAAAGCGGTTGATGCCGAAAAAACCGATGTAACCGCCCTTTTCGGCGGTATTGCCGTCTTCGGACAAAGCTTTGGCCAGGCTTTCAAAATCAGCCCCTGCCTGGAGGGCTTTGTAGATGCTATCGATACGGGTCTTTACCGCAGCCACACTTTTGCCATCTCCGGTGCGCAGCAGGATGTGAGCCGCTTCCAGCTCGCTGCGGGCCGGCCGGCGCTCATGAACGACAAGCAGGTGATAGCCGACCGAAGTGCGGTAGGGGCCAGAGAGTTTATTGAGCGGCGCTTGGTAAGCGGCCTTTTCCAGTTCGTAAAACCCATTGGGGAATAGAGCGGTCACCCAACCAATGCGGCCACCATTGGTTTCGGCAGTTTTGTCGGAGGAGTTTTCGCGTGCTATGGCGGCAAAATCAGCGCCTTTTTCCAAGCGTTGTTTCACGGCCAGTGCTTTTTCATAAGCTGCCAGGGTATCCCCAACCGGGGCATCGGCGGCAACGGCAAAGAGGATATGGCTGATATTTACATCTTGCTGGACATGCTCGTAAGCCTCGCGCAGCAACCTATCGGTCACTTCTTTATCGACCAGATAGGAGTCGGCCAGTTGACGGCGGTAGCCGGCCAGTTCGTTGCGCAGGTAGGGGATGGTGTCCAACTGCATTTCTTTGGCTTTCTGCACTTTCAGCTTGAACTTGGTGTATAGCTCCAAATATTCTTCCAGCGACTTGCGGGAGAAATTGGCATCCTTGCCATTGGTCTTGGAGTAGATATAAACGAATTCAGACTTGTGTACCGGCGTAGCGCCAACGGTAAACAAAACGGGGTCGTCTTGCTGCGCTTTGCTCAAATAGGGCAAGGCAATAAGCACCGCCAAGAGCATGAATTGATATTTTGCCATCTTATTTCAATTTTTTTACTTTGCTAAATGTATCCACCCTATACCGGGCAGTAAAAAACTGCGCAAAAGTAGCAATTTTTTTCATTCCTGCACATACACACGCCGCACTCTGGGCGACACACTGGTCAACACTTCATAGGGGATGGTGCCTAGTGCCTGGGCCAGCTCCTCAACCGGCAGGCCGGGGCCAAAAACCAGGGCGGTATCCCCTTCTGCGGCTTGGGGTATATCGGTCACATCAACCATGCACATATCCATGCAGACATTGCCGATAATGGGTGCGCGCTGGCCGTGGATGAGCAGGCTAAAGCGGCCTTGGCCAGCGGCCCGAGGCAGCCCATCGGCATAGCCAATACTAATGGTGGCTACCCGGGAAGGGCGGTCGATGCGCCCACTGCGCCCATAGCCCACGGTATCTCCAACCTGGAGGTTTTTAATCTGCGAGATACGCGCACGTAAGGCCAGCGCCGGGCGAAGCTGTGCCTCGATCCCCTCTGCTCCGCCGATGCCATAAACGCCGATGCCCAAACGAACCAGGTCCATTTGATATTGTGGAAAGCGCGCGATGCCGCTAGAGTTGAGGATGTGCCGCAAGGGCCGGTAGCCAAGGGCGGTGGCCAACCGCTCATACAGCCGCTCGAAACGGGCGGCCTGCTGGTGCGTAAAGGCATCGTGTTGCGGCGATTCACTGGCAGCCAGGTGCGAAAAAACCGAGCGCACCTCCAGATGAGGATAGCGCGACAACAGCTCGATGGCCTGCCCAATACTCTGCTCATCAAAGCCCAAGCGGTTCATACCTGTCTCCAGCTTCAGGTGGACGGGCACCGGGCGGCCTGTTTCCAGTGTAAACCGGCCAAACTCCTGCAGCAGCCGGGGGCTGTAAAGCTCTGGCTCCAGGTTATAGCGCAAGATGCTGTCGAATACTGCTTCTTCCGGGTTGAGCACGAGGATTGGCAGGCCGATGCCTGCTTCCCGCAGCTCAGTACCTTCATCGGCATAGGCCACCGCCAGGTAGCTAAGCTTGTGAAACTCCATGGCACGAGCCACCTCCAAGCTGCCGCTGCCATAGGCGGCAGCCTTAACCATGGCCATCAGTTGGGTCGCTGGCGCCAGATAGGATTGGAAGATGCCAATATTGTGCAGGATTGCCCCCAGGTCCACTTCCAGCTCGGTTTGATGTACCTTTCCCGACAGGCGGCGCGCAATGCGCTCAAAAGCAAAAGGGCGTGCACCCTTGACCAATATAGCCTCGTTGTGGAAATCGCGGTGTCTTTGTTGCGCCAGGAAGGTATCCGTGTCGGGGAAGAAACTAGCTTCGATAGAGGCAGGTAGGTACGCTGCCAAAGCGGTTATCTGCGTGCCGATGCCGATGAAGCGCTGTATGCCACTCTCACCAATAAGCTTACCTACCTTGCGGTAAAGGCGCGGGCGCGGCTCCCCGCTCTGCAGGATATCTGAAAGGATTAGGGTACGCCGGCCCGGATGTTGCTGTCGGCTTAAGTAACTCAGGGCCGCCGACAAGGCAGTCAGATCGAGGTTATAACTGTCGTTGATGACGGTGCAATCATTGATGCCGGCACTGACCTCCAACCGCATGGCCACCGGCTCCAGCCGGGGCATGCGCAGGCTGATTTGCGTATCAGGTACCCCCAGATGCAGCATTACCGCCAGGCCATGCAGCGCATTTTCAAGAGAAATCGCATCAGTAAAGGGGATATCAAAAGCAATGCGCCGCCCTTGGTAAAGCGCTTCTATATGAGTAGTGCCGCTGGCGGTTTCGGTAGACACGACCTCCATGTCAGCGCCTTTGAATCGCGACCAACTCAGGGTCGGCCGGCCCAGTGCCCGCACCGCCGCTTCTACCTGCTCATCGTCACGGCAATAGATCAATATTTCTGCATCCTGGAAGAGGCGGAGCTTTTCACGCAATTTTTCCTGGCGCGAAGGGAAGCCCTCTTGGTGCGCCTCCCCGATATTGGTGAGCAGGCCGATATTGCAACGGATGATGCCAGCCAGCTTTTCCATCTCCCCCATCTGGGAAATGCCCGCTTCAAAGATGCCCAATTGATGTTCTTCCTCCAGCTGCCAAACGGATAAAGGCACCCCAATCTGAGAGTTATAACTCTTGGGGCTGCGGGCAATCCGATAGTCTTGGTGCAACAACTGAAAGAGCCACTCTTTGACGATGGTCTTACCATTGCTGCCGGTGATGCCGATAACGGGCAGGGCGAACTGGCGGCGGTGGTAGGCGGCCAATTGCTGTAGCGCGGCGGTGGTATCTGGCACCAGCCAGACGGTAGCCTGCGGCAAATTTGCGAAGCTGCCAGGCTCGGAAGCAACAAAGCAACGTACTCCTTTTTCATATAACTCAGCCATAAAGCGGTGGCCATCACGGCGGCTGCCAGAGATGGCAAAGAACAAGCTGTGCTTCGCCGATTGTAAGAGCCGGCTATCAGTTAAAAGATGGGTTACATCGCTTGCCTCGCCTTCCTGAGCCGGGGGCAAACCGAAGATCTCAGCCAAATGACGGATGGTGTATTGGGTATGCATGGCGGGAATATAGTTCAAGCGTTTTTTGCGCAGTCATGGGGGTAAAGTTATTCATTTTCGTTATTTTATCGTAAATTTGCCGTTGCAATTCAGGCTTGCTTAGCCCTCTGGCAGAGCGGGGGGGCGAGGAATGGGATTCTTGCGTTGGGGACCATCGCCGAAAACCATACGCTTGAGGCTACCCGGAACTTTTATTAAAAACAAGCCCCATCACCACAGTAACTAGCGCTTATCGTACGGTTATCATATGTTAATCAACCTCCTACTCCTTTCCGCTGGATTTGTAATTCTGATATACGGTGCCAATAAGCTGGTGGATGCAGCTTCCGATTTAGCCTTGAGGCTAAATGTGCCTAAAATCGTCATTGGCCTGACCATCGTTGCCTTCGGCACTTCTGCCCCGGAGCTATCTGTCAATCTCCTTGCTGCCGCCAAGCAAAACTCGGATATAGCTCTAGGCAACGTTATCGGCAGCAACATCCTGAACATCCTGCTCATCCTGGGTATCGCCTCTTTTATCACCCCCCTTGGCGTAAAATCCAATACGACTTGGATTGAAATACCCCTGGCCTTGTTAGCGGCGCTGCTGGTGCTGGCAGGCACTAGCGAACAATGGCTCGGGCAAGTGGGCGAGGCTTCCGTCATTTCGCGCAGTGAGGGTTTGTTTTTCCTGGCTTTCTTCGTCATTTTCCTGGTGTACAACTTCCAGTTGGCCCGGCAAGGCAATAATGAGGTGCTGGATATCGAGGCCAAGCTATATTCCAAGCCTAAAGCCATTCTTTTCATCACCTTGGGCTTAGGCTTGCTCGTGTTAGGCGGACAGCTCATCGTCAATAATGCGGTAGTGATTGCAAAAGAATTGGGCCTGTCAGAGCGCTTAATCGGGCTTACGGTAGTATCCATCGGCACTTCACTGCCAGAACTAGCGACCTCGGTAGCTGCCGCCCGCAAAAAAAGTGTCGATTTGGCTATCGGCAATATCGTCGGCTCCAACATCTTCAACGTCTTCCTGGTCTTGGGCCTGTCTGCCCTCATCACCCCCATACCGGTATCGCCGGAAGCTCTTTTAGACATCTTGGTCAACATCTTGGCCAGTACCTTGCTGTTCCTCTTCCTCTTTACCGGCCGGGGGCGGCAGTTGGAGCGCTTGGAGGGCAGTGTATTCCTGCTGATTTATGCTACTTATCTGGCGTTTCTGATTTTTTATCGGTAGTGGCATTCAAGCTGCGGTGCAGGAAATCTACCAACGAGCCATCGTCCTGTTTGTACTCCCAAAACATCAGGCCAGCCAAGCCCTTTTCCTGCATATAACGCACTTTATGGCCGAAGGAGATCGTATCTTCATAGGTGACAAAAGTCCTGGAAGCTTCATTCCACAAGTAGGGTGCCAAAGCTATACTATCCCAGTGGCGTTGGTAGCCATTTTTGTCAATCAGGCTATCAACGAGGAGGTGGTAGGGGTAAGCGCCGGCGGGGCCGTCGGCGGGTTGGTATAGGCCATGATTGACTGGGTTGGCACCCGCCCACCAGCGGCCGTAGAAGGGCACGCCCACCACGAGCTTCTCAACAGGTATGCCCGCAGCAATGTGTTGCTCCACTGCCTCCGCCACAGCGATGGGCCGAAGATTGTCGTCATGGACGGAGAAATGAAGATTGGCATGATGCCCCGTCCTGGGTTGCCAGCCGCCATGGAAATCATAGGTCATGATGTTGATGTAGTCCAAATAAGCCTGGGCTTTGTCCATTTCGGCATGATCCAGGTAGAGCTGGTTGGCGCCAGTAGCGATGGTGAGCAAGTAGCGTTGCTGGCCCTCGCCCAGAGCGTCGAGTTTTTCCCGGATGCGCTTGAGCGCCAAGGTAAAGTTTTGCTTGTCTTCAGGGCGGAAGGTATTGCCTGCGCCGATTTGCCCGGGATACTCCCAGTCCAGATCGATGCCATCCAGCTGGTGGCGCTGCACCAGTGCGATCGCGCTATTGGCGAAGCGCTCGCGGGCCGGCTCGTCCAGCACCGCATCGGAGAAGCCGCCCGACCAACTCCAACCACCTACCGAGACCAGGATTTTCAGCTCGGGGTTGCGCCGCTTTAACCCGTTGAGCATTTTTAGGTTGGCCGCATCTTCCGGGCTACCCTCGATGATTTCGCCCGCCGCGATATTGGCGAAAGCGTAGTTGATATGGGTGAGCTGCTCCGCCGGGACTTTCGCCCCATCCAACACGACCCGATTGCCATAGACGTAGCCGATGAGGACTGGCGAAGGTGTAGCCTGCACCCCTCTACCCTGCTGCTGCCGTGCAGCCGTGCAGGCAAACAGGAATAAAATCAAGAATAGGGCAATCAGATTGCTTAGCAGCTTCTGCGGAAGATTTTGATTAATCATCATCAAACGGTTTATCATCCAACTGTGGTAAAGGTTAAGGAGGGCGCTAAGGTGCTTAAGGTTTAATCGGGATAAAGCCAACGGCCTCGCCGACGCAACGCACAGCAGACTTGAGCTCTTTCTGTTGTTTTTTGGTGAGGGTGAAAGTCTTTTTCTGGTTGGCGTAACGGATGCGGATTTTCAGCACATCAGCATAAGCCAGGCGGTAAAAGACATCAACGGGCACCACGCAGGTGTGCTGGTAAAGCCGCATATTGGTACCGGCGTCAAAGATGCCGCGGTCAGGAAAATTCAAGAGGGCCACCACGGCAGAATCTGAAAAAGCGATCATGACGTTTTGCCCGGATTCGATGGGTTGATACTCGTATTCCGGCACGACGATGGTCAGGAAAAAAGAATTGACGCTGTCCTGATCGCTTTCCGTATGGCTGAAGATCAGCGTGGCCTGATCTATTATCCGCGCCCCTTTGACGGTTTCAAAACGGCTGGGAATAAAATCGCCAATGGGGATGGGCCGGTAAGCCACCAGGCGGGTACTGTCAAATTCATCCACCTCGTCAATCGAAAATTTGCATTGAGCCTCTGTAGCCAGAGGCAGCATCACGATGGATAAAAGGAATAAAAGCGAACGCATCATAAGCAAATTATTAGCTTGAATAGAGCACAAAGATAAAAATTAAGGGCATGGCTCCCAAAGAACCATGCCCTTATCTCCCTCGTGCTAAATCATTGCTGAAGGATGCCGCTGCCAAAAGCGGTGCAGCACCTCATCAGAGGGGAAATCAAGCTGATTAGTACTTGATAGAGATTTTATAGTTATCGCCGTTGCTGCCGCTAACCGCATTTACTTCATCGATGCGGATGATGTAGTAAATATCAGCTTTCTTGATAGCGAAGAGGTCGCCTACCACTACCGGGGCGCTCACGTCCGTCACGGGCGTTTCAGCACAAGTTGGGCTGGTGCTGACGCCATCGGCTAGAGTGGTACCGGTTTCGTAAGCAGCCAGGATAACTTCGCGGGTCTCCACTTTGTCAAACGTAAAGCCTTCAGCCTGTGCCGATGGCACAACCTTTACCATGTTGGTACCGTTGACGGAGCCAACCTGGCGGCGCCAGTTTTCAGCATTCGCCGGGTTGATTGTACAATTGATACCCAGGTCGCGGATTTCAGCGCTGGGGTCGGCAGAGCCCGTACCTACGCCATCATCCAGGTCGAGGCCGCCAGTGCCAGCAGGGCCAGCCTGGTTGAAGAGTACGCCCGAAATAGATTTTTGGAGCGGCGTTCCGGTAATCGTGATGTCCAGTGTAGCAGAAGCTTTTTTGCCGGCCTGATCTTCAACGACGAAAGTATAGGAAACCGTTTCGTTCAACAACTGGCCAAAGGGCACGATTTCGATTTCCCAGGTAGCACCCGCCGTAGCAGTGCCTAAAATTAAGAGCGGGTTGTTGACCGTAATGCTAGAGCCGCCAGCGCTGATTGCCTTAATGTAGTTGTCCAGTTCGGCACCTTTGGGGTCAACGCCATCAAAAGTGAAGGTCAGCGTCTTCAAATCGCTGTCTCCCCGATCAGCCCTGACTTTCACCTTGAATGTCTCGCCTAAGGCCAGTTCGGCATCAGCGCTAAGGAAGCCGGGATCGACCACGAAAAAGATATCTGGGCCCAAGAGGATGGGCGTGTCATCTTCAGTTTCACAACCTGTGGAAATCATAAAAGTCAGCGCGAGTAGGAGTCCTGATAATTTCAGAAGCAAATTTTTCATAATGAAATGAGTTTGGTTAATTAATAGTAGATTGTTTTGTCATGTCAACCTATTCTAACGTAGATAACGATTTAAGTAACGCTTATCATATCCAAAGCGCCGCCAATCGGATAAGTTTTTTGGCTCATCCCCCCCTGTACAGCCACTTCACACCATAAGACCTATAATATCCCTGGAAATAAAAAGCCCTATCACGATTGGATAGGGCTCACCATAAAATATAAAGCTATGAAAACTAAAACTCGACTTTGATGGAGCGTAAAGCCAAATATCAAGCTTTCTACTGAAATATGCAACAAAAATGGGGCTTTCTGGTGAAAAAAGCCCCATTTCCATTGTTGAGCACTGTAGGCATCGGGCTCGAGCGATTCGGCAGTACGCTCTTACTGCCGTCGGCTTACCCAGTTTCTAAATTATTCCCGCACGAAAAGGAAGTTGCCCTGGATATCAAACCCGAGGATGATGCGGCCATTTTCACCAATCATAAACACTACGATGATACCGCTACGGGCACAAGCCTGGCGCACTTGGGCCTCGGGGTAGTTGTCGTCAATATAATTGCCGATAACGATGGGCAGATCGCCCGTATCCGTCAGATTGCGGCAGGGGCGGTGGCAGGAATGCAGGGGCGTGAGCTCTTCTACAAAATTGCCCTGCGCATCAAAAAGCAGCAAAACCGGCCCCCTGAGCATCACGACAATATTGCCGGCACGCCTCTTGGCACGAGCGATTTCATGATCGGGATAGTTTTCATTGAGGTAATCCCTGATCGGTTCTGGCAGGCGGTCAATAGAGACGACTACGCCAAAATCCGAGAACTGGCAAGGCCCATGGGGGCCATTAGGGCCAAAGCGCCCATCGTTCGGGCCCCGGAAGCGGAGGGGGGTGCCATTGCGGTCGAAAAACAGGTTATCGCCCGAGCCCATATTGAGCTCATAGCCGCGGCTGGGCACCATATAGGCCATTTCGATGTAGGTATCAAAATGGACGTCCTCCACATAAGCGCGGATGGTTTGAGGAAGCTCGGCCGGTTCAACCATCACCCGCTCGGCAGAGGTGGCGATTTCGGCAATCAGCAAATCCTCACTCAGCTCATTATTGTCGTTCTTCTCACAGGCAGCCAGGGCCAGGGTGAGGCTTGCCAGGATGATGAAACTTAATTTTTTCATAAGGTGTCGCGATTTTAAAGGTCTGGTTAAATAATCATATTTATACTTCTCTTGGTGCAAAAGCGGCCTGCAGAGTTGCCTGGCGGGCTTATTTTTTCAAAACCGATAATTCACTCCTGCTTGCAAGCCCCAAGCAAAAGCACTAGAGGAAAAGTTGGGGCTCTCCGTCAAGGGTTGCAGGTTTTTCCGGTAGGTCGGCTCCAGCACCAGCGATAAGCTGGGGGTAAGGCGGTAATGCGCGCTCAAGCCCAGCAGATAATCCAGGTTAGCCGAGCGTACTTCGGCAAAACGCTCGCGCACGCGTGCATCCGGCACCATTAGCCCAGCTCGCCGGGACTGTACGCTGGTCTGCAAAGAGGTAGATTGCAGGAAACTGAGCGCCAACCCACCTTTGAGCCCGAGCTGGAAACGGCGGTTCAAGAGATGATAATGCAGCGTCAGCGGGATGCTCACAAAGCGCAGGCGTTGCTGGGCGTGTACTTCTAGTGCCAGATAGGCCCCCGGCAATAAGGGCTGAGAAGCTGCCCGCCGCAGATCGACATCCAGTTCGGATGTGCCGTAGGCAGAAGGGATCGCCAGGGCATAAGTCGCTTCCAGTTGCCCACTGCCCACGGGCCGCTCCCTGCCGGGATCATAGCGCACGCGGAAAGCCTGGCGCGACTCCTGCCGGATGCTGAAAGCGCTCAAGCCACTCTCCACCGCCCAACGGGGCGAGAGTTGCAGGCCAACGCGCAAGCCCCACTCCAGGCTGCCCTGTCCATTTTCCTGCACCTCGAACAACGCCCGGCCAGGCTGGTTGGGTTTATGGCCTACCACCCTTGAGGTATGGTTGTAGGCGGTATAGCCCCCCAGATAAAAAGCCGGCTTGGCTGCTGCCCTTACGTCCTGAAGTGGTTCAAGCGATAAGGCTGGCCCTGCTTGCAGCGCGGTGATTTGTCGATAGGCTAAGGTATTCATAGGCAGGTGGGCCAACGAGCTGACCCGCTGGGCAGGCAATATCTCAAGCGAGCTAAACTCCTCTTTCAAGGGCGGATGGTTCACCTGGGCTGATTCCTGGATTTCCTGACCGGGCAAGGAGGCTTGCGAGCCAAGCCCCCCTTTCAAAGGCTGGAGGGGCATCTGGGCTGATTCCTGGATCCCCTCAGGCAAGGAGGCATGTGAGCCAAGCCCCCCTTTCAAAGGCTGGAGAGGCACCTGGGCTGATTCCTGGATCCCCTCAGGCAAGGAGGCATGCGAGCCAAGCCCCTCTTTTAAGGGCCGAAGGTGCGCCTGGGGAGAGGGGTTGATCCGCTGCATCAGCAGCGAATCCAGGCTAGCTTGCATCTGCTGCAAGACCCCCTCCTGCGCTTTCAGCCGTTGTTCCAAGCCCCGGTTTTGCCAGTAGAGCAGGCCTAGCGGCAGCAACAGTAAAAGCAGTAGCATGCCCCACAGCCAGCTCCATCCCAAGCGCTTAGCCGGGGCAACTGGAAGCCCAGCCTGGATACCAGCCCATACCCCTGGCGAAGGCCTGTCCCACCCATCGTCTGAGGGCGCATCGCCTAGTTCATCAAAGGCTTTGCGGAA
>CAYSPJ010000072.1:0-11980 GCA_964432875.1 uncultured Phaeodactylibacter sp. | reverse complement strand
TGTCCCACCCATCGTCTGAGGGCGCATCGCCTAGTTCATCAAAGGCTTTGCGGAAGAACTCCTCCATATCATCTTGGCGCTTTTTCTGTTCCATCTCGTTATTTAGCTTGCCATCGTCTTTTCCAGCACCCGGCGCAGCATCGCCTTGGCTTTGGACAATTGCGATTTCGACGTGTTTTCTGAAATCCCCAGCATTTCTGCAATTTCCTGGTGGGCGTATCCTTCAATTACGTAAAGGTTGAAAACCGTACGGTAACCCGGCGGCAGTTGTTGTATCAGCGCCACCAAGGCTTTAGCCCGTAGCTGGCTGAACAACTGCTCGGCGCTGTCATCTGCCAGATCCACCACTGCTTCGATCTCGGTCGTGACCGGCAAATGCTTTTGCCGCCGCAAGTGTTGGAGTACTACATTGAGCACGACCCTCCTGATCCAGCCTCCAAGCGCCCCTTCGCCGCGGTACTGCCCCAGATCGGAAAACACCTTGAGGAAACCGTCCTGCAGCATGTCCTCCGCTTCTTCCCGGCTGCTACCGTAGCGCAGGCACAGGCGAAACAGCGGCACTTGGTACTGCTCATATAGTTCCCGCTGGGCTTGTGGATTACCCTTTAGGCAGCCTTCGATGAGTTCATGTTCTGGCATCGCCGCACCTTGTATCTTCAGCAATAGGATGTTGTTCAACCATGCCCCAAAAAACGCCCTGGACAGCGCTGGATTTGGGGCTCATTATCAGGCTTGTCACCAAGGGTATCATCGCGGGCTAAAATGGATTGCCCACACCGCGCTGCCCATCAGCAACAAGCCTATTCCAAACACTAATATCTGGTGCAAAATGACGGCAAAAAGTTGCCTGGGTAGGGAAAGATATGTTTAGAAAAAGCGTAATCCCTCCCTTTCTGCCATGCTATCCCCAGGCCTTGCCCTAGCATTCCCGAGCCTTACATCCAGCCATCCCGGCCTTGCGCTATCACTCCTTCACTAGCCTGAAAGAGGCCGCCGCTGCACCGCTGGTCAGCTTTAAGGCGTATAAGCCTGCGGGCAGGCCACGCAGCGGGATTTGCATCGCCGTCTGCCCGTTCTCCAACCTACCTTCCCAGACCAGCTGGGCAGCAGCATTAAATAACCGCAGCTGAGCCTCCTGGCTCAATGGCGAATCAAGGGATAAAGAAAGGTAATCGCGGGCGGGATTGGGGAAGAGCTTGAGCTCGCGGCCAGCAAAAACCTCGCCCGTACTGGTCAGCGTCGTAAAAGCAAAAGCGCGGTTGCTATACAGGGAAGTATCCTGTTCGTTGACGGCGCGGATTTGGTAGTAGTAGCCGGTCTGCGGGCTTAAGCCCATGTCTTCGTAGGTATTGATATCAGCAGCCACACTGGCGATTTGAGCATAAGGGCCATTGAGGGCCGGCGCGCGCTCAATTAAGAAGGCCGTTTCGTTGTCCGAACGGTCTTCCCATTCCAGGTTGATTTGGGTTTCGCTCACGGCCGTAGCTTTCAGGCTGGCGGGAGGGCCTATAGCTGCGCAAGAGGTGGCGGTATAATCTGCCACGCTCAGGCGGATGCCAGGCAGGAGCGGGTAAAAGGAATTGCCCGGGCACTGGGTAGCGCAGCCATCGCGATGGCCGGAAATGCGGTTCAGTGTCAGGCCGGAGGAGGCGTGGAAGGCTGCCCCCAAGGGGTCAACCCCAATATCGCATGCTTTCCAAGCTAGCAGCTCCACCAGCATGCTCAGCGCATCATATTGGGGGATGATGCTGGTGAAATCGCCCAGAACACAGGCACCCATCGTGCCGCCGTTGGTGCCACAGAAGTGAGCCCCCAAGCGGTTGTCGCCCCTGCCTTCATAAAGTACGCCATTGGGGTCGATCAGCCAGTTGTAGCCGATATCGGCCCAGCCGTTCACATTGACGTGAAAATCCCAGATGGCGCGCACGATGGCCGCCCAGTCGTTAGCCGCGTTAGTGCCGGCCGAGTGATGGACAATCAGATGGGTGACGTTGGTATTGGTCGGATTGGAGTTGGGCGGGCAATTGCCGGCGGGGCACCAGTCGTTGCGGTTTTGGAAAGCCGGCTGTGGGCAGGGGCAAACCTGTGGGTCGCGCAGTTCAATTGGCGAAGGTTGCTCGCCGTGCAAATCTTCGGTGCGGCCGGGATTATAAAAATGAGCTTCAACCCGGCTTACGGGCATTTCGCTTTTCAATTCCACATAACGGCTATTAGCTTCCGCATAGAACAGCTCGCTGATGCGCCGCTGTGGGCGCTGCTCGGCATGGGCATCAGGATGCAAAGCTTGCCAGGGGCCCCAATCCTGCCCATCAGCAGAAAAGCGGGCCTGCCAATGGCCGGCTTCCCCCTCCCAAGCCAGGGAGAAAGCGAGAAAGGGTGCGGCACTTTCCAGTGGTACGGCTATTACTTCAGGCTGCCAGGTTGCCCGGCCCGGCTCGGGGAAAAATTCAAGCACGGCCCGGCTGGGTTGGGAAAAAGCAGGTATGCTGATAGCTGTAAATAATAGCGCGAGAAGCAAATTTTTGAGTCGCATATTTCGGTTTTTGACGGCAAGGTAGGAAAATTTTGCGAGTTGGCGAGGCACGCACCTAGTACTCCAGGGTGCGGTAAGCTTTCTGATACCTCTTAAAGAGCTTGTTCAGGTTTTATCCTTCGCGCCGAGATGACCACCTTTTGCTTAGGGGTTGTTACGCAAACGGGCTTCGTGGCACTGCCACGTCCCCGGTTCAGGTCTAAAGCCCCTTAATCCCCAGGCTTGAACAAGACAAGTAAAAAAGAGCTAGCCCGTGAATAACCCCGCGCACCTTTGCCAAGGGGCATTAAAACCCTATCTTTGCCTCCATGAAAAGCTGGCAGCCCTACATCCATGGTTTCAACGCATACTTATTGTTAGAGCGCTCGCTGGCGGCCAATACCGCCGAGGCCTACCTTTCGGATCTGAGCAAGCTGCAACAGTTCCTGGAAATGGGGGGCTACGCGCTCACTCCCGGAGAACTGGAAACCCACCACCTGGAAGCGTTTTTGCAATGGTTGGCTGAACTGGGGCTAGCCGCCCGCTCGCAAGCCCGCCTACTCTCGGCATTCAAGACTTTTTACAAATACCTCCTGCTGGAAAACCTCGTGGAAAGCGACCCTACCGAGCTGATCGATGCGCCCCGCCTGAGCCGGAAGATACCGGAAGTATTGTCGTATGAGGAGATTCAAGCCATGCTGGCCGCCATCGACCTGAGCCACCCTCAGGGCACCCGCAACCGCGCCATGCTGGAGGTGCTCTACGCCTGCGGCCTGCGCGTGAGCGAGCTGACCCAATTGGGATTATCCAACCTCTATTTGGACATCGGCTTCGTAAAGGTGGTGGGCAAAGGCAATAAAGAGCGCATCGTGCCCATCGGCGATGACGCCATTAAGTATATCGAGCTGTACCTTAAAGGCGGGCGGCGGCAACAGATGAACGTGAAGAAGGGCCACGAAAACATCCTCTTCCTGAACCAACGCGGCCGGGCGCTGAGCCGCGTCATGATCTTCAATATCGTCAAAGAACTTGCGGCAGCAGCCGGTATCGGCAAAAACGTGAGCCCACATACTTTCCGCCATTCCTTCGCCACCCACCTCATCGAGGGCGGGGCCGACCTGAAAGCGGTACAAGATATGCTGGGGCATGAGTCGATCATCACCACCGAAATCTATACTCATCTGGATATGGATTACCTGCGGGAGGCGATCTTGGCGTTCCACCCGAGAAATAGGCGAGGCAGGCAGTAAGTTCAAAGCCGCCCTGCTTGGGCAGCAAAAGCTCGATTTAAAAATCCGAGAAATACTGTTATCTTTGCGGCTTGAAAAAAATAGCGATGGAAACGTGGGAATTAGAATTTGAATGGCTGCGAGTCCGCCACCTGGTGCAAGCCGCATTCGGGCGGGAGGATTTGCCCGATTTGAACGCAGTGCTTTTCCTGATCGGCATCCAGGAGCTGGGGCGCTGGCCGGGCTCTTTTACCAAAGAGGAAAAACAAGACCTGATGCACATCGCCGTATGCCGCTTGCTGAACTATGAGGGCTATTACGAATTCGCCGGACGGGATGCCGACGGCTGGCCGCATTATCGTCTGTTGAAGCCTGTACCCATCAGGGGAGAAAAAGCGCAAGAAGAAGTGCTGATCCGCCATGCGGTACAATATTTCCGCGAATTAGAGGAGGAACGGGAGAAGGAGGGCGTAGTGAGTGATGAGTAGCGGCTTATCGCTTTCCGGCAAAATTGATTAGTGAAAAATATCAACCCAATGAAAAAAATCACATTATTTGCTGCTTTGCTGGCGCTGCTGGCAGGTTGCGGGCAGTCGAACAAGACCTACGTCATCATCGAGACGCCTTTCGGGAACATGAAAGCCGAACTCTTTGACGACACGCCGATCCATCGGGACAATTTCATCAAACTGGTTAAAGAGGGGTACTACGACGATTTGCTGTTCCACCGGGTCATCCCGAATTTTATGATCCAGGGCGGCGACCCGGATTCGCGCGATGCGCAGCCGGGGCAGATGTTGGGCATGGGCGGCCCGGACTATACCCTGCAAGCAGAAATCGGCAAGCCGCACCTCAAAGGCGCCTTGGCAGCAGCCCGGACGGGGGGCTCATCCAATCCCGAGAAACGCTCCAGCGGCTCTCAGTTTTATATTGTAGAAGGCGGTCCGGTAGAAGAGGCGATGCTCAACCAAGTGGAGCAAATGCGTGGCTTCCAATACAAGCCGGAGCAACGCAAGGCGTACCTGCAGGACGGCGGCTATCCACCCTTGGACGGCGATTATACGGTCTTTGGGCAAGTCGTTGAAGGCTTGGATGTCATCAACAAGATATCTACGGCGCCCCGTGCACCGGGCGACCGCCCGCTGGAAGACATCCGCATGAAAGTGCGCATTCAATAATATTGTATCTTTGGTAAAAAACACGCTGCTCATCATGAAGCAAGTTCTCATTCTCCAGGCCGGGCTGGCCCTCATCGCCGCTTTTTGCGGCACCGCTTTGTCGGCTCAAATCTCTGTATCCGGCGAGCTGCGCGTGCTGGATACGCTCCAGTTTGAGTATGCCAGTAAAAAAACGCCAGCGGTTTATCGCTGGGATTTTGGCGATGGCCAAACCTCGGACGCGGCCTCGCCCAGCCATGTTTACAAAAAATCTGGCCTTTACACCATCCGTTTAAAGGCCACTAACGCAAAAGGAAAAGGAAAAACTGTGGAACACAAAATTCAAGTAGAAGCCCCCAAGGCTTGCCTGGTCGAATTAGAGACCGAATTTGGCACCATGCTCATCCAATTGTATGACGCTACGCCCAAACATCAGGACAACTTTTCGAAGCTGGCAGAAGAAGGCTTTTTTGACAGCCTGCTCTTCCACCGCGTCATCCAGGGTTTCATGATCCAGGGGGGCGACCCCAATTCCCGCAACGCCGCCCCCAACCAGGGCTTAGGCTCTGGCGGTCCAGGCTACACCATCGATGCCGAGTTTGTGGACTCGCTGGTGCACGTCAAAGGTGCCCTGGCCGCTGCCCGCACGGGCGACAACGTGAACCCGCAGAAGCGTTCCTCGGGTTCTCAATTCTACATCGTACAAGGCCAGCCCCTGACACCAGAAGCCCTCGACCGCATCGAGGCACAGAAAGGCATCCGCTATACTACTGCACAGCGGGAAGCCTATTTGGAAAAGGGTGGTACGCCATTCCTCGACCGCGACTACACCGTCTTTGGGCAGGTCATTGAAGGGCTGGAAGTACTCGATAAAATTGCGGCAGTACCGACCAACCCTCAAAACCGGCCGCTGGAAGACGTATGGATGAAGCTGCGGCTCATCCGCTAATAATCTATTTTATCATTATGCAGGAACACTACATACTGGGTGTTGACGTCGGCGCTTCAGGTATTAAAGGAGGCGTAGTAGATACGCAATCCGGAACATTGCTAAACGAACGGCTGCGGCTGGAAACGCCCTCGCCAGCTACGCCCGAAGCCATGGCGGAGACCTTTGCGGAGCTCGTGCGGCTGCACGAATGGAAAGGCCCGATTGGCTGTGGCTTCCCGGCTATCGTCAAACATGGCGTAGCCCACTCGGCAGCTAATATCAGCCCGGAGTGGATAGGTAAAAATATCATTGAGATTTTCTCGCTGGCCTGCGGCTGCCCTGTTGAAGTGCTCAACGATGCTGATGCCGCCGGCTTAGCCGAGATGCGATTCGGCTTAGGCAAGGGGGTTGCTGGCACGGTAGTGCTGATCACTATCGGCTCTGGCTTGGGTTCGGCCTTGTTTATCGATGGACGGCTAGTGCCTAATACCGAATTTGGGCACCTTTTCCTCCACGGGCAGATCGCGGAGCTTTACGCCTCCAATAATGCCCGCAAGCGGGAAAACCTGAGCTGGGAAGAGTGGGGGCAACGCTTTAATGAGTATCTGGTGTACATCGAGCGCGTCATCAACCCCGACCTGATACTGCTCAGCGGCGGAGCCAGCAAACAATTTGACAAGTATGAACCTTACCTCACGGTTGAGGTGAGCGTCAAGCCTGCCCAGTTGCTAAATGCAGCGGGCACTATTGGGGCGGCGGTTTATGCCTATCAGCAATTGGGCGCATAAAGGGATTAACCCATCCGATAGGAGGTGATGAGCGCCAACACCGCCGCATCTTGTTCTAAGCCCGGAAGGATGGTAAAAAGAGAGTCGTAGCCATCGAAGTCTTCCTGGAGGGCTTCGCCCAGCCAGTAGAACGCTTCCTGCCTTTTGCCGGCAGCAAACAAGCAGGCCGCGCGGCAATAAGTCAAGTCTGGCCCGGCGGCAGCTTCGTCCGCGCTATCGAGTACTTCCAGGGCAGCAGTTGGGCTGGCGGTATCCAGGAGGAAGACGGCCAGCTTCAGCCAATACAGGCTATCTTCAGGATTATTTTCAATGGCCAGATAGAAACACTCCTCTGCTTTTTCCAGTTTGCCGCATCCATAATAAGCAAAGGCCAGCGCGGCATAGTATTCCTCGCGGGTGTCTTCGATCTCAATCGCCTTTTCCAGGAAATGGAGCGCCATCCGCCATTCTTCCACTTTCAGATAACACTCTCCAAGGAAAAAGTAAGCCTCATCGTTGAGGGAGTCCAATTGGATAGCCCGGTTGTAAAAGGCAATGGCAGAATGGTGTTTACCCAGGTGGAAAAGGCACTGCCCCATGGAGATATAAGTATCGCCATCTGGCTCGAAATGCTCCAGCAGCGCTTCAAAAAGCTTCAGGGCTTTATCGTATTCCCCAAACTCAAGGCAGAGGTTAGCGCATTCCCGACAGGCATCTTCATAGTGTTCATCGATGAGATAGGCATATTCAAAAGCCTGGATAGCTTCGGCATAATTGCCCAAGGAGGAATGGGCCTGCCCCAGGTTGTACCAAGCTATAGCGCAGTAGGCATCTTTTTCCAGGAGGGCATCGTGAAAAACCAGGCTTTCCTCGTATTTCCGGCAGAGCTCTACGCAATGGCCAAAACGCGCCAGGGCTTCGGCATTGGTAGGGTCATTATCTACTGCTGCCTTCAGGGCCAGGTACATCTGCTCGTGCTGCTCATCCATTTCAAAGGCCAAGGATTCCACCAGGAAAACATCGCTGAGCAGCTCCTGGCTCGCCCCGGCTTTCATCTTTTCCAAGATATCCAGCGCTTCCTCCACCTCGCCAAGCCGGATCAGCGCCTCGGCTTTCAATAGCCCGATTTCCGCTTCAGCCGGCGCATAAAGCGCAGCCTGCTCCAAAATATCCAATGCATCGTCTTCCTTTCCTAAATTGATGAGGAGCTGGGCTTTTTTACAGTAACATTCCACTGAATAGGCATGATGGGCAATAGCATAGTCCGCTGCTTCCAGCGCTTTTTCCGACTGGTAGTCGCTTTCGTAATATTCAATGATTTTCAGGTAGGCCTTTTCCTCAAAGAAACCTGCCTGGCCTTGCTGGTATTGATCCTCGTAGGCGGCCACCAGTTGGCTAATCGTTGGGTCGTTGCTAAATTTGCTCATAGGATAACAAAACTGCTTTGCGGTTATCTGTGAGTAAAGATAAACGAAATTACTGCAATCCTGTTACCATTTTTGATCTCAATAACTCAACGAATAACGGAACGGTCGCTTTTGGCAAGGGAGTGGTCGTTTTAGGCGTAACATGTTGCGAATTAATATGTTAGAAATTACATCTATTTAAAATTTCTTTCATTTGTTAATTTATTCATACAAAAAAAATCGACATGTTTGCGTTGTGATTTCATACTGGCTATATTTTAGTTTTTAATGCCCTATCTTTGCCACATGAGCACAATCCTAATCACCGGTGCTGGCGGGCAACTGGGGCGAGAATTCCAAGCCTTGTCTAAGCGCTATCCAGGCTTTAGCTTCATCTTTGCCAACCAACAGTTGCTAGATGTGACGGACAAATCGGCCGTGTCCCGTTTTTTTGAACAACAGGCATTGCATTGCTGCATCAATTGTGCGGCCTATACGGCAGTGGACCAGGCGGAGCGCGAGCCGGAAGCAGCCAAACAGGCAAATACTGACGCGCCACGCTGGCTGGCACAGGCCGCTGCCCAACAAGGCATCCCGCTGATCCACTATTCTACAGACTACGTTTACCACAGCGCTCAGAATACACCCTTTAAGGAGGAGGACCCCACCAGCCCCCGTAGCGTTTATGCCCGCACCAAGCTGGCTGGCGAGCAGGCTGCCATGGAAGCCAACCCCCTGGCGATGATTATCCGCACCTCCTGGGTGTATTCCCGTTTTGGGCACAACTTCGTCAACACCATGCTCCGCCTCGGCCGCGAGCGGGACAGCCTCCGGGTGGTCTTCGACCAAATCGGCACGCCTACTTACGCGCGCGGTCTAGCCGCTGCTACACTTGATATACTCGTAAAAGCCCAAGCTGGAGAAGTACCCCTACAAGCGCTCGGCGGCATCTATCACTATAGCGACGAGGGGGTTTGTAGCTGGTACGACTTTGCCCTGGCTATCTTTGAGCTGGCCGGTATCGGCTGCGCCGTGCAGCCCATCGAGACCAAAGACTACCCCACCCCTGCCCCGCGCCCGCCCTTCAGCGTGCTGAATAAAGCTAAAATCAAAACTGCGTTTGGTTTGGAAATCCTCCACTGGCGCCAGCGCCTGGCGGAGATGTTGTCCATCCGTAGGTAGTGGAGGGCTGAAAGCGCTCTGATCAACCAAAGCCTAGCTTAGTGCTGACTCCGCTGCCGCATCGCTTCGTACAGCATCATGCCGGCGGCGACGGAGACGTTGAACGAATCTGTCGTCCCTTTTTGCGGGATGATAAAGCTCTGGCCTGCCTGGCGGGCGATGGCAGGGCTGATACCCTCTCCCTCGGCCCCCAGGATAAAAGCGGAGGGCTGGGTCAGTTCGAGTTGATATAGCGGCGTCTTCGCCTCCAGGCTGCTAGCCAGCACCTGGATGCCAGATAGGCGCAGGTAATCAATGGCGGTGGCCAGGCTGCTCTCGCGGCAGACGGGGATGATAGCCAGAGCACCGGCCGAGGCCTTCATCGCTTCAGCATTGATCTGGGCACTATTTTTTTGGGGGATGACCAGGGCGTGGGCGCCACAGGCCTCCGCCGTGCGGGCGATGGCGCCGAAGTTGCGCACATCCGTCACTCCATCAAGCAGGAGTAACAGGGGAGCTTCTGAGGTTTCGTAAATAGCAGGCAGCACATCTTCCAACCGGTAATAACGGACGTAAGATTGCAAAGCGATGACGCCCTGGTGGTTGCCCCGCACCAATTTGTTGAGCCGCTCTTTGGGCGCTACCTGCAAAGGGATGCCCTCCGCCTTGCACAAGTGCCTCATCTCTTTTTCCATCTCTCCCCTAATCCCCTGCTGGAGTATCACCTTATCAATGGGCGTACCGGAGCGTATCGCATCTGCCACTGGATGGCGGCCGTAGATGAGTTGTGGTTCTTGTTCGTTTGCCATGGCGGTAAATTTCCGGAATTTTATCCATTATTAGCCCTTCCTGTTGAAAATTCCTTGTCCGCTGGCAATAGGCTATTGCTAAATGAAACCGAAGCTCCCCCGGGGATTGCCTCAAAAGACAAGCTATTGCTCTTCTTCAGGCAGCTTCACGCCCAGCCTGGGCAGCCATATACTGCCTACGCCAGGAAAAAAAAGCAAAAGCAGCAATCAGCGTATAGGCCACCATCAAGAGCGCAAACAGCCAGGCGCCACGGCTGGCATATAGGCCGGCGTACAGTATATCGATCACCACCCAATAAGCCCAGTTTTCCAGCACTTTACGTACCAGCATGAAGGTGGCCGCCACTGAAAAGACGGTAGTGAAAGCATCCCAATAGGTAGCGGCGGCCGGGGTATATACGCCGAAGAAATAGCCAAAACCCACGGAAAGAGCGGTACCGGCTATCAATATATAAAGGTGCTGCCGCCTGGGGAGCCGGCTGATCGGCAGAGGCGATTTGCCCCCGGCCCCGTATTTCCACTGGTACAAACCAAATGCGGCAATGAGGACGTAAAAAACCTGCAAAAGCGCATCGAGATACAAACTGTAGAAAGCATAAGAAGCATAAGCCCACAAACTGCAGCTAATCATGCCCCAAGCCCAAGCCCAAGCCAGCCCCCGCGCCGCCAGCACCACATAAAGCATTGCCGTAACCGTGACGGCCCAATCTACCCAACTCAGGGCAGCAGCTTCTGCAGCGATGACGCGGATTATTTCCATTTTGCCTTGTGATAAAAGTAAGAACCGGGGCGAGGCACTAGTGCCTGTATGTGTTTAGCGTGATTTGGATATGTCAAAAAAATATATTAAATTATGCGCGTGACCGACGAACAAAGACATATCCTCGAAAAGACGCTGCCCAGCTTAGAAAAAGCTGAGCTGGTCTCTTTGCTATTGTCCCGGGCCGAGCGTATCGAGCAACTCGAGAACGAAGTCCGGAGGCTCCAAAACGAGATTGACAAAGCATTGCGGGCCAGCAAACGCCAAGCCGCCCCTTTCGGCCGGGGCAAGAGGGACGAGGCCAAAAGCGCGAAGCGGGGGCGGCCAGGGCGTAAGCGCGGCCATCAAGGCACCTACCGCCGCCCCAGCGCAGAGCCTGAGGAAGATGCAGAGGCGCCCTTGGACTCTTGCCCTTTTTGCGGCGGCCCGGTCCATAACCTCAAGCCGTTAGATCAAATAATCGAAGAGATCCCGCCAGTCAAGCCCCGCGTGGTGCGCTTGCGCACCTACCGTGGCGTGTGCGCTTGCTGCGGGCCGGTAAGCTCGCGCCATCCGCTCCAAGTGGGGCATGCCACGGGCAGCGCCAAGGTGCAGCTCGGTCCTGGGGCCGTCAGCCAAGTGCTGAAGCTGCGCCACCGTTTCGGGCTGAGCGTGCGCAACAGCGCCAGCCTGCTCGAGGAATGCTTCGGCTTGCCGCTCAGCCCTGGAGGGGTCTGCCAACTGGAGCAGCGCCTGGCCGGCAAGATGCTGCCAGATTACGAGCAGCTCCTAGAACAGGCCCGCGAAGCGCACCGCGTAAACGCCGACGAGACCAGCTGGTACGTCGGCGGCCCGGGCTGGTGGCTCTGGGTGCTTGCCAACGAGGGCCTGACCGTCTATGAGGTCAGCCCGAAACGCGACGGGCAGACACTGGAACGGCTCTTGGGCAGCTCTTTCAGCGGCGTCCTGGTCTCCGATTGCCTGAACATATATGACAGTTTCTGCGAGGAGCAGCAAAAATGCTACGCTCACCACCTGAAGGCCATAAAGGCAGCCTTGTCCGCCTGCCCCCACAGCAGCTTCCTGAAACAAGTGCGCAACTTGCTGCGCAGGGCCATCAGCTACGAGGCTTGCCGAGAAGACTTAGAGCCGCCGGACTTCGCACGGCTGTGCAGCCATCTGGAACAGCGCGCCGATCAGCTGCTGCCTACCATTGAAGGCCCTGAGGGCAAGTTCCAGTTCGACGAGGGCAAGTGCCCTTTCGACCTC
>CAYSPJ010000071.1:0-26690 GCA_964432875.1 uncultured Phaeodactylibacter sp. | reverse complement strand
CACTAGCTCTTGCTGCAAGAACTGCCCGGTATAACTGCCCTCTTGCCGGGCTACCTCTTCGGGCGTGCCAGCGCAGAGGACGGTGCCGCCGCGCTTGCCGCCCTCCGGCCCCATATCGATGATATAATCGGCCACCTTGATTACGTCCATGTTGTGCTCAATGATCAGCACGGTATTGCCCTTATCGACCAGCTTGTTCAGTACGCCGAGCAGGTGGCGGATGTCTTCGAAGTGCAAGCCAGTCGTAGGTTCGTCCAGGATGTAGAGCGTGTTACCCGTATCGCGTTTGGAAAGTTCTTCGGAGAGCTTGACGCGCTGGGCTTCGCCGCCGGAGAGGGTGGTAGCCTGCTGCCCCAGGGTGATGTAGCCCAGGCCGACCTCGTTGAGGGTGCGCAGCTTGCGGTAGATATTCGGGATGGGCTCGAAGAATTCCACGGCTTCTTCCACCGTCATATTAAGCACATCATTTATGGATTTTCCTTTGTAGAGCACCTCCAGGGTCTCGCGGTTGTAGCGGCGGCCCTGGCAGTTTTCACAATGCACCTGCACATCGGGCAGGAAGTTCATCTCGATGACGCGCATGCCCGAGCCCTGGCACACTTCGCAGCGCCCCCCCTTGACGTTGAAAGAAAAGCGCCCGGGCTTGTACCCCCTGATTTTGGCCTCCGGCAAGTCGGAGAATATCTTGCGGATATCGGTAAAGACGCCATTGTAAGTAGCCGGGTTGGAGCGCGGCGTGCGCCCGATAGGCGATTGATCAATCTCGATGACCTTGTCGATGTGCTCTAGCCCTTTGACCTCCGCGTACGGCATCGGGGGTTTCAGGCTTTTATAAAAATGCTGCCGCAGTATGGGGTAGAGCGTCTCGTTGATGAGGGTGGACTTGCCGCTGCCCGAGACGCCAGTGATGCAGCAGAGCGTCCCCAGAGGGATGCTCACGTCCACGCCCTGGAGGTTGTTGCCAGTGGCACCTGACAGTTCCAGGTAGTGGCCATTGCTGCCGCGGCGCTGCTCCGGCAGCTCAATACGGCGCTGGTTGCTGAGGTATTCCGAAGTGATCGTATGGGCCAGGAGGAACTCCTGAGGCGTACCCTGGGCTACCAGCTCCCCCCCGTGTTTGCCCGCGCCGGGCCCCAGGTCGATGAGGTAGTCAGAAGCCAGCATAATCTCCTTGTCATGCTCGACCACCAGCACAGTATTGCCGATGTCGGCCAATTCGCGCAGGGCCTCGATGAGTTTTTGGTTATCGCGCTGATGCAGGCCGATGCTGGGCTCATCCAGGATGTAGGTGATGCCCGTGAGCTGGGAGCCGATTTGGGTGGCCAGGCGGATGCGCTGGGACTCACCCCCAGAAAGCGTTCGAGCCGGGCGGTTGAGTGCCAGGTAATCCAGGCCGACATGCAACAGGAAGCCTACCCGCAGGCGGATTTCCTTGAGTATCTCCCGCGCGATGAGCTGTTGCCGCTCGCTGAGGTGCTGCTCCAGCCCCTTTATCCAATCCAACAATTGTACTAGATCCATCTCGGCCAGCTGGCCGATGTGCTGGTCATGTACTTTGAATGCGAGGGATTCCCTTTTCAGGCGATAGCCGTTGCAAGCCGCACAGGTGTCGATAGTCATGAATTCTTCTGCCCAACGGCGTATCTTTTCCGAGCCGGTATCCTCATACCAGCGCTGCAACATCTTGAAGAGGCCTTCATAAGCCAGGTTGTAGGAATAGTCACCCTGAGAATCAGCACTGACTTTGAAAGCTTCACTGCCGCCGTAGAGGATGACGTCTAGTGCTTCCTGGGGGATTTCATTGACCGGGGTGGAAAAGGAAAACTTGTATTTTTTGGCGATGGCGCGCAGTTGCTTAAAGGTCATGTTATCGCGCACTTCGCCTAGGGGGGCGATGCCTATTTCGTTGATGCTCTTGCTGCCATCGGGGATGACTTTATCCAGGTCCACCTTATTGATTTGCCCCAGCCCATTGCACTCGGGACAGGCGCCGTAGGGTGAATTAAAAGAGAAGGAATTGGGCGAAGGCTCCTCGTAAGACAAACCCGAAAGAGGGTCCATCAGGTGTTTGCTGAAAGCACGCAGCTCGCGGCTATCATTATCCAGGATAAAAACCAGGCCATTGCCCATTTTCAGAGCAGTTTGCAGCGAGAGGCTGAGGCGCTCTGCCCGGCTGGCCGCCATTTTGATGCGGTCGATAACTACCTCGATATCGTGTACCTTATAGCGGTCGGCTTTCAAGCCGGAGGTGAGGTCCAGCACTTCGCCATCAAGGCGGATTTTAGCGTACCCTTGCTTGCGGATCTGTTCGAACAGCTCGCGGTAATGCCCTTTGCGCCCGCGCACCAAAGGGGCGAGGATGAGGATGTTTCGGCCAGTAAACTGCTCGGCGATCGCTTCCTTCATCTGTTCCTCGGTGTAGCGCACCATGCGCTGGCCAGTTTCGTAAGAATAAGCCTCGCCGATGCGGGCATAGAGCAGGCGCATGAAGTCGTAAACCTCGGTGATGGTGCCTACGGTCGAGCGGGGGTTGCGCCCGGTGGTCTTTTGCTCAATGGAAATAACCGGGCTCAACCCATTGATTTTTTCCACGTCGGGCCGCTCCATCTCGCCGATGAACTGGCGGGCATAAGCGCTGAAGGTTTCCATATAGCGCCGCTGCCCCTCGGCATAGATAGTATCGAAAGCCAGGGAGGATTTACCGCTGCCGCTGATGCCGGTGATGACCACCAGCTTATTGCGCGGGATGCGCAAACCGATATCCTTCAGGTTGTGCTCCCGGGCGCCAATCACCTCAATATAGCCATTGTCCTCGGCGTAATCATCGGCACCGATGCCATTGGAGTTGTTATTTACCATAAACTTGTTTTCCATTCTTGCTCGCCTATAAAAACCATATAATCGGGCTTGTGTTGCAAGCGGCGCAAAATTAGGCAACCCTGGTCAAGCAGCAAATATTTTGTGAGGACAATCACTCGACTAATGCCCGCCAGGTTTTAGCTTTGCGCTCAAAAAACATGAGGCCGCAAAATATATTTTTCAGCATCCTGCTAGCCGGCGCCGGCATTTATTTTTTCATCAAATACCTGCCCACCCTCAGCGATCTGGCGGACAAGGGCGCTTCCATGTTCTTTGTGCTGCTCATCTTGTTGGTGTTAGGCTATCTAGCCTATCGGGTGTTAAGAGATTGAGGGAAGAAAGGGCAGGCTACGGGGTGATCGCGCAGTATCTCAACCCGCCACTTCCAGCAGTTCGCTTAGGATCATTGCCGTAGCACCCCAGACCGCGCGGCCGAATACCTGGTAACAAGGCACCCGGCGCAGGGTGATGTTCTGAGCGATGGTCAAATCTGCTTCCTGGCGGGTTTCAGGTTGCCGCAACAACTCGAAGGGGACTTCCAGGATGGCCTGCACCTCCTCCTGCTGTGGGCGGAAGCGGGGCGTTTCGGAGGTGATGCCGACGTAGGGGTTGACCAGGAAGTTGCTCACCGGGATGTACAAGTTTGTAAGTTGACCAAGCAATTCCACTGACTCTGGGCTGATGCCAACCTCTTCTTGAGCTTCGCGCAGGGCTGTAGCCGAGAGGCTGCCATCCCCTGTTTCGTATTTCCCTCCGGGGAAGCTGATCTGCCCGCTATGGCGGTCGCGGATATTGGTGTTGCTGCGCTCAATGAGCACGAGATGCCACCCTGTATCTTTAGGGTAGAAAAGCGCCAGGACGCCCGCTTGGCGAGCATCGGTTGGCAGCGGCACCTCGCTGCGGCGCACGGCATGAGCCATTTTGTACTGGGCAGCCTGGCCGGGAAGCGGGCAGTGGAGCTTTTCTTTTAGCCTTTGGGCAAAAGCATCTTTCATAATGAAAAAACAAGCGTCACGGACTTAAGTTGGCAGGCGCAGCAGGAAAAAGACCAGCGATATATCTACCTTCTGGGCATGGCCCTAATCCTTATTTGATTTCTGCAGGTATTGCTCCAGGGCCATAGCCATGGAAGGCGCTTCAGGTGCTGGCGCTTGGATGTTGACCTTCAGCCCATAATCCTCGACCGCCCTGCCCGTGCTGTTGCCGAATACGGCGATGCGCGTCTCGTTCTGCATAAAATCAGGGAAGTTATCGAAAAGCGATTTGATGCCGAGGGGGCTGAAAAAGACCAGCACGTCGTAAGTCACATCGCTGAGGTCAGACAGGTCGCTGCTCACGGTTTGGTACATCATCGCGTCCTGCCAATCGATGCCGATCTGGTCGAGGTACTCCGAGATTTCCTTGGCCCCCAGGTTGGAGCAAGGCAGGAGGAACTTGTCGTTTTTGTGCTTTTTGAAGTAAGAAGCCAAATCTTGGATGACCCTTTTACCCACAAAAACCTTGCGCTTGCGGTAGAGGATGAATTTCTGGAGATAGTTGGCGATAGCCTCCGTGAGGCAAAAATATTTGGTATCCGGCGACATTTTGATGCGCATCTCTTCACAGATGCGGAAGAAGTGGTCCACGGAATTTTTGCTAGTCAGGATAATACTCGTGTACTCGTTGGGCCGCACGCGATTCTTGCGGAAGTCCCTGGCTGGTATGCCTTCTACGTGGATGAAAGGGCGCCAGTCAATTTGGAGGCCGTATTTTTTTTCGAGTTCGTAATAAGGCGACCTTTCCGGCTTGGGCTGTGAGACCAGGATGGTCTTTACGGGCTTATAAGTTTCTTCCTGCACTTTACCAGTTGTTGCCATTCAGCAATTATTTTTCTTTTAGCAAGTTTGAGGCTCTTTTCAATCTCTTCATGCCGCTGGAATGTCCGGAGCCTTCCCCGCGCATCTGATGCTGGCCCCCTTAAGGACTTAGCATTTTTCAGGCGTCATAACCCGGCATAGCCCTTAATCAGTTTTGCCAGCACTAAAACGGGGGCGATTTCAACGGCGCAAATATACAACAAAAAGTGAAACAAATGGCTGAACAAAAATTGCTTGCCGATAAAAGCACCCCGGAAGGCGCGAAAAAGGTACAATGCGGTGATGCCGGCATAGGCCACATAGACGATGCCCTGGGTATAGCTTTCCGGCCCATAGGCGATCAACATATTGACCAGCAAAAGAAACACCCCCAACATGATACCGAAAACGACGATGGTGAAGCTATACAGGCGCACTTCTTTCTTGATGGGAAAAACCTCCGCCAGCAAGTTTAAAACCAGGTGTTTCGCTAAGATCAACCCGGCTGCCAAGCCAATGGAGACGGCAAGATCTAACCAGCCACCCAAACCGTAAGACAGGCCGTAATACCGGCTAAGGAGGAACACAAATAGGCCTGTATTAAACACGAACCAGCTGTAGAACAGGTAGTAAGGCATGGCACCGCCCCCTTCATTTTTGCGCTGCAACTGGCTGAGGAGGTTGTCATTGAGGAAAGCCTTGTAGGCGTAGCCGAAAAAAGAACGCAGGAGCGTCAACAAAATAGTGAACAGCAGCAAACTGCCCATCACGGCAATCAGCAGGATACGTTGAAGGACTTCCTCGGCATCCGCTGCTTTTGTTGTTCTTTGCCGGGCAGCCTGGGGAGTGGGCTTCGGGCTATCCGGCCGGGCTGCCGCTGCCGGAGCAGAAGGGGCAACAAGGTCGAAAGGGTTGCCCGTATCGGCAATGGCAAGCGGGGCTTCCTGCTCCGGGGGTAAATCCAGGCGGGGCAATAGCTCAAAGGGGTTGGGCTCCTGGGCATTGCCTGGAAAACCTAATAAAAGGCATAAGGCCAACAAAGCCTGCCGCCGGAAGAGCCCGATTGTAGCAAATGCGTCCATAGGGCGCAAAAATAGGCATTTCCGTATAAAGAAAGCCTGTTAATATGCTGTTAATAGTTTTTACATGCCAAAATATCCCGATAACTTCGGGCGGCAAAGCAGCCTGCAATGAAAAACAGCACTATTTTCCGGGTCATCGTCCTGGGTGCCTTGGCCATCATCGGCATCATTGGCATGCAAGCCTATTGGGTCATCAGTACCTGGAACATCAATGAGGAGGAGTTCGACAAAAAAACCAACCTGGCCCTGTACAACGTGGCTTGCGAGCTAGCCAGCCTCAACGGCATGCCCCTGCCCCCGCGCAACATCGTCAACCGCCGCACCAGCAACTACTACGTGGTCAATATCGAAAGCGATATCGATGCCAATATGCTGGAGCAATTCCTCCACGAGGAGTTGGAGCGCCTGGCTTTGTATGCCGACTTTGAATACGCCGTTTTCGATTGCACGACCAACGAAATGGTCTATGGCAACTTCTTCTCTTTCAATCCCGATGGGCAGAAAAACCTCGAGTTGGGCAATTTGCCTAAATACGACCAGTTTACCTATTACTTCGGGGTTAAGTTCCCCTCGCGTTCGGGTTATCTGTTTGGCCAGATGCAACTCTCCATATTCTTTTCGGTCATCTTACTGCTCACGATTATCTTCTTTGCCTTCTCCATGTTCGTCATCCTGCGGCAAAAAAGCTTGTCGGAACTACAAAAGGATTTCATCAACAACATGACCCATGAGTTCAAGACGCCCATCTCGACCATCCAAATATCGGCAGATGTTTTCCTGAACCACCCCACTATACAAACTGATAGCCGGCTGAGCCGCTACGCCTCCATCATCAAAGAGCAAAACCAACGGCTGAATAATCAGGTTGAAAAAGTGCTGCAATTGGCTAAAATCGAGCAGGGCAGCTTTGAGCTCAAGCGCGAAATCATCCCGCTCCAGGCGTTGCTGCAAAGCGCCATCGAAAGTGCTGCCGTCAGCGTCGAAAAGCAAGGCGGAAGCCTGCGCAGCCACATCGCCCTGGAGGGCGTCAGCATAGCCGCCGACCGCCTCCACCTGACCAATATCCTGCACAACTTGTTGGATAACGCCCTGAAATATTGCCAGGGCGCCCCGGATATCAGCTTTCAGGCTGGCCTGGCGCGAGGAGGCATACAAATCACGATCAGCGACCGCGGTATTGGCATCCCCAAAGAGCATCTGAACAAGGTGTTCGATAAATTTTACCGCGTACCTACTGGAAATGTGCACCAAGTGAAAGGCTTTGGCCTGGGGCTTTATTATGTCAAAAGCATCTGCGATGCCCACGGCTGGCGCCTGCGGCTCAGCAGCGAGGCAGGCGTAGGCACACAGGTACAGCTATTCATGCCCCAAGCGCGCAACGGCAAGGCTGTTGCCCAGGTTTCCTAAAGGCAGCCCCCAATCTCCCCGCCTATTTCCGCAAAATTAGCCTTATTTTGCGCCCGGAAAAACACAAACCGCTACCATCATGGAACGCCTCTTTCGCCCAATCGACATTGCTTCGCTGGTTTTCTTCCGCATCGCCTTCGGCATCCTGGGCCTGGCCGATGTGTTCAACTCCTGGGTCTATTACCACCTGATGATCCGGGCGTATGAGCCAGACGGCTTCCAGTTCCGCTACTACGGCTTCGAGTGGGTGCAGCCGCTGCCCGAGCCGTTCATGTCCATTGCGCTGCTGGGCACCTGCGCCTTTGCCGTGCTAATCATCCTGGGCAAGTGGTACCGCCTCAGCGCGACAGTCTTTGCCTTTGGCTTTGCTTACACCTACTTCTTGGATAAGGCCCACTACCTCAACCACGCCTACCTCTTCTGCTGGCTCAGCTTCCTGATGATTTTCCTGCCTGCTCACCGCGCGTTTTCGCTGGATGCGCAGCGACGGCCGGAACTGCGGCGCGAGGCCATCCCCTTTTGGCCGCTTTTCCTTTTGCGCTTCCTCATGGGCGTGGTCTATTTCTATGGCGGCATCGCCAAGCTCAATGCCGATTGGCTGCGCGCCATCCCGCTGAAGCAGTGGCTGGATAATAAAGCGGACATCCCCGTGCTGGGCCCGCTGCTGGCGCAGGAATGGACGGCTTACTTCATGGCTTATGGAGGGCTGCTGCTCGACCTCACGGTAGCGTTCTTCCTCTTATCCCGGCGCACCCGCCCCTGGGCTTTTGCCGCCGTCATCTTTTTCCATATCATGAATTTTTTCGTTTTCCATATCGGCATCTTCCCCTATTTGTCTTTGGCATTGACTGCTTTGTTTTTCCCGCCGGATTTCCCGCGCCGCATCCTGGCCTGGCTAGGCGAGAGATCAGAGGGTATGCGCCGCTGGCTAGAGCGCTGGCAAAGCCCTGCTCCGATAGCTAGCGTGCCCGCTTGGGAAGAGCAGCCGCGCTGGCGCCCGCTCATCTCGGCGGCCATCGTCGCCCTCTGCGTCCTGCACCTGCTGCTGCCTTGGCGCTACCACCTCTTCCCCGGCGATGTCGCCTGGACCGAAGAAGGCCACCGCTACTCCTGGCGCATGATGCTGCGCTCCAAGCAGGGCTACGGCCACTTTATCCTGCGCGATGCGGCTACGGGCGAAGAGGAGAGAATCCAGCCCCGCGATTGGCTCGACAACAAGCAGGAGCGCAAGCTCTATACCCATCCGGATATGATCCTGCAGTTCGCTCACCACTTGCGGGATGAGTACCAAGCCCAAGGGCGTGAGGTGGAGGTCTATGCCCGCATCCGCGTCAAGCTAAACTTTCGGGAGTATTGCGAGTACATCGATCCGGAGACGGATCTGGCGAAGGAGCGGTGGAGATATTTTAAGCCTTCGCCTTGGATTTTGCCGGAGGTGCGCTAGGGGGGCATGCGGTGTGAATGGCGAGAGCGTTGCTGTTAACTTCACTTTTTTTCCTGTAACACATATACCTTTTTCTCAATTTGACCCTCTAAATACGTAAGTAATTCGGGCACGAAGGGTAATAAGCGCGATAATGTATTTCTCTTGACATCTAAGATAAAGATGCTTACTCCCAAGTTTCTTGCATTTTGCTCATAGGCCAGTCCTTTGTCAACAGCAATCAAAACATCAAAGTTTTCTTCCCACATTTTGGCGAGCAACTCGCCATTGCGGATTCCGCACCAACCCATATAACTGACGGTATATACTTCTTGCTTGCTTTCATCAAAAGCTCTCCGAAAGCGCACATCAATATTTTCGTCAAGCAACACTTTCATATTGCTGTAAGACTTTAATCATCAAACTAGAGGACCACTCAATAACCATCTCTGCTTGCTCCCTGCTTACGGAAGGATAGCCTGCCAAAAATTCTTCCAAAGAACTGGTCTCCAAGTAATCAAACAGCGTCTTAATGCTTACTCGCGTACCCGCAAAAACCGGTGTGCCACTGAGTACCTCCGGATCAATGCTTACAGCTTCCTTGATTGTCATGGTGCGTTTTTTGGCAAAAATAAGGAAAAATAGTTTGAAAAGCAATCCCCGCTTTCAAATCGCTTTGCGGAGGATACTGAAATAATAGCAGCATCCCCTGGAAATATCATCACAGCACCTACCTTCCTTGCTGTTGTTTCCAACAAAATGCCTAATTTACCCGCCAAAACCACACGATGAACCGCCGCACCTTCACGGAAAAATTGACCTTTGGCCTGCCCCTCCTCGCGCTGGGCAGCACAAAAGCCTCCGCCCCGAGCCTTGCCACGCCCGAACGCCTGCTACCGCGCCGCCTACAGCCTGGCGACACGATTGGCATCATCACCCCGGGCAGCTACATCTCCGATGAGGATTTCCAAAAAGCGGTGGACAACGTGCTGCGCTTCGGCTTCCGCGTCAAGCTGGGCAAGCACGTGCGCGCCCAGCGGGGCTTCAACGCCGGCACCGACCAGCAAAGGCTGGACGACCTGCACCTCATGTTTTCCGACCAGAGCGTGGCCGGCATCTGGTGCGCCCGCGGCGGCTACGGCTGCTCCCGCCTGCTACCCTACCTGGACTACGAGCTGATCCGCCGCAACCCCAAGGCCCTCATCGGCTTCAGCGATATTACCGCCTTGCTCAATGCCATCTACCATAAGACCGGGCTGGTCGGCTTCCACGGGCCCAATGCCGGCTCGAAGTGGACGGACTATACCGAGGCCCACTTCCGCGCCGTGCTCATGGAGGGCCGCGCCCCCCACGCCATCGAGCTGGCACCGGAAAACCAGGCGAACCCCGCTGGGCATTACCAGGCTTTCCCCATCCGGGGCGGCAAGGCCCGCGGGCAGCTCGTGGGCGGCAACCTGGCCCTGCTCGTCGCCCTCTGCGGCACCGGCTATCTGCCCGACTGCCAGGGCAAGCTGACCTTCATCGAAGATATCGGCGAGCGCCCCTACCGCATCGACCGCATGTTGACCCAACTGCGGCAGGCTTGGCCGCTGGGGCAGGCGGCCGGCATCGCCCTGGGCATCTTCGAAGACTGCCAGCCCAAGGAGACGGAATTATCCCTCTCCCTGGCCGACACGCTGAAAGACCGCCTCGAAGGGCTGAATATCCCGGCCATCTACGGCCTGTCTTTCGGCCATATCGCCAACCAGTGCACCCTGCCCATCGGCATCGAAGCCGAGCTGGATGTGGACGCCCAGCGGATCACGTTGTTGGAGGCCCCCGTTGGTTAACCTCGGGGGCGATTCACGAATCGTCTCCTGCTGGCAAAAACGATTCACGAATCGTCTCCAGCAGCAAAACCCCACGAAAAAAACATGAACCAAAAGTAAAACCATTTCCATGAAACTGACCATCCATACCTTCCAACTGCGGCTGAAACACACCTTCTCCATCAGCCACGAATCGCGGGACGTGATGCCCAGCCTGGTCGTCGAGCTGAGCCAGGACGGCCATTCCGGCTATGGCGAAGCCACCGAGACCCGCTACTACGGCATCCTGCTCGATGAGATGGTGCAGACGCTGGAGCGCCTGCGCCCACTCATCGAGGCGACGCCCCTGCACACGCCCGAGCAATTCTGGGAAACCCTGCAGCCTCACCTGGCGCAGCACCCCTTCATCCTCTGCGCGCTGGACGAAGCGGCGCACGACCTGCATGGCAAGCTGCATGGCCAGCCCGTGTACGCGCGCTGGGGGCTGAAGCTGGACCACCTCCCCATCTCCAACTTCACCATCGGCATCGCCAGCATCGAGGAGATGGTGGCCAAGATGGAAGAGCAGCCTTGGCCATTGTACAAGGTCAAGCTGGGCACCGACCACGATATCGAAATCGTCGAAGCCCTACGCCAGCATACCGACGCGGCTTTCCGCATCGACGCCAACACCGCCTGGACGGCAGAGCAGGCCATCGCCTACGCCCCCCGCCTCAAGGAGTTGGGCGTCGAATTCCTCGAGCAGCCGCTGAAGGCCGACGACTGGGAGGGCATGAAGCGGGTCTACGCCGAGTGCGCCCTGCCCGTCATCGCCGATGAGGCCTGCCACGTGGAAGCCGACGTGGCCCGCTGCTACGGCTTCTACCACGGCATCAACATCAAACTGATGAAGTGCGGCGGCCTGACGCCCGCCAAACGCATGGTGGACCACGCCCGCCGCCTGGGCATCAAAGTCATGGTGGGCTGTATGACCGAATCTTCCATCGGTATCTCCGCTATCGCCCAACTGACGCCCCTGTTGGATTACGTGGATATGGACGGCGCCATGCTGCTGAGCAACGATCCGGCTACGGGCGTGCGCTTGAGCGATGCAGGCTACCCGGTATTTCCGGGGGTGAATGGTACGGGGGCGGGGCTACCTCGCTAACAGGGAGGGTAGAGGCGATGGGGGAATCGTTTGAATCGCCTCTACGGGCAGGATCGGAGTTGGGGATTTTTCCCTATCTTTGGGGTTGCGTTCAGGAACAAAGCCACGCGCCATGCCGAAAAAATTCAACATCACCGGCCTATGCCTGCCCGCCAGGCACTACATGGCAGACATCTCGGAAAAGCTCTCCCAGGTGCTGGCCCTGGTGGAGGAAGGCGCGTACTTCGCCATCAGCCGGCCGCGGCAGTATGGGAAGACGACTATGCTCAAAGGCATCGCCCAAGAGCTCCGGCGACGCCCCGGCTATCTGGCGCTGAGCATCAGCTTCGAGAGCTTAGGCATCGAAGATTTTCAAGCCGCCGCCAATTTCTGCGAAGCTTTCCTCCGCTTGTTGGAAGCTCGCGCTGCCCAAGAGCAGCAAGACGAACTGGCGGCTTTCCTGCTCGCGCAGAGCACCCAAGTGAAAAAGATGTCCGTGCTCTCTAGGGTCATCACTGAGATGGTGCAATTGAGCGGGAAGAAAGTCGTGCTGCTCATCGACGAAGTGGATAAGAGCAGCAATAACCAGATGTTCCTCGACTTCCTGGGGGTGCTGCGCAGCAAATATCTGGACGCCCAAGACGGGATGGATACTACCTTCCTCTCCGTCGTCCTGGCCGGCGTACACGACGTAAAAACCCTCAAAGCCAAGCTCCGCCCCGACGAGGAAGCCAAGCAGAACAGCCCCTGGAACATCGCCGCCGAGTTCAAGGTGACCATGAGCCTGCTGCCCCACGAGATCGTACCTATGCTGGAGGATTATGCCCGCGAGCGGGGCGTGACTCTCGACGCCCCCGCCCTGGCCGAGCGGCTCTACTACTACACCTCGGGCTACCCCTTCCTGGTCAGCGCCCTGTGCAAGATCGTGGACGAGGAAATGCTGCCCGAGCGGGCGGATAAAAACTGGCACCTGGGCGATATCGACGAGGCGGCCCGGCGGCTCATCCACTCCACCCGCAGCAACACCAACTTCGACAGCCTGATCAAGAACCTGGAGAACCATACTAAGCTGTACGAGCTGGTGTATTCAATCCTTTTGGAAGGGAAAACGATCCCCTACAACATCCATCACCCGGGCATCGGCCTGGGGGTGCTGTTCGGCATCTTGCGCAACGGGGAAGGCCTAAACATCCACAACCGCATCTACGCCGAGGTGATCTACAACTACATGAGCGTGAAGGCGCTCACTGAGCTGGAGCGCGCCGAGGACTACACGCTCCAAGCCCGCTACTTGCGGCCCGGCAACGCGCTCGACATGGAGAAAGTTCTGCAAAGCTTCCAGCAGTACATGCGCCAGGAGCACAGCGCCAAAGACCGCGACTTTCTGGAGCGCCACGGTCGCCTGGTCTTCCTGGCTTTCCTCAACCCTATCCTCAACGGTAAGGGCCATACTTTCAAAGAGCCACAAATCTCGGAAGAGCGGCGCCTGGACGTGGCGGTCACCTTCCAGCAGCACCGTTATGTCGTGGAGCTGAAAATCTGGCGGGGCCCCAAGGCGCACGAAGAGGGCTTGAAGCAGCTCGCCGACTACCTCGAGCGCCAAGGCCTGGCCGAGGGCTACCTCGTCATCTTCGACCCGCGCGCGAAGGAGAAATCCTGGGCGCAGGAGTGGATCGAAGTGGAGGGTAATAAGGTGTTTGCGGTGTGGGTGTAGGGCTGGGCTGGCTGTGATCCCGGGGCCCATACGATCAACGATGATTTTTGTAACTATTTAGCTAGTTTCGAGTTTCGAGTTTCGAGTCTGACCTTGGCGAAAGGAGGTTGTCGGGTTTCAACCATAGAAAAAATCGTCCTTCCATATAATTCAGAGCTTAATCCTGGAGACATGGCTAAAACTCGTAACTCGCAGCTCGCAGCTTTTTGCCTATGGTAAATAGTTGCTGATTTTCTTATCTTTGCCCTTACCGCCAAATCAATGATCATGCTGAAGCGCAATACACGATTTACCTACCGCCATCCGCATATCCCCTACGCGGTGGAGTTCAATGCACTGAAGGAGGTTGAACTCCCGGATGAAGCGGATGAAATCATCAACAAAATCTACCCTTCCGTACAGGAAGGGGACCAGCAGTTGATCCAGCCTTTAAAGCAGTACATCCAAAGGTTTCCGGATGTACCGCAGTTCAAAAACCATCTCTATGTCGTTTACCTGCAAGGAGGGAAGCGGCGCAAGGCCGATGCCGTGCTGCGCGAAATCCGCGAAAAACACCCCCACTACCTGTTTGGTTTGGTCAATGAGGCCAGCCGACTGGTGCAGGCAGGGGACATCGCTGCTGCGCGCCGTCTGCTGGGGAGTTCATTATGGCTTCAGGACCTGTATCCCGACCGGCAGGTTTTCCATATCTCCGAGGTGATGACCTATTATCAGGCGGTTATCCATTTATTATTGGGAGAAGGGAAGGTAGAGGCAGCTAAAGAGCGGCACCAGGTATTGCTGGAAATTGACCAAGACCACCCGATTGCTCAGGAGGCGCTCCGGCGCATCGCTCTGCGCGAAATGATGTCCGCAGTGGAGCGTTTGAAGAAACGGGCAGCCATGCGGAAAAAAGTCGAAGCGCGGACGACGGCCCCTTATCCCTCGACGACCGAGCCGCCGGCCTTTCACCATGTGGAGATAGCGGCTTTTTACCGCAAGGATATCAATTCTTTTTCCTCGGTTGAATTAAAGGCTATTGCGGCCTTGCCTCGCGCTACGCTCACAACAGATTTGAGCCGGGTGCTGGAGGATAGTTTGCGCCGCTATCGCTATTTCCGGCAAAAGGTCGAAGAATGGCAGGGATGGCGGGAAGACCGGCTCGACTTTGTCAGCCATGCCTTTCGCTTCCTGGGGGTGCTTGGCTACGAAGAATGCCTGCCGATGGTGCTCGATTTTTTCCGGCAGGAAGACCAAGTGTACGCTTTCTGGGCCGGGGATGCGCTCGATAGCTTGGCCTTCCCATTTCTCACCCGCGTCGCGGGGCAGCATCTGCCGACCCTGCAGCAGTTCATGCAAGAACGGTATGTCGGCTTTAGCCCTAAAGTAGCCGTGAGCAATGCCGTGGCCCAATTGGCGTGGCGCGACCCGGCACGCTTGCCAGAGGTGCAGGCTTGGTTTGCCAGCCTTTTCGAGTTCTATGCGCTTCATAGCAAAGATAAAGGCCTGATTGACAGCGACCTCATCGGCTGGATGGCCGTAGAAGCGGGAAGGCTATGCTTAAGCGAGCTGCTCCCCCTCGTTGAGACGCTTTACCAGCAAGGGGCCGTTTCGGAAGACATCATCGGCGACTGGCCCAAGATTGTGGCTTTATTTGAAGAACCCTGGGATGAGACTTGTCGAGAGCCGCTACCGGAAAACATCATCGAAGCATATAATGGCTCCTATCGCCAACGCAAAGTCACCCACCCGCCTTCTGAAGAAGACTTGGCGATGATACAGGAAATCAAGAGCGATCCCTACGCAAAGATGATAACGGAATTGTTATCTGGCGAGGTTGATCCAGAAAATGTGGCACCGCTGCCAAAGCGCTTCTCCGAAAAGGAAGAGCAGAAAAGAGCACCAGTGTCCACCTCCCCCAAAGTAGGCCGCAACGAGCCCTGCCCCTGCGGCAGCGGGCGCAAACACAAGCACTGCTGCGGCAAAAAATAAAACGCACAACTTGATCAGCCTTGGACATCAGACACACCGACATCATCCCCGGCCGGACGGCCTGCCTGGACGGGCGCAGCTACCGCTACTTCAGCGGCACGTCCTATCTGGGCATGGCGCAGTATGAGCCTTATAAGGCTGCCGTGGCGGAAGGCGTCCAGCGCTTGGGCGCCAACTTCGGTGGGTCGCGCCTGGGCAATATCCGCTTTCCAATTTACGAGGAGGCGGAGGCTTGGCTGGCGGGCTATACTGGGGCCGAGGCAGCGCTGACCGTCTCTTCCGGCACCGCAGCGGGGCAGATCGTGCTACGCAGCCTGGAGGGCGTGGGGCCGCTGCATTTTGCGCCCGGCACTCATCCGGCGCTTTGGGGGGCGGGAGAATACTACCAGGGCAGCTTCGAAGACTGGGCCGCGCAAGCCCTGCAAATCTGCCAACAGGCGGCGGGGCCGGTCGTCTTGTTGTCCAATGCCGTAGATTCTATGTTCGCCCGGGCTTATACCTTCGAATGGTTAAAGGAAATACCGGCGCAAGCGGAAGTCATTTTGGTGCTGGACGATTCCCACAGCCTGGGCGTCGTCGGGCCAGGTGGCGGCGGGGCCTACCGCTTCGTCCAGCCGCCACCGCAGGTGGAGCTCATCGTCATCAGCTCGCTGGGCAAGGCCCTGGGCGTGCCAGGCGGCGCCATCCTGGGGCGACAAGCGCGCATCACCGAGCTGTGGGGCAGCCCTTCTTTCGGCGGCGCTTCGCCCGTCCCGCCCGCTTATTTGTACGGCATGTTGCAGATGCGGGAACACTATCCCCAAGCCTTGGAGAAGCTGCGCGCCAACATCCGCCACTTCCGAGCGGCCGTCCAACCGACGGGTTTTTTCCAGTCTTTCGAGGATTATCCCGTTTTTTATACTTCGGAACAGCGGCTCGGCCCCTGGCTGGAGGAGCGCGGCTGCCTACTCTCCCAGTTCCCCTACCCCACCCCTGCCGACGAGCCGGCTACGCGCATCGTGCTCAACGCCCTGCACGAAACGGAAGATTTGGATTATCTTGCCGGGCTTATTGACGCTTTTATCGCTGAAAATCGTTGATTATGAAAAAATGCTTGCTCTTTGCCTTCGCCGCCGCCCTTGGACTGGCTGCTCATGCCCAGGAAAATCTTTTGGCGCAATTGCTGCGCCAATCAGGCGATAGCCTGCTGGAGCAGGTGCTGCGCCACTCGCAGGAACACCAGCTCCAGCTCATCTACACCCAAATCGATCGCGATGCCGACAACCGCCCGTCCTTCACAAGCTATGCTTATGGGCTGGATTCCCAGCTCTACTTCTATCCTGCCAGCACCGTCAAGATGCCCGCCGCTTTTTTGGCGCTGGAGAAGCTCAATGAGCTGGCCATACCCGGTCTGGATAAGGACACGCCCATGCTGACCGGCGCCGGGCGCCCGCCCCAAACGGCTGTTCGCGAAGATACTACGGCGGCCGACGGCTGGCCTTCCATCGCCCACTACATCAAAAAAATCTTCCTGGTGAGCGACAATGACGCCTACAACCGCCTCTACGAGTTCCTCGGGCAAGAGGAGCTCAACCGGCGGCTCGTCGAGAAAGGCTACCGCCACTCGCGCATCATCCACCGCCTGTCGGTCAGCGGCTTCGATGCGGAAGGCAACCGCTATGTCAATCCCGTCCAGTTTGTGGCCGGAGATTCAGTCCTTTACGAGCAAGAGGAGTCTTATAGCGCTTTTTACCCCAACCTGCCGCTAAAAGAGCAGGTGCGCGGCGTGGCGTATATGGACAACGATGGCCAGATTGTGCCGGAGCCTTTCGATTTCCGCTTTAAAAATTACGTCGCCTTGCAAGATTTGCACGACATGCTCCAGGCGGTCATCTTCCCTGAAGCCGTGCCGCCGCAGCGCCGCTTCAACCTGACCGAAGCGGACTACCACTTTTTGTGGAAATACATGTCTATCCCCCCAAAACAGAGCGATTACCCCGCCTATCCGCCCGATCAATACTGGGATAGCTACGTCAAGTTTTTTCTTTTCGGCGACAGCAAGAAACCGCTGCCGCCGCACGTCCGGATCTTCAATAAGGTGGGCATCGCCTACGGTTTCATCACCGATGTGGCGTATATCGTCGATTTCGAGACGGGCGTGGAATTTTTGCTCTGCGCCAACCTCCTCGTCAACCGCAACCAGACTTTCAATGATGGCCAATATGAATACGACGAAATCGGCTACCCCACTCTGGCGCGCCTGGGCCGGTTGATTTATGAATTCGAGCGGAAGCGCCCAAGGCCGTATCCGGCGGACTTGAGCCGGTACAGGTTTTAAATCCGTTTCTCCCCTTTCGTCTAATTATTAGGTATAATCGTATATTGAATGTGCCCTCTGGGTGCTTTTCCCCATACTATTACCCCAAAAATGAACGAATATGGAGCTAACGATCAACCAATTGAGCAAGACCTACCCCAATGGCGTACAAGCGCTGAAAGCAGTCAGCCTGAAAATCCCTACCGGCATGTTTGGGTTATTGGGGCCCAATGGCGCCGGCAAATCCACCCTGATGCGCATCATCGCTACTTTGCAGGATGCTGACAGCGGCAGCGTCAAGCTCGGCGATCTTGACGTCTTGAAGGAAAAAGATGCTACCCGCCGCCTGCTAGGCTACCTACCTCAGGAGTTTGGCGTTTACCCCCGCGTATCTGCGGTAGATATGCTCGATCATATCGCCATGCTCAAAGGCATCAGCAAAGGCGCGGAGCGCAAAGAACTCGTGGACGCGCTATTGCAGCGGGTCAACCTCTACGAACACCGCAAAAAAGCGGTGAGCAGCTATTCTGGCGGCATGAGGCAGCGCTTCGGCATTGCCCAATCACTCATCGGCAGCCCACGGCTCATTATCGTCGATGAGCCCACGGCAGGCCTGGACCCCGGCGAGCGCAACCGCTTTTACAACCTGCTCTCCGAAATCGGCGAACAAGTCATTGTCATCCTTTCTACGCACATCGTGCAGGACGTGAAGGAGCTGTGTACCAACATGGCCATCATCAACCAGGGCGAGCTGCTCTACAATGGCGCGCCTGATACTGCCCTGGACAGCATCGGCGGGAAGGTGTGGGAAAAGTCTATCAACAAAGCGGAACTGGAAAGCTACAGCCAGCAGTATCAAGTCATCTCCACCAAGCTTGTCGCTGGCCAGCCGCTCATCCACATCTTCAGCAGCGAGCCCCCGGCAGCAGGCTTTGTGCCCACCGAGGCCAGCCTCGAAGATGTGTTTTTTGCCAAAATTTTCGGCCTCAATTAATCCTTCCCACCTAAAACCACTACCATGCTTCGCCATATCCTACAATTTGAACTCCGCTACTGGCTGCGTCGGCCCATGCCCTGGGTCTTCCTTTTCATCAATGCACTGCTAGTGTTTTTTGCCGTGACGAGCGACGATGTGACCATCGGGCAGTCCTACGGCAGCATCAACAAGAATGCGCCCTTCGTGGTACTGGGGATGTATGCCAACATGTCGGTCATTGCGCTCCTGATGTCCACCGCCTTTGTACAAGGGGCAGCCCTACGCGATTTCAACTACGATACCCATCAAATTATATTTTCCACACCCCTACGCAAGTTTGCCTACCTGATGGGGCGTTATCTGGGTGCGGCGCTCATGGCTTGTCTACCCTTACTGGGCATCTCTCTGGCGATACTGGCAGGCGGGCTGGCCCCCTGGCTAGATGCCGAACAAGTAGGCCCCGTCTATTGGAGCGCCCATCTCAACGGCCTTTTGCTCTTCGGCCTTCCCAATACGCTGCTAATCTGTTCCATCGTATTCGCCATCGCCGTGTTGACCCGTAGTACGATCGCCTCTTTCGTTGGTGCCATCGGCGTGTTGGTGGCCTATGCAGTGGCGGGCAACCTCACTTCCGATCTGGATAACGAACAGCTCGCCATGCTGCTAGATCCCTTCGGCCTGAACACCTTTGAACTCATGACAAAATATTGGACCGTAGCAGATAAAAACACCCAGGTGCTGGGGCTGGAAGGTATGATGGCAGCCAACCGCTTGCTGTGGCTGGGCGTGGCGGCGCTGATTTGGGTAGCTACTTACTTTAGTTTCTCCTTTTCACCGCGCAGCCGGCGCAGCCGCAAATCGGCGGTAGCCAATGACGAGCTAGAAGCAGTGCCCACTGCCCTGCCGCCTCTGCCGCCTACCGCGCTTTCTTTTTCAGCCGCTACTCGCTGGCAGCAAGTGCTTAGCCAGGCCCGCCTGGATTTCTGGGGCATCTTCAAGAGCGTCCCGTTTATCGTCATCCTGGCTTTTGGCTTACTCAACATGAGCGTGGGGCTCTCTTACGTTAAAGATGCTTATGGGCTGACTTTATACCCCGTTACTTATAATATCATCGGTACTATCCAGGGGTCGATGTATCTCTTTACTATAGCCATCCTCATCTTCTTCTCCGGGGCTCTTATCTGGAAAGAGCGCGATGCCAAAGTGGACGAGATTTATGATTCGCTGCCTTATTCCAACTGGGTGCCTGTGCTGTCGAAATTGCTGGCCATGCTGGCGGTGTTGTTCACCTTGCAGCTCCTGGCTGTACTCACCGGCATTGCGGCACAAACGCTGATGGGTTATACCAAATATGAATTGGGTGTTTACGCTGCCGAGATGTTGTTGATCGACTGGCTGCGCCTCGCCTTCATCGCGGTCATTTCCATGCTCTTCCATACCCTCATCAATAATAAATATCTGGCGTACTTTGCCGTCGTAGCCTTCCTCATCGCCAATGTATTTATCTGGACCCCCCTGGATGTGGAGAGCCTGATGGTGCGCTACGGCAGTATCCCCAGTTTTACTTTTTCCGCAATGAACGGCTTTGGGCCTTTCGTGCCGGGCATCACTTGGTTTAATATCTATTGGTTGTTTTTTGCCGCGATTCTCGTTGCTCTCACCGTCTTCTTCTGGTTGCGGGGCAAAGACACCGCCTGGCAAAAACGACAGATCAATGCCGGCCTGCGCTACCACTCAGGGATGCGCTGGGGCCTATTCGGATTGTTGGGCATCTGGGCGATTGCCGCTGGCTTCACTTTCTATAACACTCAAATCCTGAACACGTACCGCACCACCAAAGAGCAGCAGCAGCTCAGCGCAGATTATGAAAAACAATACAAAGCCTACCAAGGCCTGCTCCAGCCCTACATCGTTGACATCCAGTATGCAATTGATGTTTTCCCCGAAAATCGCAAGCTGGACGTCAAGGCGGTTTTGACCTTAGTCAATAAAGACAGCGAAACAATCGACTCCCTCTTCCTAAACTTCCTGCCAGATGTCGAGTTAGAGCTGGAGCTGGAACGAGGTCAAATGGCTTTTGAAGACCCGCGCCTCAAAGTGGGCATCTATAAACTCAGCCCCCCGCTAGAACCCGGCGACACCCTCCGCCTGCGCTATACTGGCCGCTTCCATGCCCGCGGCTTTGAAAACCAGGTGCGCTTCACCGAGCTTGTCGATAACGGCTCTTTTTTCAATAATTCCGACATCAGCCCAATCATCGGCTACGACCGCCAGCGGGAATTGTCGGAAAAACGCTACCGTAAAAAGTATGGCCTGCCCGAACAGGAGCTGGTGCCACCCCTGCAGCATCATTGCTCCGCTCACTGCCGCAACCACTACCTGGCTCCTTATGCCGATTGGGTAATGACTGAAACGGTCATCAGCACGGCCCTTGATCAAACTGCCATCGCGCCCGGTTCGCTACTTAAAGAATGGGAAGAGAATGGCCGCCGCTTCTTCCACTACCGCCTCGACCACCCTTCGATGAACTTCTACTCCTTCAGCTCGGCCCGCTATGAAGTAGCCCGGGAAGACTGGAACGGGGTGAGCCTGGAGGTCTATTACCACCGGGGGCACGAGTACAATGTGGAAAAGATGCTGCGCTCGATGCGCCGTTCGCTGGGGTATTTTTCGGAAAACTTCTCGCCCTACCGCCACCGGCAAGCCCGCATCATCGAATTCCCGCGTTACGGCAGCTTCGCGCAAGCTTTTCCCGGCACCATGCCCTATTCCGAAGGTATCGGTTTCATCGCCCAGATTGAGAGCGAAGACGATATCGACATGGTGTTCTATGTGGTCGCCCACGAAATGGCTCATCAGTGGTGGGCTCATCAGGTCATCGGTGCCAATATGCAAGGCGCCACCCTGCTCTCGGAGACGATGGCACAATACGCTGCCCTCATGGTTATGGAAAAGGAATACGGCCGAGACCAGATGCAAAAGTTCCTCAAGTATGAAATGGACCGCTACCTGCGCGGCCGCGGCCAGGAGAACGAACGCGAAAAACCGCTGATGGAGGTTTACCCCAACCAGGGCTACATCCACTACCGCAAAGGTAGCGTGGTGATGTATTATCTCAAGGAAATGATTGGGGAGGCGCAAGTCAATGCCGCCCTGCGTACCGTAATCGATTCATTTGCCTACCAGGAAGCCCCCTACCCTACCACCTATCACCTGGTGGATGCCTTCCGCGCCCATACGCCGGATTCGCTGCAATACCTCATCACCGATCTGTTCGAGACCATCACCTTGTTTGACAACCGCATGGAAAACCCGACCTACCGCCAACTCGACGACGGGAGCTATGAGGTCAGCTTCGAGATCAGCGCCGCCAAATTCCGTGCGGATACCCTGGGCGCTGAGACGCCAGTGCCCATCAACGACTGGATCGATGTTGGGGTTTACGCCAAGCCGGAAAACGGAAAAAAACGCGGCAAAGCGCTCTACTGGCAACGCCATCTGATTGCTGCCCCTCGTACGCCCCTGCGCCTCATCGTAGACGAGCTGCCCCATGAAGCAGGTATCGATCCGAATTACTACCTCATCGACCGCATCCCGGAGGATAATGTTAAACGGGTGAAGCCATCATGAGTTAGCGCTGACGCGGTTCATCTGCTGGGGAGTTTGGCGTGAAGCTTGAGGATATCCCCTAAAGTTACGCGGCTAAAAGCATGGCACCGGGCTGCCAAATAATATGGCAGCCCAGTACCTTGTCATTCCTTCCTGGCCAGGCTCATCAACGCAGCAACAATACATCACCCTTATACAAGACCTCCTCCCCATTAATCAGCTCCACTATCGTGTAATAAACAAATACTGCGCCATTCATAAGCTGGCCATTGAAGGTGCCATCCCAACCAAAGCGCGGGTCATTCGGCAAGAAATCTTCAATCTCGAACACAAAATTACCCCAACGGTCAAAAATCCTCAGCAGCTTGATTTTCTTGACCCCATCGCCAGCGAAGATGGTAAAGGTATCGTTGCTCCCATCCCCATTGGGCGAGAATACATTCGGGATATAGACCGGCACTCGCTTGTCGACGATGATATTGATGAAATCGCGGCCGATGCAACCGTTAGTATCCACTACCGTAAAGGTGTAAGTGATATTGTCTAAGGTCATGACAAATGGATCAAAGCAGTCCGTACAGCTCAGGCTATCAGCCGGGCTCCAGGAGAAAGAGGCGATCGCGGCCGGATCGAGATTCACCTGGGCTAACAGGCGGGTCCCCTCCCCGAGCTTCAGCGTGATGTCCGGGCCGAGGTCCACCTGGATAGGATCCAGTTGGGTGACGACCAAGGTCGTATCCCACTCACAGCCGTTGGCGTCCCGTGCTAGCAGGGTATAAGCGCCAGCCCGCAAGTTGCCGAAGATACCCGGCCCCGTGAGCGGTATCGGGCCGCCAGTGAGGGTAAAGGTATAAGGCCCTACCCCTCCGGCCACCTCCGTAACGATGATAGCGCCATTGGACTCCTCCCAGCAAGTATTGCTGATGTTAACCGTAGCCCCATCTAGCGGCAATGGCTCGCTCACCAGGACGGAGTCAATCGAAACACAACCGTTGCTGCTGTTTGATACTTCGAGGAAATACCAGCCTTCTTCATCTACCAGTATATTCACTTGGCTCTGGATTTGCAGGATGTTGCCCTCATCAGTAGACCAATTGTAGCTGAAGTTACTACCCTGAGAGACCTGGATGGGCTGCACCAACGCGGTAAAGTCTACACAAGACAGGAAAGCCTGTTCCGGCAAATTGACGGTAGGCGCGCTGATGTCCTGCACCACTTGGGCCGAGGCCGAGTTGCTGCAGCCGTTGCCTTCATTCACCACCGTCAGCGTATATGTACCAGGCAGTTGTACTGTCGGGTTAAGGGTATTCCCACCAGAAATGATACCGCCAGCCGGCCCTTGCCAGAAGTAATTGATATTACTCCCCTCAGAGGAGCCCAAACCGCTCAGTTCAACTGAAGCTACATTGCAATTTAGTTCGTCTGGCTGAGCAACAGTAGCCACAGGATAATTCAGGTTGTCCACGATAAAAATCGAGTCGGTTGCCCTACAGCCGGTCGTGATGTTCTCCACCGTGAGCACAAACCAGCCGCCTTCGCTGACGGTCAGGGTTGTGGAATCCATGATGGTTGTGCTCGGCGTCGTCCAGGTATAGGAAAATCCTGGCCCGCTGGAGGAGCCGCTGCCGTCCACCAGGGTCTGCAGATTGATGCAGTCCAGTATAGCATCAGAAGCCAGTTCTACCGTCGGCTCTTCGATGTTTTGATCCACGAATACCGAGTCTGGCTCCGACTGGCAGCCGGCCAAAGTATCGAGGGTGGTCAGGGTGTACCAGCCCGGCTCGCTCACCATGGGGTTCTGCGCGTTGAGGTTGCCCGCGTTGATGCCTGGGCCAGACCAGACAAAGACCAGCCCGGGCGGAGAGCTGTTGCCCTCCAGGGCTACTGCCGTCAGCGCACAAGTCAGCAACTGGTCCGGGCCGGCATTGGCCATCGGAGCACTGGGGTCTTCCTCGACCAACACCGAATCTCTGGCCGTACAGCCTTCCTGATTGGTGTAGGTGAGGAAATACCAGCCCACCAAGCTGACCTCCGGGTTGGCGGCATTGTCATTAGCCGCGCTAATGCCGGGACCCTCCCAGACATAAGTACCGGCTGGAGCCGGCACTACCCCCAGGATGACGGATGAATCGGCACAGCTAATCGTCACATCCGACCCCGTCGGCGGGATAGCTGCTGGCAGATAGCGTACTTCGAAAGAATCGATGCCGATGCAGCTATTGCCAGCCGTCACCGTGACATAATACCAACCAGCAGCGGTGACCGCGATTTCAGTGGTCGTTTCCCCCGTAGACCACTCGAACGCTCCGCTTGCATTCGTGACCGTCAGCACGGCAACCTCTCCTTCGCAAATCGCCTCATCACCCATGATGACGGGCTCTACTGCGGGGTGAACCGTCAAGTCGAGTATCCAGATGCTATCGCAGCCGAAGATGGTTTGGAAAGAATCAACATATACCCCAGTCGAGCTGTAGAGTATCCCATTGAATTGGTAATCCTCGCCAGCACAGATGCTCGCCACCACGGTTTCTTCATAAACCGGGTGTACCACCAGCGTAATGGAGACGATGCTATCGCAGCCCGAAGCGGCCTCAAACACAAAGTCGTAAGTGCCAAATGCCGTTAGCGGTTGCCCGTTGTAATCATAAGCTTCCCCAATACAGATTTCCGCAAAAATGGGCGTAACCGGAATGGGGACCACCGTAAGCGTCAAAGTGACCATGCTATCACAACCAGTCGAACCGACCAGCGTGTCCGTATAGATGCCCGTAGCGCTGTATGCGCCGCCATTCCAGAAGTACGGCAATTCATTCGCACAGACGGTGGCGGTATCTGCGCCCTCCAATACCGGATTGACAATCAAAATCAAAGTGACTACCGAGTCACAGCCAGCAGCCGTCTCCAACATCACCAGATACTCACCGCTGTCCGTCAAGGTGCTACCGCCAAACTCATAACCTTCGCCCTGGCATATTTCCACGACGATCATGTCGTGGTAGATCGGGTTGACGGTTAATACCAGCGTGGCAATTGAATCGCAGCCGGTGCTAGAGGCAAGGGTATCAGAATACAGTCCGCTGGTCGTCAACGTCAGTCCTCCAAAATCGTAGCTCTCCCCTGCGCAGATCGCGGCGGCCAGCGTATCCGTAATCACTGGCACTACATCCAGCGTCAGGATGACGATGGAATCGCAGCCTGCCACAGTTTCCAACGTATCGCGGTAAACCCCGGAAAAGTCCAGCATCATGCCGTGGAAATCGTAGGTTTGCCCTTCGCAGATTTTGGCGGAAAGCTCGGTCACCGGCGATGGGCTGACCGTCAGGGTCAACGTGGCTAAGGTATCGCAATCCGTTCCGGCTCCCGGTAGGGTGACGGCAAATGTGCCGCCGTCAAAGAATGGCGTGCCGTTCCAAAGGTACGGGAGTTCATTTTCGCATACGGTTACCGACTCAGTGGTTTCAACCAAAGGCTTTATGGTAAGGGTCAGCGTTGCTATCGTATCGCACTCCCCTCCAACACCCGGCAGGGTGACGGTGAAAGTACCGCCGTCAGGATATGGCGTGCCGTTCCAGATGTAGGGCAGCGCATTTTCGCAAACTTCGACCATCTCGGTAGTCTCACTTATCGGTAAGATTGTCAGGATGAGCGTAGCGAGCGTATCGCAGTCCCCGCCTTGACCTGGGAGGGTGACACTGAATATGCCGCCATCGGGATACGGCGTGCCGTTCCAGAAGTAAGGCAGGGCGTTTTCACAGACGGTCACTTCGTCCGTGGTCTCGATGACCGGACTGATGGTCAGGATCAAAGTGGCTAAGGTGTCGCATTCTTCGCCTTGGCCTGGGAGTGTTACGGTGAATGTGCCGCCGTCGGGATATGGCGTGCCGTTCCAGATGTACGGCAGGGCGTTTTCACAGACCTCGACCGTCAAGGTGGCCTCGACCACCGGCACGACTGTCAGGATAAGGGTAGCCAGCGTATCGCAGTCCTCGCCTTGGCCCGGTAGGGTGACGGTGAATGTGCCGCCGGCAGGATACGGCGTGCCATTCCAGATGTAAGGCAGTGCATTTCCGCAGACGGTCACTTCGTCCGTCGTCTCGATGATCGGCGCAATGGTCAGGATGAGCGTAGCGAGCGTATCGCAGTCCTCGCCCTGACCCGGCAGGGTGACGGTGAAGGTACCGCCGCCAGGGTATGGTGTACCGTTCCAGGTGTAGGGCAGCGCATTTTCGCAGACCTCAACTGTCTCGGTAGTCTCGATTACCGGCACTACAATCAGAATCAGCGTAGCCAGCGTATCGCAGTCCTCGCCCTGGCCCGGCAGGGTGGCGGTGAAGGTACCGCCGCCAGGGTATGGTGTACCGTTCCAGGTGTAGGGCAGCGCATTTTCGCAGACCTCAACTGTTTCGGTGGTTTCGATGACCGGCACCACGACGAGGATCAACGTGGCTAAAGTGTCGCAATCTTCGCCCTGACCCGGCAGGGTGGCGGTGAAGGTGCCACCGTCAGGATATGGCGTCCCGTTCCAAGTGTATGGCAGCGCATTTTCGCATACCTCCACCGTTTCGGTGGTTTCGATGATCGGGC
>CAYSPJ010000070.1:0-26949 GCA_964432875.1 uncultured Phaeodactylibacter sp. | reverse complement strand
GCCAGGTGTAAATGGCAGCCATTGGAGGAGGGGGCGCAGCTGCCTGGCCCCCTTGAACTTTTTATGCCACTCCTTGCATGCTTGCAGATCAGGCCCCCGGCACAGACGCTCATCTACCCGTCTCGCCAAGCGCAGGGCAGGTATCAGCTGATAAATACCATGCGTGAAAATGTATACTAATAGTAGCTCTTTTGTAACTATTTAGCTAGCTTCGAGTCGCGAGTTCAGCCTTGGCGAAAGAAGGTTGCCGAGTTTCAACCATAGGAAAAATCGTTCTCCAATATACTTCAAAACTTAATCTTGGAGATATAGCAGAGAACTCGCAGCTCGTGGCTCGTAACTCGCAGCTTTTCGCCATGCTAAATAGTTACGTTCTTTTAATAGAGGGGCAGCCCTGACCTCGTGCCGAGGGCAGGGCGAGGGGAGTCAGCCCGGCCCTGCTGACTCCCCCCCAGCCTCAGCAAGGCTAATCAATACTTCACCCGGGCGTTGAGGTTATAAAAAGTAAAAGCCCACTTATCGGCATGTTCCTGGATGATCATGGAGACCGGTTTGCCGGCACCATGCCCTGCTTTGGTATCGATGCGGATCAAGGCCGGGTTGTCGCAGCCCTGGGCTTCCTGCAGGCGAGCGGCAAACTTGAAAGAGTGCGCCGGCACCACCCGATCGTCGTGATCAGCAGTAGTGACCATGGTAGCTGGATAGCAAGTGCCGTCCTTGAGCTTGTGGTAAGGAGAGTAGCCCAGCAGATAGCGGAACATCTCTTCACTCTCATCGGCCGTGCCATAATCGTAAGCCCAGCCAGCGCCGGCGGTGAATTTGTGGTAGCGCAGCATATCCAGTACGCCTACCGCAGGCAGGGCTACTTTGGCTAATTCCGGCCGTTGGGCCATCACGGCACCAACCAGCAAACCGCCATTGGAGCCGCCGGAGATCGCCAGGCGCTCCGAAGAAGTATAGCCCTGGGTGATGAGGTATTCTGCGGCGGCGATGAAGTCGTCAAAGACATTTTGCTTGCTCGTCTTAGTGCCGGCCAGGTGCCAGTCTTCCCCGTATTCGCCTCCGCCGCGCAGGTTGGGCACGGCATAAACGCCACCATTTTCCAGCCAGACGATATTGGAGGTGCTGAAAGATGGCTGGAGGCTGACGTTGAAACCGCCATAACCATAGAGCATGGCCGGGTTTTGCCCGTCCAGTTTCAGCCCTTTCTTATGAGTAATCATCATCGGCACCTTGGTGCCATCTTTAGAGCTATAAAACACTTGCTTGGACTCATACTGGGCCGGGTCGAACTCAACGCCGCTAGCTTTGTAGAGCTCCGACTTCCCATTTTCTACTTCGTAAGAAAAGATATTGCCCGGGGCGATGTAGCTGGTAAAGGTGTAATACAGCTTCTGCTCTTCCCACTTGCCGCCAAAGCCGCTAGCACTGCCTTGCCCTGGCAGTTGGACCTGGCGCACAGACTGTCCATCCAAGCCGACTTGCTCAACGACGGTAAGGGCATCCTTGAGGTAGTTGGCAAAAAAGTAGCCGCCGCCAGTGCTCACGTTGAGCACTTCAGCGCGCTCGGAGATGACGTCCTCCCAGTTTTCTGGCTGGGGTGCAGCCGCATTGACCTTCACCAGGCGGTTGTTCGGGGCGCCTAGATTGGTCTGGATGTAGAGCAGCTCGCCCTCGCTGTGCACGACGCTATGCTCCTTCTCAAAATTATCGACCACAGGTAAGATCGGCGCATTGGGCTTGGATAAGTCCTGGATATAAAGCTCGTTGCCAGTCGTCGAAACAGCGGCAGTGATGACGAGCCAACGCTCATCCTCGGTCACGCCGCCAAAGATATAGCGGCGGGGCGTCTTTTCTCCACCAAACACCAGCTTATCAGCCGATTGGGGCGTACCCAGGCGGTGGTAGTAGAGTTTGTGGTGTTGGGTCAAACCAGAGAGCTGGCTCCCATCCTTGGGCTTGTCGTAAGAGCTGTAGTAAAACCCCTCATTACCCTTCCAGGAAAGGCCGGAAAATTTGACGTCCTTGAGGGTGTCTTCTACCACCGCTTTAGTCTCCGCATTGATGACGATGATCTTGCGCCAGTCGGAGCCTCCTTCAGAAATCAAATAAGCGGCCAGGCTGCCATCTTTGGTAAAGCTGATGCCCGCCAGGGAAGTCGTGCCCCCCTGAGAAAACTGGTTGGGGTCAAGGAACACTTCCGGCTCGGCACCCTCCACCTGACGGTAGAGCACTGCCTGATTCTGCAAACCGTCGTTTTTGTAGAAATAGGTATAAGCCCCTTCTGTAAAGGGCGCGCTAAAACGCTCGTAATTCCAAAGCGTTTCCAGGCGCTGGCGGAGCGCTTCGCGGAAAGGGATTTTCTCCAAATAGCCAAAAGAGACTTCGTTCTGGGCCTTTACCCAAGCCTCTACCTCGGCTGCCGTATCTATTTCCAGCCAGCGATAGGGATCGGATACGGCCTGGCCAAAGTACTCCTCGACGACTTCTCTTTTTTCAGATTGGGGATAATCTACTTTCATTACCGGATAATTTTCTTGAGCGCTATCAGCGCCTTTTTGACCGCAGGCGCTCAGCAAAGCGCCTAAAAAAAGGAAATATATTGCCTTGTTCATCGCTTAAATAGTTTTGGACAAAAATAAGCATAAATAACGAAAAAGCATCAGGACGAAGCCATCCTAATGCGCCATTCTTTTGGAAAATAATTGTTGATGCGCCCTTTCACGCCTTTTAGCCAACCCAAATTAAGCCCTTGATAGCGCGCCAGGGCCCAGCCGGCCGGAGCAGGGTTGAGGGCAAGGTTTTCCTTGCGGAGGTAGCGCAAGGCCATATCCAGCCCTAGAGCCACCTCAGGGGTGTGCTCAGGGGCCAGGGCACTCAATGCCAGAGCATGAGCGGGCACAAAATCCTGGTTTTTGAAGCTGCCCAGCTCTACCCCCCATTGCAGGAAAGGCAGCGCCTGGCTGAGCCAGGCAACTTCCAGGCTATGCTCCCGGGAGATGGCGGAAATGCCCCCCTGCTTATTGCGGAAAAAATCCCAGGCATCCAGGCGGCTTACCCAGGGGGCGAGGGCTTCACGGTTGTGGCGTGGCAGTGGTTCATAGCCCGAAGGATAGGGCTGCCTGAGCCGGGGCATCTGGAAGGCCGCCCCACCGCCTGGCTTGCGGAAGGCGGCCAGGTAAAACCCTTCGCCCCGCAAGCGATGGGGATAAAACTGATAACCGTAATCCCGTGCTTCAATCCCCCAAGCAGGCTGGAGGATGAGGCCCTCCGGCACCAATCCCAGTTGTGTGGCCATCCAGGCGGCGTTGCCTTCATTTTCTTCCTGATTGTAGGTGCAGGTACAGTATAACAACACCCCTTCCGGGGCGAGCAGCTCGGCTGCGTCGGCCAGGATACGCCGCTGGCGGCCGGAACAAAGCTGCACATTGGCCGCCGACCAATGTTCTGCGGCAGCCGGGTCTTTGCGGAAAAGGCCTTCTCCTGAACAGGGGGCATCCACCAAGACCAAATCGAAATAGCCTTGCAGCTGATTGAAGCGGCTACTGTCTAAGCTGCTGCTGCCAACATTCGCCTCCCCCCATTTCACCAGGTTCTCCCGCAAGATTTGGTAGCGGGGCCGGATGACTTCATTGGCCAGCAAAAAACTGTTGCTGCTAAGGGCGGACAGCAATAAAGTGCTCTTTCCGCCAGGCGCGGCGCACAAATCCAGCGCCCGCAGGGAGCGCCCGGCAACGGTCAGCTGCCGCACAGCTTCCGCTACAAACATCGAAGAGGCCTCCTGCACGTAATAGGCCCCGGCATGGAAGGCAGGATCCAGCGTAAAACTTGGCCTTGCGGGCAAATAAACGCCATGCTGCGCCCAGGGCACCGGCACGGCACCGGGCGGGGCCTGATAAGCCTTAGCCGGGTTCAGGCGTATGCTCGTAGGGGCAGGGCTCTCCAAGGCAGCCAGGAACGCAGGCCATTCCAGGCCCAAACGCGTTTTCATCTGTTCGGCAAAGCCGGCGGGCAAATCCATTGGCATCTGGTTGTTAAAAAGGCAAAGATGCAAATTTCCCCGCGTTTACTTCCCATTCAAACCCCAATCGTACTCGAGATAGGACACTTCGGCTGCAGCTGATATCGGGCTGGTAGCATAAGTATTCAGGTACTTGATGATATCGCCAAAATCTTCGGCATACCACTCAAATATTTTTGACAAGCGCACGGCATCAGACCCAAGCTGGTTGTATTTGGGGTTGTTGATGAAGTTTTTGGCCTGGCGGGAGAAGTAGGTTTCCAGCTTATCTGCTGTCCAGGCACGATTGAGCAAGGGTGGGCAGGAGACCGCCGCACAATTGACCGCAAAGTGGATGCGCGGCTCGCGGAACTGCTTGCGGATAATCTCGTGCTCGATTTGGTTGAGCGAATACTTTTTCCCGCCTATTTCTATCCAGGCTACATCCCAGGGCTTACCGCTATGCAGGCTTAAGATGCTGGACAGGGGATAATGGTCCAATATCAGCTTTACGGTGAAAGCATTATAGGCGTTGATCCAATAAGCCAGTTGTTCATTGCGGCTCCAGCTTTTCTCGGGCGGCAGAGCGGCCAGGGCATCGAGATAAGATTGGAGGCGGCTTCGCTCGCCGAGCAGCCCTGCATAATCCACCCTGCCAACGGCGGATACATATTGCTGCAAGAGGGCATCCCATTGCCCATGGCTGGGCGGGATGGCAGCTATCGGGGCGCTTGGCGCAGGCGGGGCGGCAGGGGCTATTTCCGCAACTGCTTTTGCCGAAGGCGGCGTTTCAGTCGGCACAGCATTTTCGGCCTTCCCGGAGGCAGCCGGAGTGGCAGGGGCGGGGGCAACTTCAGCTGCCTCTGGTGATAGGGGCGCAACAGGCGCAGCCGCCGGGGCACTGCTGGCCGCTGCCGCCGGGACGGCGGGGGCTTGCACCTCCCCGCCGGGGCTTTTCCCGCCGCAGGCACTGATGCTGAAGGCCAGTGCAGCCAGATGAAAAACAAAAGAAAACTTCATAAATTTGCATTTTGATGACTTCTGGAAAACGCCTCAGGCGGGGCCACAGTTGCCTGCTCGGGAGGTAGGTACCGTCCGCCACAGGACATTGAACGATGAATGATGAATAACAAACCAATGAACAAAATCGTAGTACTGAGCGGCGCGGGCATGAGCGCCGAGAGCGGCATCAGCACCTTCCGCGATGCCGGCGGCCTGTGGGAAGGCCACGATGTGATGGAGGTCGCCTCACCCGAAGGCTGGCAGCGCAATCCAGCATTGGTGCTGGATTTTTACAACCAAAGACGGCGCCAACTCAAAGAAGTGGCCCCCAATGATGGCCACCTGGCTCTGGCCGAACTGGAACAACACTTTGAGGTCAGCATCATCACCCAAAACGTGGACGACCTCCACGAGCGCGCCGGCAGCACCCACGTGATGCACCTGCACGGCGAACTTTGCAAGGTGCGCAGCACCAAGGCCCCTGACCTGGTTTATCACTGGGAGGACGACCTCTCCCCCGGCGACATCTGTGAGCTCGGCAGCCAACTGCGGCCCCATATCGTCTGGTTTGGCGAAATAGTGCCCATGATTGAGCCAGCAGCAGTAGAGATCAGCACCGCCGATATCGTTGCCATCATCGGCACTTCCATGCAGGTTTATCCCGCTGCCGGCTTGGTCGGCTACGCCCGCCGCGCTAAACGGATCTATTACATCGACCCCAAGCCTTCGCTGAATTACGAGCTGAGCCTGATCCAAGGCCTCACGATTATCGGCGAGCCAGCTACTACCGGGGTGCGCAAGATGATTCAGGAATTGAGGGGATAAGAGCCTGGGCGAGGTTTGGCAGGTCCACCAGCGTGCAAAAGGACGGCTCTAAGTGGGTAAATTATGGTTGCGCAATCCTTGATATGCTTTCGAGAAGCGCCGCGCGCTGGTTGACATCGGCTTCCGCTTTTACCTCTGCTGATCTCAAGGTCAAAAACCCACTGCGGCGGTGTTTTGGCGATTTCTGCAAATACCTGCAAAATTTAGCACCATGCTCACTTTGATTTCCTACTTTTGCTAACACGAATCACACATTTCAACAAATGAAAAACGGGAAAAATGGCAAAATCCAAAAAACAATTCAGGCAAGAACTGCGCGATAAGCGCGACACCCGCAAGTTTATAACGGTGGTGGTCATAGCTACCCTGGTGCTGCTGCTGCTGCTTTACTTCGTATTCAGAAGCTCTTTATAACCGCACAGGGCCTCATAAGCGACTATACGGAAACCGCTATCCCAACCCTCTGCCCTTAGATCCGCTTGCCCTGGCGCTAAAGCCTCTACTCTTTCTGCCGGCAGCAAAAAGCAGTTTGCTGTTTGGCTTTCCATCGCCTGGCGCAGCGCAGCCTCTGAATCTAGCAAACTGGTATGCGGGAAGGCAAGCTGGGCATAAGCCGCTAAAGCCCGAAAAGGTTCATCCACCGGCTGGTAAATAAAACAGACAGGGCCTGTTTCGCTTTTAAGCGCGGGCACCAAGCGAGCCGTATCCTCCACTAGCTTTTTCGGCCAGGCACGGCGGCTTTCCAGCAAGGGGTTCAATTGCAGCCAAAACAAGGTAGTCAGGAGCAAGCCAGCCAGCGCAGTGCCGCCTAGCGTATGGCGGCGATTGGAGCCCACCAGGCCTAGCACGCCAACCAAACTCAACATCCAGTAAAGCCCGGCAGTAGCCGCTGCCGCCCGATAGCCGATGCCGTCGAATTGGAAAAAACCAACGGCAAGCAGGAAGAATGCGCCAAAAAAGACGGCGATGAGATGGAGGATAGCCCCGGCCTGCACCACCCCCTTATACCGATAACCCGGCATAAAATAGCCTTGCAACTGCTTGGCGGCCAGGAGCGCCAGGATGCCCTGTAAAGCCAGCGAATGCCCCAAGAGCGCAAAAGCTAAAGCACCCAGATTGACCAAGGCTAGCTCTTCGCCCTGACGGGCCCGTTGCACGCTCCCCCATAAGCCCGCCAGGCAAAAGCCGATGAAAGGCGCCATGCCCAGAAAATTCCACAGCAGGAAGCGCCCACTCTGAAAGCCGATGACAAAATAGCTGTTGTCCAGGGGCAACAGCTTGCCCCAATACAAAACTGCCGCGATAGCAGCGCCGGCCAGCCAAGGCTGCAGGCTCAACAGGTTCTTGCCCTGCGGGTGAGCAAAATACAAGTAGGCGCTGCTGCCTAACAAAAATATCGAGGCGTTGACTGGCTGTATCCAGATAGCCAGGGCCAACAAGCTATAAAAAGCCAGCCGCCAAAGCAAATGGGGTTGTTTCAAAAAGCGCAACAAAACCGCAAAGCCCAGCCACTGCGTCACCATCGCCCAGATATCTCCACTAGCCACCTTGGCCAGGTTGGGCACCAGCAGGGAGGCCGCCAGTACCAATAGGGTGTAAATGGTGGCTTCTCGCCCTAAAATCGCTTTAGCTATCCACCAGTATAGCGGGAAAGCCAGCAGCAAGAGCAGGGCACCCGGCAGGCGAAACCAAAACACCCCTTGCGGCCAGGCTTTGGCTAACAAGGCCCCGGGCAAGGCAATGCCCGCCTCTCCCCTACCCGACTGCCAGGCCAACAAGGCCTCCGCCCCGTCCCATAAGGTCGATAGGTCGTTCATAATCAAAACGTTGACAGCTAAAAGAAAAGCTGCCAGGCCCAGGAAGATGCGTTGTGCTACAGACATGAGGCCGAAGGTCTAAAAATTTTCGCGCAATTCAAAGGCTTGATTCAGGCGGCGATACAGGAGCTGCGCCTCTGGGAAGCTCAGCGTCTGCTGCCCATCGGATAAAGCCCGCTCAGGCTGCTCGTGTACTTCCATGATGATGCCGTCAGCGCCGGCCATGACGGAAGCCAGCGCCACCTTGTCCACGTAACGGCGTAAGCCGATGCCGTGGCTGGGGTCGGCGATGACTGGCAAATGGGTCTTTTCCTTGAGCATGGCGATGGCGTTGATGTCCATCGTATTGCGGTAAGCCGTCTCGTAGGTGCGGATGCCGCGCTCACACAGCATAATGCGCTCATTGCCGTTGGAAAAAATGTATTCCGCAGCCTGCAGCAGTTCGTCGATCGTGCCGGAGATGCCCCGCTTGAGCAGTACGGGTTTGCCCGCCTCGCCCAGAGCATCCAACAAATTGAAATTCTGGGAATTGCGTGCGCCTACCTGAAAGACGTCCACGTATTCGAGCATGGGGCCGATCTGCTCGACCATCATCACTTCAGTAATGATTTTGATGCCGGCCTGCTGGGCCTTGTGGTGCCACATCTTCAAGCCATCGATGCCCAGCCCGCGGAAAGAATAGGGAGAGCTGCGCGGCTTATACACCCCGCCCCGCATAATGCGCACCCCTTGTTCCGCCAGGTGGGAAACTACCTTTTCCACTTGCGCTTCCGATTCGATGGAACAGGGCCCGGCCATGAGCGCAAAATGCCCCGTACCAATGTGCACGCCATCGCCCAGGTCGATTACCGTATCCTCTACGCGCCACTTGCGTGACACGAGCTTGTAATCGTCGCTCACCCGGTGTACATCACGCACGCCCGGCAGGGCGCCGATGGCGCGGATGTCGAATTCCTTTTTCCCCACCGCGATGAGATAGTCGGCGTATTGGGTTTTCACCCGCGTGGGTTTGTATTGGATGTCATTCAGCTGTTGCTGCAGCCTTTCGAGTTGCTGCGCGCTGATGCCTGCTTCAAGTTGGATGATCATGTTCGTTAATTTTAAATGACCGGCACCGTGCCCCGGATGTTTTGCACAAATTCCAGCGTAACCTTTTCGACATCCTCGGCGGCGGCCAAGGCGCGGATGAAGGCGCTGCCGATGATAGCGCCAGTGGCATAACGGCAGGCGGTAGCGAAAGTTTCCTGGCTGGAGATGCCAAAGCCGATGAGGCGCGGGGCCTGCAACCCCATCTCCTGGACGCGCCGGAAATAAGCCAGCTGGCTGTCGCTGATGCCGCTCTTGGCACCGGTGATGGCCGCGTTGGCAACCATATAGACAAAGCCGCGGCTCAGCGCGTCGGCCTGGCGGATACGCGCCTCTGGGGTTTGTGGCGTGATGAGGAAACTGATGCACAGGCCAGCTTGCTCTACCATTTCCCGGTAGTGCTGCTCGTATTCATACAGAGGCAGGTCGGGCAAGATTAACCCATCGATGCCTGCTTCCACGCAATGATCGATAAAACGCTGCTCGCCGTACTGCATCACCTGGTTGAAGTACCCCATGAGGATGAGCGGGATATCGCTGCGCTGGCGCACGGCTTTGATTTGCTCAAACAAGAGCGGCAGATTCATGCCGTTTTGCAGGGCCTTTTGGCTGCTCTCCTGGATGGTCGGCCCATCGGCCAAAGGGTCGGAATAGGGCATGCCTATTTCCACCAAGTCAGCCCCGGCCTTTTCTAAAGCCAGGATAATGCGCCCGGTATCCTCCAGCGCGGGGAAGCCAGCGGTGAAATAGATATTGAGCACCTGCTCTTTCTTGCGGGCAAAGAGTTGGTTGATGCGGTTCATGTCTTATCGCTTTTGAAATCGCTCAAAATGTTTGATGTAAGTTTCCAAATCCTTGTCCCCCCGGCCGGAGAGGTTGATGGCGATGACATCCCCTGGCCGGAAGCTGATTTTATCCAGGGCGGCAAAAGCATGGGCAGTCTCCAGCGCGGGGATGATGCCCTCCTCTAGCGACAAGCGGTAGGCGGCAGCCAAAGCCTCGTCGTCGGTGATGCTGACTGCTTCGGCCCGGCCCGAGGCGATGAGGTGAGCGTGCAGCGGCCCGATGCCGGGATAGTCCAGCCCCGCCGAAAGGGAGTAGGGCTCGACGATCTGCCCATCGTCGGTCTGCATCAACAAAGTGCGGCTGCCGTGGATGATGCCCTTGGTACCTAAGACGCTGGTAGCTGCTGATTCGCCGCTATCAATACCATGGCCAGCGGCTTCTACAGCGATCAAGCGCACCCCTGGCTCGTTGAGGTAGTGATAATAGGCGCCAGCAGCATTGCTCCCTCCACCCACACAAGCGATGATAAGGTCGGGGTTTTCACGGCCGGTTTGTTCTTCCAACTGCCATTTCATCTCTTCGCTGATCACGGCCTGGAAGCGCGACACCATGTCGGGATACGGGTGCGGCCCCACCACCGAGCCGATGATGTAGTGGGTATCTTCCGGATTGTTGATCCAGTCGCGGATGGCTTCGTTGGTGGCGTCTTTCAGGGTCTGGCTTCCACTGGTCGCCGGGCGCACTTCAGCCCCCAACATGCGCATGCGGGCCACATTGGGTGCCTGCCGCTGGATGTCCACCGCCCCCATATAGACCACGCAGGGAAATCCCATGAGGGCGCAAACGGTGGCGGTAGCTACGCCGTGCTGCCCCGCCCCGGTCTCGGCGATGATGCGCCGTTTGCCCAGCCGCTTGGCCAACAGGATTTGCCCGATCGTGTTGTTGATTTTGTGGGCCCCGGTATGGTTGAGGTCCTCCCTTTTAAGGTAAATGCTGGCCTGGTAGCGCTCGGACAGCCGCTCGGCCAGGTACAAGGGCGTCGGCCGCCCTACGTAGTCCTTGAGCAACTGGCGAAACTCCCGTTCAAAATCGGGCTCCTGCATAATGTCCAGGTAGCGCTGCCGCAGCTCTTCTACATTGGCATAGAGCATTTCGGGGATGAAAGCCCCGCCAAATTCTCCGTAATAGCCTCTTTCGTCAATAGCGATCATGAGTTATGGTTTTTATGGTTTGCAGTGAATGTTTTGGAGATGTTTACCAAATGGCCAACTAGCTGCTCACCCCCCCAGTTGGTCAATAAATCCAGCAATCTGCTCCAGGTCCTTTTGGCCTGGCTCGATTTCAAAGCGGCTGTTGATATCCAGCCCGGCCAGGCGAGGATGGCGCAAGGCACGAACAGCCGCCACTGAATCGGGGGCGATGCCCCCGCTGAGCAGAAAGGGTACCTTCCCCTCGTAGCGATCCAACAACGCCCAATCAAACTGCTGCCCGCTGCCGCCAGGTGCCGCGCTGCGGGTATCGAAAAGGAAATAAGCACAGTAAGGGGCGTAGCGCGCCGTACGGCTAAAGTCAAAAGCTGCATCAACCTGAAAAGCCTTGATGAGCAGGAAGGGCTGCATCGAGGTCGCTTCCGAAATCGAGCGCAGCAACTGGCAATACTCCGGGCTCTCCTCACCGTGCAGCTGCACAAAGTCCAGGCCATAGTCGTGTACTTTGTTGAGCACTTCTTCTATCTCCGCATTGACAAATACGCCTACCCGTTTTTTGCCTTCCAGGCAAGCGCCTTCCTCCTGCAGCCAGCGCTCCAGTTCCGGCCCGACGGCACGCGCCGACAAAGGGTAGAAGATAAAGCCTACCATATCCACGTGCAAGCCCGCCAGCCCGGCAATATTTTCGGGCATCCGCATCCCGCATACTTTTATTTGCATCGTCACAATCATTTAAATGCATGGGTAGTACTGACCCGCCAGAGGCAGTGTCTACTAAAACTGTTCAAGCGATAGCCCCATCCAACATCCTTTCAATCTGCTCAACACGCCGGATAAACTCCTGGCAAGCCTTGCCTGGATCTGCCTGCCGCATGAAGTGCTCCCCGATGAGGAAGCCCTGGTAGCCGGCCCGGCGCAATTCCACAATAGCATTGGGGTCGTCCAGGCCGCTTTCGGATACTTTGACCACCTCTGCCGGCAGGGCTACGGCCAATTCCAGGGAAGCCGCCAGGCTGACCGAGAAATCTTCCAGGTTGCGGTTGTTGACACCAATGGCATCTACCGAAGGGCAGAACTTGTCCAATTGGGGTTGGCTGTGGATTTCCATCAGCACCTCCAGCCCCAGGCTTTTGGCGGTGTGGGCCAGTTGAGCCAATTGGGCTTTTTCCAGGCATTCGGCGATGAGCAGCACCGCATCGGCCCCAATGGCCCGGGCTTCGATGAGCTGATATTCGTCAATGATGAAATCTTTGCGCAAGATGGGGCAGAAGTTGAATTTGCGCGCCAGGGTGAGGTCTTCGTTCTTACCCCCGAAGAACTCGCTATCGGTCAGTATCGAAAGCGCAGCGGCACCTGCCTGCATATAGCCGATCGAGACGCGCTCCACTGCCGCATAAGGGTTGATATCCCCTTTGGAAGGCGAGCGGCGCTTGAACTCAGCGATGATGCCCGACTTGTCATCCCGCCGCAGGTACTTGCACAGGGAAACGGCCGGCGTGTGGAAGTAGATGCTCTTTTCCAGCAGCTTTGCCGGGTATAGCTCCCGCCGCTGGGCTACTTCATTCTTTTTGTGAGCGATGATTTTTTCGAGTATATTCATCAGGCTTGATTTAGCAGTTGTTGAAAAACGTTCAGCGCGCGTTTGCTGAGCAGGCTTTCTTTAGCATGGGCGATGCAATCAGCCATGCTCTGTTCTGGTTGGAAGCAATGGATGGCCAGGCCGGCGTTGGCAGCGACTACGTCAAACTGTGCGGGCGTGCATGTGCCTTGCAATACATTGCGGAAAATAGCGGCTGCTTCTGCTTCGGTCTCTCCGCCGTAGAGGCTTTCCGGAGCGAGTTGTGGCAGGCCTAGCTCCGCTGGGCTGAGGGTGGCGTCGCGCTCGTTGGTGCGCAGCTTGAAAGGCCCGGTGAGAGAAATCTCGTCATAGCCGTCCAGGGCGTAGACGATAGCGTAGCGGCGCCCGCTCTCCTGCATGATGTATTGATAAAGGCGCGAGAGCTCCAGGCTAAAGGTACCTAATACTTGATGGCTGGGTTGAGCAGGGTTGACTAGAGGGCCCAGCATATTGAAGAAGGTTTTGATGCCCAATTGCTTGCGCACTGGCACCACTTCCTTCAGGGCAGGATGGAATAGCGGTGCGTGCAGAAAGCACAGGCCAGCCCGCTCCAATTGCCGCTTCAGCTTGTCGGTATCGCTGGTAAATTCATAGCCCATTTCCATGAGCACGTTCGAGGAGCCCACGGCTGAAGAGACGCCGTAGCTGCCGTGTTTGACTACCTTGCAACCAGCCCCGGCGGCCACTACTGCCGAAAGGGTGGAGATATTGAAGGTATTCTTGTGATCGCCCCCCGTGCCGACGATGTCGATGGCTTCCATCCCCTCGAGATCGAAAGGGATGCACAGTTCGAGCAGCGCATCGCGGAAGCCCTGCAACTCGGCGATGGCAACCGGCCGCATCTGGTAAACGGTGATAAAGCTGGCGATCTGCAAATGATTGCATTCGCCCCGGGAGATGCTCAGCAGCACTTGCCGGGCCTCTTCCCGGCCCAGGCGTTCGTGCTCAAAGAGGCGTGCGAGTATGTCTTTCATGCCCTGTTTTACTTTGCGGTTATGATAAAGGCACGGCTACCGGGGGCACGCAGTACGCAAAGAAATTGCGCAGCATCTGATGGCCGTATTCCGTCATGATAGATTCGGGATGAAACTGGACGCCGCGCACGTTAAAGCGCCGATGGCGCATAGCCATGATGGCCCCCTCGGCATCTACGGCAGTCACTTGCAAATCTTCTGGCAGCCCTTCGGCCCGTACTGCCCAGGAGTGGTAGCGCCCGGCCTGAAATTGCCGGGGCAATCCGGTAAAGAGGGGCTCCTCTTCATCCACCACCAGCACCGGGGTCTCTACGCCATGATAGACCTGAGCCAGGTTCTCCAATTGCCCGCCGAAAGCCTCCCCTATCGCCTGATGGCCCAGGCATACGCCCAGGATGGCTTTCTCCCCCGCATAGCGCTGCAGCAGCGCCGGCATTATCCCGGCTTCCGCCGGCAGCCCCGGCCCCGGCGATAGCACGATGGCATCATATTGGCCTACCTCATCCAACCCGAGGGCATCGTTGCGGTAAACAGCTACCTTCTCTCCCTGGATCTCCTGGATGTACTGCACCAGGTTGAAGGTGAAGGAATCGTAATTGTCTAGCACTAGTATTTTCATGGCATCCGTGAATTTCTTGATAAAAAAGCGGGGCTCTATCCGCCTTGCTCCCGTCTCATAAAACCTGAACGAAACGGTATTACCCGAACAAAAAAGCTTCCCGATAGTTATCGGAAACGCGATAATAGCATCCGCCGCTATTGCTCCAGAGATTACCCCTTAATCTCTTGCGCCAGCGCCAGCGCTTTCTTCAAAGCGCCCAGCTTATTGTTTACCTCCTGCAATTCCTTTTCCTCTACGCTGGCGGCGACGATGCCCGCGCCGGCCTGGTAGTAAAGCGTATTATTCTGGCTGAGGAAAGAGCGGATGATGATAGCTTTGTTCATTTCACCCTGGAAATTGACGTAGCCCAGCGCCCCGCCATAAAAGCTGCGGTTTTGGTTCTCGTAGCGGTTGATCAGCTCGATGGCCTTGTACTTGGGCGCACCGGAAAGGGTGCCGGCAGGGAAAGTATCGCCAAACACCTGGATGGGGTTGGTGCCCGGAGGCAGCTCGCCCACTACCTTGGATACCAGGTGGATGACGTGGCTGAAATACTGTATTTCTTTCAGCTCCCGTACCTGGATATTTGTGGCGTGGCGCCCCAGGTCGTTGCGCGCCAGGTCCACCAGCATGATATGCTCGGCATTCTCTTTGGGGTCGGCCCGCAATTCGAGGGCTTTTTGGGTATCTGCCTCCAAATCGCCTGTGCGGCGATAGGTTCCGGCGATGGGGTTTACCTGAGCCATGCCATCCCGGATAGCCATCTGGGTTTCCGGCGAAGAGCCGAAGATGCGGTAGCTCCCATAATCGGCATAAAAGAGGTAAGGCGAAGGGTTGATGGAACGCAATACCCGATAAACCTGGAAATCATCCCCGACAAAACGCTGGGAGAACTGGCGGGAAAAGACGATTTGAAACACGTCGCCCAACTGGCAGTGCCGCTTGCCGATGGTCACCAATTCCATAAACTCGGCATCGGTCAGGTTGCTCTGCTCCTCCCCTTGCAGGTGGAAATCATGGGCAGCAAACTTCTGGCTGCGGATTAAAGCCTCCATCTTGTTCATCTGCGAAGCCTCCCCTTCCGGCATGTTTTCAATCACCGTCAATTCATCGCGGAAGTGGTTGATAGCGATGATGAAGCGGTAGAGGTTGTAGCGCAGGTCAGGCAGGTCGAACTTGCGCTTGTCCGGATCGAATTGCAGGGTGTCAAAATACTGCACTCCGTCAAAGCCGGTATAGCCGATCAGCCCGTTAAACCCGGCATCCGCTTCTTCGCTATGCACTTCGAAGCGCTCCAGGAAGGCCTTCATCGCGGCCGGCACGGCCAGGACATCGCGGGCTTCGCTATGCAGCATTTCACCTCCCGGCAGGCGCTGGGTGATGCGCCCGCTTTGCACCTGAAAGCTGGCGATGACGTCGAAGCCCAGGAAGGAATAGCAGTCTTCTTTACTGCGAAAGTCGTTGTTTTCCAACAGTACTGGTTCGGTAAAGCTGTCGCGGCCCTTGAGGTAGAGGGTCACTGGGGTAACGGTATCCGCCAGGAAACGCCGTACCTGGCTGCGGATTTTTATTTTCTGTTTAGTTGCTGGCATAACGTGGTCTGGTTAAAAAAGAAATGCGGCTTGCCGAGTGAATCGACAAGCCGCATTTTGTTGGATTTTTTTTCGTCCTGACAAACAAAGGCGCGTCACTTCACCCGGTCTCCCGAATGCGTGTGCCACCACCACTGATTTGCCAATTGAACGAAATTCATAGTCCTTTTTTTAATATGGCCCAAAGATAAAGGCATGTATTTGAAAAAAACAAACTTTGCCGGCAATTATTTTTAATTAGTTTAACTGGGAGTGTTAGTACACCACTACCCGCTGGGCTACTACCCCCTCTGGCAATTGCACCTTAAGCACATAAACCCCTGCTGGCAAAGTATTTATCGCCACTTCATTCCAGCCTTGCTGAAGGCGGCCTGACCAGGCGATGCTGCCATCGGCGGCGAAGAGGCTGACCGGAGCCGCAGCAGGCAAGCCGATGCGCAACCAATCGCGGGCCGGATTGGGGAAGAGGCTGATGCGGCCCGCCAGCCCTTGCTCGGCAGTGCTCGTCAGGCTAGGTTCCAGGCTCGCTTCGCGGGCGATTTCAAAGATATCGCCATCGCCTTGCAGCAATTGTACCTGGCGGATGCTAAAGCCGCCGCAATCTTGCCCGGCAGCACAGTAGAAGCGGAAGCGCCCCAACTCGCCAAAACCATCTACCGGCGTTTGATCGGTGCGCACCAGGGAGACGTAGCCGATGCCCGCCGACATATCCCACTTCTGCAGCGCCATCAGGTCTTCGCCTTCAAAACCGAGCCAGTTGTCTTCCAGGCCCAATTCGGCATAGGCGACCGATTGCGGGTCGAAATGCACTTCGAAAGCCAGGCCATAAGCATTGACCAAGGGTTGCCCGGCACTGCCCAGCACGAGCGCAACCTCCTGCATCGCGGCCGTGCTGCTGAGGCGCTCCAAAGCGACGGGGCGAGCCTTGTAGGGGAAGCTAAGCGCCTGCGGTGCCATATTGTGCGTCTTGCCCCAGTTGAGCAGCACCACCTGCCCATCCTCAGCATTGACCTGCCCATTGCCGTTGCAATCGGTATGCTTTACATCAAACTCGTATATGAAGGTGATGGTGTTATTCCAATTAATCATCGGCTGGGCAAACCACTCGACGCTGGCATTCGGGCGAACTGGGCCAGAGCGCCCATAAGCCAGGCCAATAGCCCAATGATCGATCTGGTTGACCAGGCCGTCCTTGAACACATCGCCGGGCCAGACGGCATCGCATGCCCCTTCGGTATCGCTCAGCCAGACGAAGACCGTAGCAGTATCGCAGCCCAGGTCGTTGCAGATCGCGTAAGTAAAAGCGTCTTCCTGCAAACAGGCGCTCAGGTTAGGCGCATAAGTGATCGTGCCATCTGCATTTACGCTGGCATTGCCGTAAGCCGGCTGTTGTACGATATACTGTGCCTCCAGGCCCGCGCCGCCGATCCAGTCATTATCCAATACAGCCAGGGTAAGCGGCTGATCGTAAGCGGTGCTGTCCTGATCGTCAACCGCCGCCAGGAAATTGGTAAAGACGCTGACGGTGAGGTAGGTCGTATCGCAAAGCCCCAGCGCGTCGCAGGCAACGAGGCAGGCAGTACTCACGCCCGGCTGCAGGCCAGCGTATTCCAGGCAGGCACCAGCCGGAGCGAGCTCGAAGGCTACTGCGCTGTCCACCAGCGGGCAGGCGTTGGAGAAGCTGGCGACCGCGAGGAAGATGCTCGTGTCCACACAAAGGGCTACCCTTTGCCCTACCAGGATGCTATCGGTCAGCATGCTGGTTTGCGGCACGACGCGCAGGCGCAGGCTGACGATACTGTCGCAACCGTTCTGATCGGGAAAAGCCAGGCGGTATTCGCCATTGGCACGATAATCCTCTCCTGCCAGGGTAAACACTTCGCCCTCCGCTATCACTGCTTCCAGCGCGGATTCCTGCTGCGGGTAAAAATTGAGCTTGACCAGTACCACGGAATCGCAGCCGGAAGCCGTATTTTGGAATACTTCAATGCCATTGGGATGGTCAAATCCATACAGCGTCCCATTGATTTCGATGAGCTCCCCGCGGCAGAGGAAGCGGCTAAATTCGGTCGTATCGGTGCCGCCCTGCAAGGTAAATGCCGCGCTGCAAGCCCCCCATTCATTGGCATAGGTCAAAGTATAATCCGTACTGCCTTGGGGCAGCACGCTGATGGCTGCCAGCGTATCTCCCGTATTCCATTGGAGCGCAAAGCCGCCAAACTCTAGCGGGCTGCCCTGGGCAATCAAATCCACCGGCTCACCGGAGCAATCGGCCTGCGCCGGCCCGGAGATCGACAGCGGATCAAGCAAATGGATGGTAAAAAGCTTGCGGCCACAATCCAGGCCCTCGATCGCAATCACGATGGACTGCGTACCCGGCTCGCCTCCATTGGGCAGATCCAGGTTGAGCCCCCAGAAATCCGCCGGGTTTTCGATTTGCCCGGCAGAATCCAAGCCGACATAATCGGTACCCGGTATCAAGCTGCCGCTCACGGTGTAAGACAGGGGATAATCCGCCGCAGAAAAAGCGCCGAGCGGGAGTTCCAATGCAGCCGGGACACACCCTTTGACGATGGCGATATCGGTATTGATACTCTCGGGGCTGGATGAAAACGAACAGAAGCTGTTTTCCTCAAAAAATAGCCCAGAATCCCGCAAGGCATCACCCACGTCGGCAATCACCAATTCCATCACATATTCTTGGCAGGGGATGACCGCCGCACGGGCCAGGAAGGGCACCGTAAACCCATTATAAACGGGATAGCTGTTGGCGAACTGGTTGTCGATAAATAAGGATTGGTTGTTCAGCGAGCCAAAAGGCTGGATACAGTAGGTGAACTGTACCGAAGGATGGGAGCCCAACTCCCCGCCATTGACGCTGTTGATGGAGACGGGCAAGCTGGTGCCGGGCACTTTGGCCAGGTTGGTCGTCACGGTATTGCCGCTGCCATCCGGGCCGGTGAGGAAAAAGCCGAACACGTCGTTGAAGCGGCTGCACACGTACTCCGGATACTCCTCCGAAGCAAAGACGTAGCGGAACATAATGGAATCGCCCGTAGGGATGAAACGGATGCGGTAAACGGCCACATCGTGAATGGGCTCGTTGCTGAACGTGAGGTCTTCCAGAGGCGGATAGTAGGCCGTGCTGCGGTTTTCGACTGAAGCCAGCAAAGGCGAAGGCATGTCGACCCCAATCCCCCCCGAAGCGGTGGCGGAATGGCCGGTAGTCATGAGGAACCCCCGCTCCAGCCCCACGTACTCAGCGGCGTAGTCAAACCGGCCAACAGCCGCGGGCACACCCTCGTACTCGATGGAAACGACCTGGATGCCGTTGCCCAGGCAAGTGGTTTGAATCAGCTCAATGGGGTCGAATGCCGGCGTGTCGGCACCGGTGACGGTGAAAATTTGTGCTTGCAGCGCATTGAAGAAGCAAGCCCATACTGCGCATAAAGTAATAATCCTGATCGCCATATTTACTTTGGTTTGGTGATAAAGCTTGAGGTAAAATGGAGATAGGGGGGCAAGGTTAAAGGTTAAAGGTTAAAGGTTAAAGGTTAAAGGTTAAAGGGTAAAGGGTAAAGGGTAAAGGGTTGGCCTTGATGGGCATGCGCATTAACCTCAACCTAAAAGTCAGGCTTTACCTTGCTTGCTATTCTGTGCTATTGATAGAGCTTCAGGAAACCGAACGGGAGGAAGCACAGGAAGGGATTGATGCACAGCTGCGGGCAGCAGGCAACGAAAAAGGGCTAATGAGCCGCTCAATGGAGCAAGCGCCAAACCAGCTCTTTCATTAGTTCGCCTTCGGGCTTGCCGGTACTATTGTAGCCGACGCCTTTCGATTTCAAGTCGTATTCTTTCAGAAGGGTTATGGCCTGTTCAGCCTTCTCGGGGGGGAAATTCCGGGCAGCAGCCCGGTATTCTTTCAAAAAGAAGTTCGAACGGAGCTGCAAGGTAGCAAGCATTTCCGGTTCCGGCAAATTTTTAACAAAATGAAATTGATAGAGCTTGCTAAAAAAGCCGTAGAGGGAGCTGATCAGCATGACCAGGGGCGTTTTCCGGGGGTTTTCGGCAAAGTAATTGATGATGCGGTTGCTTTTCAGGAAGTCTCTTTGGCCAATGGCTTTTTGCAGCTCAAAGACGTTGTAGTCCTTACTGATACCGATATTGGCTTCCACTTGCTGCACATTGACCTGGGTGCCGGGCGGCAGGTTGAGGGCCAGCTTGTCGAGTTCGTTGGCTACTTTGGAAAGGTTAGAACCCAGGTACTCCGCTACCAGTTCGGCAGCCTGGGGGGCGATAGCGAGTTTTTTGCTCTGCAGGTAGCTCCCGATCCAGGCCGGCATCTGATTGTCGTACAGGGGTTTGGATTCGAAGATTACGGCATGCTGCTTGAGCGCCTTGCCAAATTTGGTACTAAAGCTGATGCGTTTGTGCTTGTGGCAGATGACCAGCAAGGTGCTCGGCATGGGCTTTTCCAAATAGCCCAGCAGGCCGTCCAGGCTGCGCATCTCCTGGGCTTCTTTAATGATGACGACCTGGCGCGGCGCCATCATCGGATAGCGGCGCACGGTATCCAGTACGGCTAGATGATCCACGTCTTTGCCGTAGAGGATGGTCTGGTTGAAAGCCTTATCCGCCTCGCTCAGCACGTTCTTATCGATATAATCCGTGATGATATCGATGAAATAAGGTTCCTCGCCATGCAGGAGATAGACCGGGCTATAACGGCCAGCCTTCAATTCTTTGAGTAATTGATCTAATTCCAAAGCAGCATAGGTTTTGCAACCGCAAAGCTACGAAAATTTTCTATCCAGCCCTATCTTGCCCCCAGCAGCAGCTTGCTGGTGCGCAGCAGCCCGTCTGCCGTTTTCACCTGCACGAGGTACAAGCCCACCGGCAGGCTGGCTAAGTCGAGCTGCAGCGGAGCGGTGGGCAGGGCGTTTATCCACTGGCCCAGCACGGATTGGCCCTGGGCGTTGATCAAGCGCAGCATCGCCGGCTGGCCAGCCCATTCGCCCAGCTCGATGAATACTTCATCGGCGGCGGGGTTGGGGAAAATAAACAACTCAGCAGCAGTACTAGCTGAAGGCGCGGCGGGCAGCTGGATAGCCAGGCCTTCGCCGCCGGCTTCGCCCGGCTCACAAATGTCGTAAAGCCCGTTGATGCAGCGCAGCGCCGCCAGGATATGCGGCAAATGGGGCGGCCCGATGTAATTAGCTAAGGCGATATTGGAAAGTAGCAATAGGTTGGCTACGGTTGGGTTGTTGGGCATGTACTGGTAGAGTACCGGATGGAAAGAACAGCCGGTCTCCGCCAGGGGTGTATTGCCAAAATCGGCATCCAGGCGAAGCTTGACCCCAAGCTTCAACACCTCGCCCAAGAGCGGGTTGACCAGGCGGCCATCGTCATCCAGCAAGTTGGAGCCGGGGGCGCAGTCGGTGCTATCTACGCGCTCTACGCCGCGGGAGAGTACCGTGGCTTCCTCGCCCGAGGAAGGCAGCCAGCCCAAAACGCAGTGGGCCGCGCTAGCATCCAGGAAGAGGCTATTGCGCAAATAACCTAGCACCAGAGGGTTGGGCTGGCCATCGCCGTCTGTATCCAGATCAAAGGCCGTTTCCAGCAAAGGGAGCACCGTGCGGGTAATGATTTGTACGCAAACGCTTTCATTGCCATAACCATCAGAAGCCTTCCAGGCCCTGGCGATGGTGCATTCCCAATTACAATCACCTGCCAGTATCTCGTCGGTGTAATCAATCGCTGGATCAGGGCGGCAATTGTCTGTTGCCAGCGCCATGCCGGTCAGGTCAGGCAGCGGGGCCTCATCGCAGGAAATGACTGCATCAGGCGGGCAGGCCAGCACAGGGGGGTCGAGGTCAGGCGCAAAACCCACCTCGATGGTATAGGTGCTCGAACAGCCGTTGGCATCGGTGGCCGACAAGGAGTAGGTGCCCGCCATTAGCCCGTCAACATCCTCGGTGGCAGCCCCGTTGCTCCAGGTGAAGGTAAAGCCAGGTCCTGCAGTAAAATCGATAGCCCCATCGGCAGCATCCGGGCAGGAGGCCTCGGTCACGGCATAAGGCGCCAATTCTGACACTTCCACGCCAGTGATGCACACCCGCTGATCGTTGTTGGCCGCTCCAGTGGCGGCAGTAAAACCCCAAAACACTTCCGGTTGCCCGCTAAAGATATCGGCAACGATATCGCCGGTATAGGACAAGACGAGCAGGCCGTCAAAAAAGACGGTAAAGGTTTGTGTAGCTGCCTCCCAGCGGATGACGGTAGCATGGAAGCTGCCATTTTCAATATTGCCTACTAAAGCTGGGCCCGCCAGCATGTGCGGCGAGGCATGTACCAACACCCCATTGCGCTGCAAAGCGATGTGGTCTTGTGCCGGGTCGTTATTGGCAGGGTTCTGCCAGGTGTCGTACTCTACGACCAGCGAAGGGCTGATGCCCTGATAGCCCAAGCCGCCGCCCGAACCGCCTAAACCGGTGCAAACCGGCTGCAACACGAAGGCAACCCCATCGGCCCCATTCGCGTCCTTGTTGCCAAAATTCAAATCTGCCCGGATTTCAAAGCCCCCGTCCAGATCGATCTTGTTTTGTGACCATACCGAGCCGGCCTGACTGTCCAGTGCCGGGGTGAGCCGATAACAACCGCTACCTAAATTGGATGCATTGCCATTGAGCACATATACCTGAGCTGACAAGGGCGATATACCCAACAGTGAAAAAATAATCGAGCAGGCTAAAACCTGAAGGGGAAATACTTGATTGCGGATGTTGAAGTTTAGCATGATGACATGAGTTTTAAGGTACTGAAATCCGGGGGCGATAATTAATACTGCATATATACGGATTCTCCTGCTAAAAGTTTCTTTTTTTGACAAATTTGTGCCCCGCGCGAAAGCATTTGCTTTTCCGGCAAAACATCCCGGTCTTAAGCCGTCAGCAAACCCTTTTTGCTTGCCAAAATGGCAATAAATCTGCCCTGCTTTGAGCAGCGTCCGCCCCACTGCCAAAAACTGGCGGAAAAACCTGCAATATTGTCATGAAATCATAGTTGGCATATCCTATGATAAGGGTAGTTTGTCAACGTATCCGGTTCAGTTTGAACCTGACATTATTATTATTTAACCAACCGATCATAAGAACTATGAAGCCTATCAATGACAGAGTGGTAGTAAAGCCGGCACCGGCCGAAGAAAAAACCAAGGGTGGCATCATCATACCTGACACGGCAAAGGAAAAACCGCAACGCGGTGAAGTAGTTGCCGTAGGCCCAGGCAAAGATGGCAACCTGATGACCGTACAAACCGGCGATATCGTGCTCTATGGCAAGTACGCCGGCCAGGAACTCCAATACAACGGCGTTGATTACCTGATCATGCGCGAAGATGACATCCTGGTCGTACTGGAGGGCAACGAATAAGCCGCGCTACCCTACTCTACTCTTTTCACTTTTTTAACAACACAAAAAATCGAACCTGCAATGGCTAAAGAAATTAGCTTTGATAGAACTGCAAGAGAGAAACTGCGCATCGGCGTTGACGCCCTGGCTAACGCAGTGAAAGTAACCCTGGGCCCTAAAGGCCGCAACGTCGTCATCCAAAAGAGTTTTGGCGCTCCACAAATCACTAAGGACGGCGTCACCGTCGCCAAAGAGATCGAACTGGAAGACCCCGTAGAAAACATGGGCGCTCAAATGGTCAAAGAAGTAGCCTCTAAAACTTCTGACATCGCCGGCGACGGCACGACTACCGCTACCGTACTGGCCCAAGCGATGATCAATGCCGGCCTGAAAAACGTAGCTGCTGGCGCCAATCCCATGGACTTGAAGCGCGGTATCGACAAAGCAGTCCAAGCCGTTATCGCCGACCTGAAAAAGCAGTCGGAAGTCATTGGCAACGACTTTGAAAAAATCAAGCAAGTTGGCTCTATTTCCGCCAATAACGACGAGGAAATCGGCAGCCTGATCGCCGATGCGATGAAGCGGGTCACCAAAGATGGCGTTATCACCGTTGAGGAATCCAAAGGCACTGACACCTATGTGGAAGAAGTGCTTGGCATGCAGTTCGACCGTGGCTACCTATCCCCCTACTTCGTCACCGATGCAGAAAACATGATCACGGAATACGAAAACCCGTTGATCCTCATCTGTGACAAGAAGATATCCAACATGCAGGACATCGTGCCCATCCTGGAGCGCGTCATCCAGGCCGGCAGCCCCCTGCTGATCATCTCTGAAGACATCGAAAGCCAAGCGCTGGGCGTATTGGTCGTCAACCGCTTGCGGGCACAGCTCAAGATCGTTGCAGTCAAAGCTCCAGGCTTCGGCGACCGCCGCAAGGCTATGCTGGAAGACATCGCCGTCCTGACTGGCGGTACGGTCATCAGCGAAGAGAAAGGTTACAAGCTGGAAAATGCGACCCTGGACCAACTGGGCCGCGCCGAGAAAATCACCGTTGACAAAGATAACACCACCATCATCAATGGCCGTGGCGGCGATGCTCAGATCAAGGCCCGTATCAACCAGATCAAGCAGCAAATCGAAGCGACCACTTCTGACTACGACCGCGAGAAACTGCAGGAGCGCCTGGCCAAATTGGCTGGCGGTGTGGCGGTACTCTATGTCGGCGCTGCTACCGAGGTGGAAATGAAGGAGAAAAAAGACCGCGTTGACGACGCGCTGCACGCCACTCGCGCTGCAGTAGAAGAGGGCATCGTTGCTGGCGGCGGCGTTGCCCTGGTGCGCGCCATCGCTTCGCTGGATGGCGTAAAAACCCTCAACGAAGACGAGAAGATCGGCGTGCAAATCGTACGCAAGGCACTGGAGTCGCCCCTGCGCACCATCGCTGATAATGCGGGTACCGAAGGTTCGGTCGTACTGCAAAAAGTAGTGGAAGGCAAAGGCGCTTTTGGCTACAATGCCCGCACAGACGTCTTCGAAGACCTCAAAAAAGCCGGCGTCATCGACCCGACTAAAGTGACTCGCATCGCCCTGGAAAATGCCGGCTCTATCGCCAGCATGGTCCTTACCACGGAATGCGTCATCAATGACAAGCCGGAGAAAGATGGCGGCAACCCCATGGCCGGCATGCACGGCGGCGGCGGTATGCCCGGCATGATGTAATAATCAGCCCGCGATACTAACTTTTTAACAAAAAAAGCCTTCCCTTACACCTAAGGGAGGGCTTTTTTGTTCTTTCTTTATACCATAAAACACGACACGATGAAAACCATTCCCATTTCTTTTGCCATCCTCCTCTTTGCCGGCTTGCTTTCCTCTTGCGTTTCGCAACGCAAATACCAGGATCTGGAAACCAACCGCGACCGCTTGCAGAAAGAATATAACAGCACCAGCGGCTTGTTGGAAACAGCTCAAAATGACAACCGCAACTTGAGGACCGATAAACAATCACTAGAAAAACAACTCAAAGAGTTGCAAGACGACCTGGAAACGGCTAATGTACGCTACACCCAATTGGACCGTACCAACCGTGATTTACTGGAGCGCTACGACCGCATGCTGGAGCAAAACCGGCAACTGCTGGAAGCCTCCACCGGCGAACGTAAGGAACTGCTCGCCCAACTGAGCGCCAAGCAACAAGAGCTCGACAAGCGGGAGTGGGAGCTCCGGCAACGGGAAAATGATATGGAAACCCTGCGCAGCAGCTTGCAAGAGCGCGAGCTACGCGTACAAGAGCTCGAATCAGCTATCGCTGAAAAGGATGCCAAGCTCGCTGCCCTCCGGGATAAAATCAATCAAGCCCTGCTCGGCTTCTCCGATACCGATCTGACCGTTAGGGAACAAAATGGCAAAGTCTATGTTTCGCTGAGCCAAAACCTCCTGTTCCGCTCGGGCAGTAAAACCATCAACGCCGCTGGCAAGGAAGCCATTGGCAGGCTCGCACAGGTGCTAAATGCCAACCCCGACATCAGCATCACCGTTGAAGGGCATACCGATACCGACGGCACCGCCGACCTCAACTGGGACCTTAGCGTCGGGCGGGCTACTTCGGTGGTAAAGGAATTGACCCGCAGCGGCCTTGACCCCAAGCGCATTATCGCCTCCGGGAGGGGCGAGTTCTTCCCGGTCGCAACTAATACCGACGAACAGGGCAAAGCACAAAACCGGCGTACGGAAATCATCCTGACGCCCAAGCTGGACGCACTCTTCGACCTCATTAATTATTAGTAGGCATCATCACGAAGGGAACACTTCGGCAGCCATAGACATAGCTTCCAGGAAAGCCTCCCGCTGGACTCCGCTGGCTACGCCTTGCTCCTCAAAGTAGCGCACCAGATTCTCCATCGGCATATTGCCGGTGAGGTCGTCTTTGGCCATGGGGCAGCCGCCGTAGCCCTTGATTGCGCCGTCAAAGCGGTAGCAGCCGTTTTGGTATGCTGCTACGACCTTTTCCTTCCACTTATCTGGTGTGGTATGAAAATGTGCGCCAAACTCGATATCCGGATAGGCGGGGATAAGGTTGCTGAATAGATAACTGATATTTTGAGGGTTGGCTACCCCAATCGTGTCGGAGAGCTGCAGGATGTGGATGCCCATGCCCGCCAGCCGGCCTACCCACTTTTGTACTGCTTCTATATTCCAAGGGTCACCATAAGGGTTGCCAAAGCCCATGGAAATATATACTACCAGCTCTTTGTCATGTGCCAGGCAGATATCCTGGATTTGTTGCACCCGTTCGATGGATTCCTCAATGGTAGCATTCGTATTGCGCAACTGGAAGGTTTCGGAAATGGAAAACGGGTAGCCCAAATAATTGATTTCGGCAAATTGTGCCGCATCTTGCGCGCCCCTTTGATTGGCGACGATAGCCAGTAGCTTGGTCGGTGAAAGGCTCAAATCCAGGCGTCCCAATACTTCCCTGGTATCGCGCATCTGCGGGATGGCTTTTGGGGAGACGAAGCTGCCAAAATCCAGGGTATCAAAGCCCGCTTTGAGCAGTTGGTTGATATAGGCAGCTTTCTTTTCCGTCGGGATAAATTCTTTGATGCCTTGCATGGCATCTCTTGGGCATTCAATCAGTTTTACCATAAACGTGTTTTCCATGCGGCAGAAACAAAACCTATCGCTTAGGCTTAATGTTAACAATCAAAAAGCTCATGATAAAGAACAAAGGATTATGGTCAATAGTTGGTTTCCTGCTTACCGCCCTGGGGTTTCTGGCTATTGCCCTCAGTATGGTCGGCATCCAGTTTGCCTTTCTCACCTGGCTTGATGCCACTGGCAGGCTTTTTGGCTTTATCGCCAAAATAGCGATGATTATCGCCGGTATCCTCATCCTCTATTTAGCCCAAAGCGATTTTGCTGGCGAAGATGGGGCTGATTTCTAAATAAGCCTTCAATGATGCGCGGAAAATAACTTTGTTTTTCGCCCCTTATGCCTATTTGAGCCTGTGCCTATGGGTGTGAACGC
>CAYSPJ010000069.1:10559-26992 GCA_964432875.1 uncultured Phaeodactylibacter sp. | reverse complement strand
CCATGATCCCCTCCACCAAGCCCGGCACATCGGCCTTTTTGCCGGTAACGGTGAAGGCTTCGCCCACTACCGTTTTGCCTTTGAAGAGGCGGGCGCGCAGGGTCACGGCTTCGCCTGCTACGCCATACAGCCCTTTGAGGGAGTACGCATTTTCATACTCGTTCACATCCACATAAATCAGCTCCGCCTGTGCGCCCTTCACGGTCACGCTGCGGAAGTAATCGCCCAGCGCCTGCCCCAGCCCCAGCACATCGTCGAAGCTGTCCTCGTCCTGGAAGACGTTGCGGATGAAGACGGGCTTGATCTGGGCCACGGGGATCTTCACGCTGGCGTCCGCGATGCCGATGTCGAAGCTGGCCCCGCCTGTAGGGAAGGCCAGCATGGGCGTTTGGATGCCGTTGATGCTGCGCGCCAGTTCCGGCACCCTGTCGCGGGCGTGCTGGAAAAGCCTCATCACGTCCACCCGGCCGTCACCTTCGCGACCAAGGACGCTCATGCCCTCCAGCAGGCTGTAGGTCAGCAGCCCTTGCCCGTATTGGCTGGCCTCGTAGCTCACCTTGTCGGCCGCGCTGCCGGTGAGGATGAACATGCCGGTACGGTCTTTCATGCGGTCGAGGGCGCGGATCTGGGCGGAGCTGAGGGAGCGGCTGGCGATGGACAAGTCTTCCACGATCTTGCCAGCGTTGCAGGCGTCAATAATCATCACCTGCTTGAGGGCGGGGATGGCATTGATCCACTCGGTCAGCTCGGATGAGGAGATGGCGTAGTTTTTGCGGAGTCCCTCGTCTCTGAGGTTCTCGTTGGCGATGTCCTTGGTGAGGTAGTAGAACTGGCTGTTCTCCGCCGTGCCGTAGTTCAGGCCGTGGCCGGAGAAATAAACGACCAGCACGTCCTGGGCCTGTACCTTGGCGATATCCGCGCCCTCGACCGGATGGAGGTCGGTGAAGGCTTTTTGAATCGAACGCTTATCCGAGATGCCCTGACGGTCGGTACTTTGCGCGTCGGTATTGAGCAGTACGACCTCCACCTCATCGTATATCTTGGGCGCCACCGCGCGCAGGGCCTGGCTGAAGTAGGTCGCGTCCAGGTCGGCGAAGGTCAGGTTGAGCTGGTCCCCGGCGTAATCGGCCGTGCCGACGACGATGGCGTAAAGGCTGGGCTTCTCTACAGCAAATGGATTGGCAATGCCGCCCGAGCTGTTGCCCCGAGCGGCGGCCGGCGGGTCGTAGTCCAGTTCCAGGGGGGCGCTCTTGAGCCAGCCCTCCGCGTTGTAGGCGCGCAGGACGAGCTGGTTGGCCGAGCGGTAGGTACCATACTCATCAGCATCAAACACGGCCTGCCGGGGCAAGTAGGCAGGCCCGAATTTAGTGAGGTCAATGGTGATGGACTCGGCGCGCTCGGGATTGGCGTCCTCCAGCTCTTCCTTGCCGTTGACGAAGAAGCTGAGCTTGCCGATGCCGCCGGAGCGGGGCGTGAGCTGCACGCGGAGCTGCCGGCCGTCGGCGCTGATTTCCGCTTTCATGGTGGGGTAGAGGGGCACCTCGCCCAGGTCGGCGACCGAGCGGATGGGGTCGGCGTTCAGGCCCAGCACCTTTTGCAGCAGGCCCGGCTCGTAGAAGCGTGCTTTGAGCTGCTCCAGCTCGATGATTTCCATGCCCACCACGTAGTGCAGGTCGTTCATCATATCCGGCGAGGCATCGAACAGGCCCGAGGGGCTGGTCACCGCCCAGGTGTAGTTGGGGTCAACGTCCTTGCCATGCAGGCTGTTCTCGCTGAACAGCAGGCTGGCCACGGTGGCCGAGGTACGGGTGTCGATGAGCTGGTAAGACAGGTAGTCCTCGCACACCATCCGCCAACGGTCGTCTTTGAGGTGGTTGTTGACCCGTAGGAAGCGGTCCAGGTCGTCTTCCCACATCGGTACCGATTTCCCAAGGCGGGTGTAGAAAACCGCCGCCCAGCCGCCAAAGGAACGGCCGCGCACGACGATGAGCTCTCCGCCGCTGTAAACGCTGACGTCCAAGTTGGAATACTTGTTCGCCCAAGTAATCTTTTCAAAGGCCTTGGGGCCAAAGGTGTGCGCTGTTTCGCCGTTCTCCGTGCGTTGGGCCTCCACTACGCTGCGGTTGTCCACCTCTTGGGTGACCGGAGCGCTCAGGAAGTAGGCCAGGTCGGGGCTGTAAATGCCCCGGCGCCCCTCCAGGCTTGTTTGGGCCTTCACGCTGTATTTTACCTTGCCGGAAGCCGTGCTTAAGCAGACAAAGCGATAGGCTGTTTCGCTCCAGCCATCATCCCCTTCGGAAGTTTCGGTTAGGCAAGCCTTCAGGAGCTGGCCATCGGCAGCAAACTGGGCACGGCCCCGGCCAGCGTAAGTGTCGAGTAGGGAGCTTTGCTCCTCATCCAGCACGCCCGGGTAGCTGCTGAGGATGGATTGGGAAGGCCGGTGCCAGCGCAGCAGGCTGCCGGTTTTCGTCAGCAGGTGGAGGGTATCGCCCACGGCTTCGGCCAGGAGGCATGGCTCGGACAGCACCGTCTGTAGCGCGCCAGTAGCGATGTCGGCCAGCACGACGGCTGAATCCTGCCGCAGCACGATTTCCTCGCCCGAGCTCGCAAAGCTCCCGATGCCCGTTAGGGACCGGCGCTGCTCGCCCGTGGCGGGGTTGAAGAGCAGGGTGGTCAAATCTCCGCCGGCGCTCAATATTAAAACCATGAGGTAGCGCTGATCGGGGCTGAAGCGCAAGTCCACCACCTGCTCGCCCAGGGCAAAGCCGTGGAGGGTTCGGATGGGCGCGCCGGTCAGGGCGTCCCAGAGCTTCAATTTGGGTGCTACGGTAGGCGCGTTATCGCGGATATAACTGTTGCCCGCGGTAGCCAGCCACTGCAGGTCGGCGGAAAGGGCGGCGGCGGCAAAGCCTTCGCCCGCGCTGCCCGGCACGGTGCGGATGAGCTGGCCCGATGCGGTTTCCCAAATCTTGACGGCGTCTTCGGCGGCGCTCACCAAGTAGGGCAAGCCCGGGGTGACGGAGAGGTGCTCGACCTTGCTGGTGTGGATGGCGGGCACGACTAAGACGGGCTGCTGGGCGGCTGATACTGTGGCCAGCAGCCAACCGATGAAAACCAGGGTATTAGTGTAGTTCATAATGATTTTTGGTCCTTTGATGTTGAGGGGGATACGGCCGGGCAGTCTTTACTTTGCCATCTCCCATGCCCGATCGGCGATATTTTTCACCAGCGCGGGTAAAGCATTCGTCTTTCCGGAGGCCGACAGCTCGCTCCCCACTGCTTGATCGCCCCGGAACAAGCGCCCACGTACGCTCACCTTGCCGCGTTTCACCGTGTAGCGCCCGCGGATGGAGTAGGCATAAGCGTAATTGCTCACATCCACATAGATCAATTGCGCTTCGGTCCCTTTGCCGGTGATGCTGCGGAAGTGGTCAGCCAAGGCTTGGTTGAGCTTCAGGTCATCGCCAAAAGTAGCGTCGTTTTGGAATTGGTTGCGGATAAACACGGGCTTGACCTGCGCCACGGGTATCTTCACGCTTTCATCCACGATGCCGATATCAAAGCTGCTGCCATCGGGCGGGAAATGGGGCACGGGTTTTTGAACGCCGCCGATCCCCCTGGCCAGCTCGGGTACTTGGTCGCGGGCATATTGGAAGAGGGTCATCACATCCACCCGTTTATCTTCGGTGAGGGCCAGGCCGCTCATGCCCTGGAGCAGGCTGAAAGTAAGCAGCCCCTGCCCGTATTGGCTCGCCTCGTAGCTCGCCTTATCGGCGGCACTGCCGGCAAGGATGAACATGCCGGTGCGGTCTTTCATGCGGTCCAGGGCGCGCACTTGGGTGGTGTTGAGGTCTTTGCGGCCGGCAAAGAGGTCCTCTACAATTTGGCCGGCATTGCAAGCATCAGCGACCATCACCTGCTTGAGGGCGGGGATGGCTTTGATCCATTCGGTCAGTTCTTCCGAGGATATGGCGTAGTTGTGCCGGATTTCCGGGTCGCTGAGGTTTTCGCTGGCGATGTCCTTGGTGAGATAGTAAAACTGGGCTTGCTCGGCGGTGCCGTAGGTCACCCCATGGCCAGAGAAGTAAACGATGAGGATGTCCTGGGCTTTGGCCTTGGCGGCGATATCCGCAAAGGCTTTCGCGATCGTCGCTTTGCTGGCAATATCGTGGCGGGCAAGGGCCTGCACATCGGTATTGAGCAGGGTTACATCTACCCGCTCCTCAAATATTTTTGGTGCAGCAGCTTGCAAGGCCTGGCTGAAAGCAGCCGCATCGAGGTCGGCAAACTGTAGTTTGAGTTGTTCACTGGCATAATTGGCCGTGCCGATGACAACGGCATAGAGGCTGGGCTTACCCCGCATAAGCGGAATGGTTGCGGCTGGTGCAGCCGCCGCGCGCAGCCCCTTGGTGCGCCGTTCGTTGGGGTTGGCAGGGGGCGTATATTCGAGGTTCAAAGCCATGCTTTTGAGCCAGCCGTCTTCGTTATAAACGCGCAAGCTCACCCGATTGGGCTCATCGGGCAGATAATAGGCGGTGAATTTGGATAGGTCGATGCGGAGCTGTTCGTTGCGCTCGGGGTTGGCATCCTCCACCATTTCCTTGCCATTGACGAAGACGCTGAGCTTGCCCATGCCGCCGTTGCGAGGTTTCAAATTGACTTGCACGGACTGTTTATCAGCGGTTAAGGTGGCTGACATCTCCGGGTAGAGCGCTACGGCATCAAAGTCTTGTACTGAGCGGAGGGGGTTGAGGCTCATGCCCAAGAGTTTGGCCAGCAGGCCGGGCTCGAAGTAGCGCTCTTTGAGCTGCTCCAGCTCGACGGCCTCCAGGCCTACGGCGAAGTGCATGAGCCGCATGGCGCCGGGCGAAGCATCGAAAAGGCCAGCGGGGGTGGTGACAACCCAATCATCCAGATCAATGGCGACCAGGGTGGCGATCTCTTTGCCGGTTTGGGTGTTCCAGAGCTTGATGGTCCGGTCAGTGCCCGCCGTCATGGCGACCCTGCCGTTTGGTGAAAAGGCCGCCGCGCTGATGGCGTCGGCATGGCCGGCGAGCTGCCGGGGCTCGCGCCCGCTTAAGCCCCACAGCATGACTTCGCCCTCCCGGTCGCCCGTCAGCACCGTCAGCCCGTCGGGGGAAAGGGCCGCCGCGCGGATGGCATCGGCTTTGCCGGCGAAGGCCTGGATCACTTGGCCAGAATCGATGCCCCAAAGCCTGGTATTGCCATCCCAGCCGCCCGTTAAAATGGACTTTCCATTGGGGGAAAAGGCGACCGAAATGACGGGGTTCTGATGGCCGATGAAGGTGCGCAGCGTATCGCCAGAGTGGATGTCCCAGAGTTTGGCGGTTTGATCCCGGCTGCCAGTCAGAACCTGTTGCCCATCTCGGGAAAAGGCCACGGACCAGACCGCGTCGGCATGGCCGGCGAAGGTCTGGATAGGGGCGTCAGAGTGGATGTCCCAGAGTTTAGCCAATTTATCCCAGCCGCCAGTCAAGACCTTTTGCCCGTCAGGGGAAAAAGCTACGGCACGGACGGCAGACCGCCCGGGAAAGGTACGCCGCGCTGCTCCGGTTTTTCTATCCCAGAGCTTGACTGTGCCGTCCCGGCTACCGGTCAAAACCTGTTCCCCATTTGGGGAAAAGGCTACGGATTCGATGAAGCCGTTATGCCCGGTAAGAACCCGTAGCTCACGGCCCTGCATATCCCAAACTCTGGCGGTGCCGTCATTGCTGCCCGCCATGATGTGTTGACTGTCGGGGGAATAGGCTACGGACTCGACCGTAGCCGCATGGCTTAAAAATGTCCGCAGCTCGCGCCCTTGCAAGTCCCAGAGTTTAGCTGTGCCATCTTTGCAGCCAGTCAATAGCTGTTGGCCATTAGGTGAAAATGCCGCGGCACGGACGGGGGCCGCATGGCCGGCATAATTCTGGAGCATCTGCCCGGTGTTTAGGTCCCAGCGTTTAGCGGTATAGTCGCCGCTGCTGGTCAACACCTGCTGCCCATCGGGGGAAAAGATAGCTTGCCAGACCGGCTCGGTATGGCCCACGAAGTCCTGAAGCGCTTTTCCTGAGCTGGTTTCCCACAGCTTTGCGGTTTTGTCGTTGCTACCGGTCAGGATTTTTTGCCCGTCAGGAGAAAAGGCGACCGCTTCGACCGGCCCGTTATGGCCGCTAAATTGCTGGATTACTGTGCCAGTTTTGATGTCCCACAATTTGGCGGTATTGTTGCTGATGCCGGTCAGGGCCTGCTGCCCGTTGGGCGAAAAGGCTACCGATAGGACCGGGTTGTCATGCCCAGCGAGGGTTTGTAGCAAGCGCCCTGCCAGGCTCCATATCTTGGCGGTCCTGTCTCGGCTACCCGTGATGATGGCCTGCCCGTCAGGGGAAAAGGCTACGGAGAAGACCCAGCTATCATGGCCGCTCAAAGAGCGCAGCGTATGCCCCGATAAGTCCCAGAGCTTGGCGGTGGCATCCTCGCTGCCGGTCAAGATATACTGCCCGTCGGGCGAAAAAGCCACCGACAGGACGGGGCCTTCGTGGCCGGAGAAAGTGAGGAGTTCGTGCCCCGCCAAGTCCCATAGCTTGGCGGTGTGGTCCCAACTGCCGGTCAAGACGTATTTGCCGTCGGGCGAAAAAGCTATGGAAGCGATTTCCTTGGTATGCCCCATGGGGACTACCAAGCGCGGCGTTTGCCCTGGCAGCATGGCGCAAAGGGATAAAAACAGGAAGAAAGAAGTGATTAGACGCATGTTGGATGTTTGTTTGAGTTTAAGGACATTAGCCGCCGCCATTCTATTAGATACCTGTCGTGCTGGCGAACTGAGGTCATTGGTAGATTTGTGAATGAATGAACAGGTTACCTGATGCCATTTTGCCGAAAGTTACAAAAAAAAGAAAAAACTACTAATTTTGACCTTACAAAAGGCAAAACATGGCAAAAACTGACCAAGAGCACTTGAGCGCCATCCGCTCGGGAGATACGGCCGGGCTGCGGCAAATCTACCGCGAGTTCTTGCCTCGCATAGCGAGCTTAATCACCCGCAACGGCGGCACGCACGATGATGCCAAAGATGTTTTCCAGGACGCTTTGGTCGTGCTGTTCGAGAAATGCCGCGAGGAGCGCTTTGAGTTGAAAAGCGCTTTTTCGACCCTGTTGTATGGCGTTTGCCGCAACTTGTGGGGCAACCGCTTGCAGAAGAAATCTCGCACGGAGGTAACTATTCCTGATGACCCCAAATTCAGCAGTGACGACGACCTGGAATCAGCTATCCTCGAAGAAGAAAAAAATCGGATTTTGTGGGATGCCTTCCAGCAAATCGGCGCGGATTGCCAGCGTTTGCTGGAATTATTTTTTGAAAAAAAGAGCATGGCGGAGATCGCGGAGGCCATGGGGTTCGGCAGCGTGGGCTACGCCAAGAAGCGCAAATTTCAATGCAAGGAGAATTTGCTGGAAAAGGCAAAAGCCGACCCGCGCTATGAAGAATACCAAAGCTGATCGGGAGTTGCTAACTTGCTTGTCTTCAAAAGAATAAACAGATGGAAAAAGAAATGCTATACGAACGCATCGAAGCCTACCTGGGCGGCCGCTTATCGGCCTCGGAGCGCGAAGCGTTCGAGCAAGAATTGGCTGCCGATCAGAGCCTGGCGGCCGAACTGGAGCTGCACCGCCGGCTGGAACAGGTGGTTTCCGATCGGGAAAAGCGGGCCTTCCGGCACAAAGTAGCCGAGCTGGCCAAGGAGTTCCCGGCATCGGCCACTGCTACGGGCTGGAGGAGGTTCTTCCGCACCGGCGGCTTGTTGCTGGCTTTGCTGGCAGTAGTGGTGCTCTGGCAATATTTGCGCCATGAGCCCGCCGATCTGGAAGTAGTGCCCAGCCCGCCGGCTGCTACCCAGGACACCCTCATCGAGGCCGAGCCGTTGCCGGCACCGCCAGAAGATGCGCCTGCTGCTGAAACAGTACCCCCCGCGCCGACGCGCCAGCCTTTCGACCCCAACCCCGCCCTGGAGGCAGAGCTTGCCCAAGAAAAAGATACTTATTATACGGTGGATGGCCCCACGCTGCAAGCTTTATCGGGCAGCGCTGCCGGGCGCTGGCGCCTGAGTTTTGCCGGGCTGCTGCTCACGGCTATGACGTCGCCCGAATTGGAATTGCTCTTGCTTGACAACCGTTTGCCCGCTGGCCAGGAGCAGGCCCGCCTCCCCGTAGCCCTTACCCTGATCGATGAGGATAGCGGCATCCAAGCCTTTGCGGCTAAAAAAGCCTACCGCATGTTGGCTGAACAGGAGCTGAGGCTGCCTAAAGGGTTATACTATGCCCGGCTGATCCAGAAAGGCCAAACGGCCTCGCTGTGGACCGGGCGGCTGGAGGTGAAATGATGCCCAGGCATCCATCCTGTGCGCGGTATTTCTCTGGCAGTTTATGCGCCTCTGCAGCATATTGCTTATTTTGCGGCATTTTTCAATAAAAATCAATTGTGTAAGATGTATCAGCGATCCCTAATCACTACTTTTTTACTCAGCTGCTTAGTGCTTTCATGCAGCAGCGATAGCAAGACAGCGCCTAATGATACTGCCAGCCAGCCAGCGGTCAGCCAGGCGGCAGCCCCTGCCCCGGCAGCTGCTCCAGCAGCAAAAAAGCCTCTGGGGCCAGCCTCAGAAGCCACGTTTTACAGCGCGCAATACGGGTTTGGTTTTGATTACGACACCAGCCGCTGGGCCGTGGTGCCCGCCAACAAGCTGGAGGATTTATTTAGCCTGGTGGCGCGCAATAAGCCTACGCCTACCTATAAGATACTCGGCGGTTTGGTGTTAAAGGTTAATGCCGGCCAGGAAGTGCAGCACCCGGTGGTCAGTTTCGGGGTGGATGTTTTCCAGGGCAAGGGGCCTACGCTGGAGGATGCCCGGCGGCAATCCGGTGCCGCTTCTTATCCGCTGCCCAACCTGCAAACGGATTTGCCGGCCCATTTCCGCGAGGAGCGCTTCCCCCGCCCGCTGGTCGATAATCAACGCAATGCGCTGTATATGAAGACGATTGGCGCTTTTAAACCGGGCGACGAGACACAGATCATGCAAGCGATATTTATCCTGCCGGATAAATTGCCCTTCTTGCATCTGGCTTTCCCTAATGACGACATGCAGGATTATCACCGCCAGTTCGCGGCGATAGTGGAGAGCTTCCGCACCGATGCACAATAGGCGGGCGTTGGGGTAGGCTTTGTCTCTATAGAAAAAACGTAACTATTTAGCTAGCTTCGAGTCGCGAGCTTCGAGTCGCGAGTTCAGCCTTGGCGAAAGAAGGTTGCCGAGTTTCAACCATAGGAAAAATCGTTCTCCAATATACTTCAAAACTTAATCTTGGAGATATAGCAGAGAACTCGCAGCTCGTGGCTCGTAACTCGCAGCTTTTCGCCATGCTAAATAGTTACGAAAAAACAATACTTATGAGCTTGTACTGCCAAATCATGAAGCCCCTGCTTTGCTGCCTGTTTGCCGCCCTGCTGCCCCTGCCCGCCGCGGCGCAGCAAGGCATGCTTATCGCCCAGGCGGGGCAGAGCGCTTATCAAATCGCTATCGAGAGCGAGGCGGCGCGGGAAGCGGGGGAGGAGCTGCAGCGCTATCTGCGGCAAGCTACGGGGGCGCTGCTCCCTCTGATATCCGCAGATGCTGCCCAACTTGGCCCGGTGCTGCGCTTGCGCATTGCCTCGGAAGAAACCCGGCGCGGGCCATTGGATGCAGGCTGGATCAAGTTTCAAACCGAGGGAAGCAACCTCCTCATCGCTGGCAGCGATGAGGAATATCTGTGGTATGCCATCTATGAATTTCTGGAGCGTTTTGCCGGCTGCCGGTGGCTGGATCCGCAAAGCGATCAGGTGCCCGCGTTGAAGAGCCTGGCCGTGCCGACGGAGCTGGATTATCGTTACCAACCGCCCATCGCCACCCGCACGGTGCATTCCCGCTTGTTTTATGACCACCCGGCTTTTGCCCGCAAGCTGCGGGTGACTACGGAGGCTTTCCCTTACTATACTCCCGATGCGCGGGTGCATACTTTCCATCGCTTTTTGCCGGAGGCCCAGTTTTACCAGGAGCATCCCGAGTACTATGCCCTGCGCGGCGATCAGCGCTTGCCAACGCAGCTGTGCCTGAGCAAGGCAGAGGTTTTGCAAATCGTAATCGATTCGGTGCGCGCTCACTTTGCCCGCCACCCGGAGGCCCAGGCCATTTCCGTGAGCCAGGACGACAATACGCAGTACTGCGAATGCCCTGCCTGCCGCCAATCCGATGCAGAGGAAGGCTCGCCCGCCGGCACCATGCTCCGCTTCGTCAATCAGGTGGCGGCCCATTTCCCGGACAAGACGGTGACGACCCTGGCTTACCAATACACCCGGGCCCCGGGCAAAACTAAACCCGCTGCAAATGTGATGATTACGCTCTGTTCTATCGAATGCGACCGCAGCGGCCCCATCGCAGGAAAATGTACGGATTTCGCTGCCGACCTGGCTGCCTGGCGGGCGATGGGGGCGCAATTGCGGATCTGGGATTATACCACTCAGTTTACCAATTTCCTGGCGCCTTTCCCCAATTTTCACACCCTGCAGCCCAATATCCAGTTGTTCCGCGATAATGGGGCGCGCTGGGTATTTGAACAGCATAGCGGCAACCCCAGCGAGCTGTTTGAGCTGCGCTCTTATCTGATGGCCAAGCTGCTGTGGGACCCCGAGCTGGACCCCGATTCGCTGGCGCAAGATTTCTGCCGCCATTACTATGGCCCGGCCGCTGAGCCGATCTTGGCTTACCTCGGCACCCTGCACGAGGAGCTAGCTAAAGCGCCCGATTTTTTCCTCTTCCTCTATGGCGACCCGTCTCAGGCTTTCGGCAGCTACCTGAGCGCTTCTTTGCTACAACAGTATAGCCGCTGGATGGATCAGGCGGAAGCCTTGGCCGCCGACGATAATCTGCTGTTGGGCCGTGTGCAGCGTGCCCGCTTGGGGGTAGATTATGCGGAATTGGAAGCTTGCCGCAAGGGGCTCGGCCCGGGCTACTCCCTGCGGGAGGGCTGGCTGCCAGAGCGTCTGCAGGCTTTTGCTCAAACTTGTGCGGAGAATGGTATCGTGTTAGTCAACGAAACGGGTTATACCGTAGAGCAATACGCTCGCGATTACCGCTTCACCCTGGAGCGTGCTCAGGCGCCTAATCTGGCGGCAGGCAAAACGGTAAGGCTGTTGACTAAACCGAAAAAATACGCTGGCGAAGATCCGCAGGCCCTCGCTGATGGTGCTTTCGGCGGCCCCAGTTTCTACGCCAACTGGCTTGGTTTTGAGGGCAATGATTTAGTAGCAGAACTGGACTTGGGGGCCTTGCGCGAGATCGCTTCCTGCGGGATGGCTTTCTTGCAAGTGGTCAACCACATCGTTTTTTTGCCGCTAGAGGTGGAATACTTCTATGCGGGCGAAGACCGGCAGTTCCGCTCGCTGGGTAAGCTTGCCAACCCCCGCCCGCTGAGCCGGGAGAGCAAAATCAATGATTTGCATTATTTCAAACTGGAATTCCCCCTGCTTCAAGCCCGCTACCTCAAAGTGCAGGCCCGCAATCTGGCGACAGCGCCCTATTGGCACCATGGTGCCGGCCTGCCGGCCTGGATTTTTGCAGATGAATGGGTTGTGGAAGGGAGAGGAGAGTGAAATATAGGAGGAGCCTTAGAATTGTCGGCCTGGGGCAATACAGATGCGCCTTTATCCAAAATACCGCCCATAATACTCCACCACCCTTTCGTCTGTTCGAATATCGTTGGGGCGGAGGGGTTGCTTCAGCACAATGCCTTCCAGGCTGCGGCAGCGGCTGAGTGCCACGTAGGTTTGGCCGTGTTCGAAGGCGCCGTGCCCCAGGTCGATGATGACTTTGTCGAAGGTTTTCCCCTGCGATTTGTGGATGGTAATGGCCCAGGCCAGGCGCAGGGGGAATTGCAGGAAAGTGCCGATGGTTTCCGTCTCGATCTTCTGGGGGTCTTCTGCCGAGGGCTTATAGCGCAGGATTTCCCATTCCATGGGTTCTGCTTCGATGGTGCGGCGAGCGCCGTATTCCTCTACTTCTACCGTAATGCTATGCTTGCTCAGGCTGGCGACTTTGCCAATGGTGCCGTTGACAAACTGGCGGGCGGGATCATTTTTAAGGAACATCACCTGCGCACCGATTTTCAGGCTGAGGATGAGCTCGGTAGGGTAGAGGCGGGGGTCAAAACTACCGGAGACGGTAGCGGTGTAGCGCGTTTCCGGCAGATTGATTTCACTGAGTTTCCTGCGGTTGATGGCGTCCGCTTTAGCGTTGGTGGCGCAGAGGGTGATGAAGAAATCTTCGGGCTCAAAGTTTGGCAAGCAGCGGCGGTTGAGGTCTTCCAGGTCTTCATAATCGGCCTGGTTGAGGCGTACCGTATCGAGCAGCCGGAGGAAGTGGCGGTTCTCTTGCCGATAGACTTTGCTCAGCTCGAGCTTTTCCAGCTCGAAGCCCTCTTGGAATACCCGGGCAGAGAAAAAGTAGGGGGATTCGTATTCCAATTGGAAGCGCATGGCTTCCACATCATTGGCTACCACGGGGGGCAGCTGGAATAAATCGCCGAAGAAGACCACTTGCAAGCCGCCAAAGGGCAGCGGTATCTCGCGATTGATCCGCAGGAACCAATCGATGGTATCCAGCAGGTCGGCCCGTACCATAGACACTTCATCGATAACCAGGACTTCCATTTCCTTGAACAGCCGGCGGTCGCGCCGCTTGTGGATTTCCTGGCGGGAGAGGGGGCGCGGCGGCAGGCCAAAAAAGGAGTGGATGGTCTGCCCCTGCACGTTGAGCGCGGCGATACCGGTAGGGGCTAAGACCACGGCTTTCTTGCGGGTAGTATGCCGGAATAGCTGTAGCAGAGTGGATTTGCCGGTGCCGGCTCGCCCGGTGATGAAAGCATTGCCCCCTTCTTTTTCAATCAGATCGAGGGCGAACTTAAAGTCGGCATTCAGTTCCAGCGGTTTTTTATCAATGGCCATCAGCAAGGCAGATCAGAAGATGTAATACCCAAAATAGGTGACCCAGGCAGCCACCAGTATGGCCGTAGCGACGACGATGCCGCGCATGGAGTTGGTCGCCCGGCGCTTCATAAAAGCGTTTAGGGGGATGATGTTCAGGCAAATGGCGACGATGCTGGAAGTCCTTTCCCGGAACATGGGCGAAAACCCTTCGGTACTGGCCGTGCCAGTCAAGCCTAAGAGGTAGAAGATGAGGTAAAGCAGGCTGAAAGCTGCCAGGGGCAGGAGCAGCCCGATTGCCAGGCCAAAAGGTACATCATTGCGGTTGAGCATGGTAGCGTTTGTTTTTTGATTGGAGCGTAAAAATAGTGTTTTATGGTAACTATTTAGCTAGCTTCGAGTCGCGAGTTTCGAGTCGCGAGTTCAGCCTTGGCGAAAGAAGGTTGCCGAGTTTCAACCATAGGAAAAATCGTTCTCCAATATACTTCAAAACTTAATCTTGGAGATATAGCAGAGAACTCGCAGCTCGTGGCTCGTAACTCGCAGCTTTTCGCCATGCTAAATAGTTGCGTTTTATGTGTTAATGTCATCCTTTGACAAACCGAATAATCATTGGCGATGCCAGGCATTAAGAAAACGTTAATCTTTCTTTAACACCTTAGGTGCAAGAGTTTTCCTAGTTTTGCCGCAGGTTTTTCAGTTTTCATCTAATCATTCAGAAAAAGCAAGACAATCATGAAACATTTACTCCTTTTGACTGCTGTTTTCAGCTTTCTGGCACTAGGCAATCTTCAGGCTCAAGACTGTTCTTCAGCGGCTAAGGCTACTGCTGGCGAAAAGGCGGCTTGTTGCGCTAAAACGGAAGCGGCTGCAGCCAAAGCGGCGGCGATGGATGCCAGCGTGGAAGAGCGCCTCGACCCGGCGACGGGCAAAGCCAGCTATGTACGCAAAGAGGTTTGCGAAAAGAGTGGCAAGGTAAGCTATACTGATGTGGAATACTGCAGCAAATCTGCCAAATTTATTAGCGTCGTCGAGGGCGAGCAGAAGGCTTGCACGAAAGATAAAAAGGCTAAATCAAAAGGGGCTAGTGCAACTAAGGTGTCCAACACCAATACGGAAAAGGCGGCTTGTAGCGGCTCTGCCAAGGCAGGCTGTTCAAAGCCTTGTGCCAAGGCTGGGGCATAGCCAAAGCTTCAAGCGGAAGCTTGAACGCTAGAAGAAGCGCAGGAGATCAGAAATTTTATTTTCCGATTTCCTGCGCTTTTTTTTATATGCATAGGAGGGGGGCGTCATTTGTCCTGCCTACACTCAGCAGCTGCTTCTGTGAAGTACACTTCGCTCCTTTTTACCCTTTTTTCACCTTCTTTTCCTCCGGTGTGGGGGGCTTGCTTTTTGGTGCAGCTAGGTTGGCGTTGGGTTCAGCTTTAGCCGCTGGTTTGGGCTTGATGGCTGGCTTAGATAATTCTGAGTAGAGGCGGCCTTTGCGGTATTCCCGCAATACCCCTCTGACGGTTTCCGTGAGGTTTTTAGGCAAGTTGTCGAGTTCAAACCATTCGGCCTCTTTGAATTTGTGGGTTTCCTTGGCTTTCAGCTCCCCTTCCCACTTATAGGCTTTGAAGTACAGGACGAGGCGGTGCTCGTTGCCATTTACCTTGTGCAAAACATGCACCAGCTGTAAGTCTTCTTCTTTGAGGATGAGCCCAGCTTCTTCATAAGCTTCGCGGATGAGCGACTGGCGGGCGAACTCTTCGGATTCCACATTGCCCCCCACCAGGGTGTAGTTGCCTCCATTGGGGTTGGTTTGTTTCAGGAGCAGGATTTGCCCTTTGAAATACAGGATGAGGCGTGCTTTTAGGTTGACGGCCTGCTTGGACATGCTGAAGAGCGTTGCTGAATGATATAAAAAAAATCCGGCTCTGAGCCGCCGGTTTGGCTTTGGCAGGCTAGCTGCCTATGGGTTTTAGCGCTTGTTTGAAATTTTATGCTTCGCCCTGAATTGACACTTTTTTGCTTACGATGCCGTCCCTGAAATGAGCTTGGCAGCGCTACTGCCTTCCGATTCAAGCGCAGGGCCCTTTGTCCCCAGATATGAAGGAGCGCCGTGGCTAAGCAAATAATTGACTAAATTTAGCATCAAAGATAAAATCTGAACGAGCTCAAAGTATATTCCTTGCCTTTTAGAAGCGTTTTTCTTTTTTTTATGATAGTTCGTTGTTAATATTGCAATCGGATTTTGGTGTATCCCCTTTATCGCTTCCTGCATGAACGCAAGCTGCGAGGCGAAATTATAATTTTGCTGTTACAATTGAGCAGCATGCAACTATTTGAGGACAAATTATTTTGTACGCTAAATCAGCACCTTTATGCGATACGATAACATATTAGCAACTATTGGCAATTCTCCGTTAATTCAACTTAGCCGGATCTGCCACGACATCCCCGCCCAGGTTTATGGGAAAGTAGAAGCCTACAACCCCGGCCAATCAGCTAAAGACCGCATTGCCCTCTATATGGTGGAACAAGCTGAGAAATCTGGTAAGCTCAAGCCTGGGGCTACTATTGTGGAAGCGACTTCGGGCAATACCGGCTACAGCCTGGCCATTGTTTGCACGATGAAAGGTTACAAGTGCATCCTGACCGTGACGAGCAAGGCCGGGCAGGAAAAGCTCGCTCTGCTGCGCGCTATGGGGGCTGAAGTAGTCGTCTGCCCCGCAGATGTAGAGCCGGAAGACCCGCGTTCCTACTATTCCCGGGCGGAGCAGATCGCGCGCGATACCCCCAATTCTTTCTACCTGGGGCAAAACTACAATCTCGATAATGCTGGTGCTCATTACCACAGCACAGGCCCGGAGATTTGGCGCGATACAGAAGGTAAGATTACGCACTACGTCTGCTGTGCCGGCACTGGCGGTACCCTCTCTGGCACGGCCAAATATCTCAAGGAACAGAACCCGGATATCAAGGTAGTAGGCGTTGATGCCTATGGCTCGGTTTTGAAGCGGTTCTGGGAGACGGGCCTTCTCGACAAGGATGAGATCTATCCATATAAAGTGGAAGGCCTGGGCAAAAACATCATCCCCGATAATGTCGCTTTTGACCTCATCGATGATTTTATCAAAGTCACTGACCGCAGCAGTGCCCACCGGGCCCGCCAATTGGCCCGCATGGAGGGTTTGCTCGTGGGGTACTCCAGCGGAGCAGCCATGCAGGCGGTATTCCGCATCAAGAGCGAGCTCAAGCCGACCGATGTGGTCGTTGTGCTTTTCCCCGATCATGGTAGCCGCTACCTCGGCAAGATTTATAACGATGATTGGATGAAGCAGCAAGGCTTCATGCGCGAGATGCCTGCCTCGGAAGATTCCTATGCCCGCTATCGTAAAATCTACCGCGCCTACCGCATGAAGTACAAGCGCTATCTGCGCCA
>CAYSPJ010000069.1:6379-10459 GCA_964432875.1 uncultured Phaeodactylibacter sp. | reverse complement strand
CAACAGCGAAAGGACGGGCATTTTTTTTACTCCGATGAAACCACTCGGCTGGAAGGGCGGTTAAGATTGTAATAATTTCTGTTTTGTCGTGTTGTGTATGGTAATAGTTCGGCAATAGCAATCAACATAAAAACCGATATACATGAAACAGAAGAAATTCGCTTCCAACGAAAACGTCTCTATTGATCTTTTTCAAAGCAAGTGGCTCAATTATCTGACCCGCACGCACATTTTGGTCCCTATCGGGATGATGGTTGTTTTTTCCGGCTGGCTGTTTTATCGTTCCATCGAAACAGGGGGCTATACGCCCCTTCAGACGCTGGGCTTATTTGGGTTAGGGGTGTTTATGTTTACACTGGCAGAGTACCTCCTCCATCGCAATCTCTATCATCTTGAGCCCACCACTGAAAAGCGCAAGCGCCTCGCCTACTTAATCCACGGCGTCCACCATGATTACCCGAAAGACAAGTCCCGCCTGGCGATGCCGCCGCTTGGCATTATCATCTACCTCATCATTTTTTACACCTTTTTCCAGCTTGTGTTTGGGGGATATGGCTACGGGCTATTATCCGGGTTTGGCATTGGCTACGTCCTCTATCTGACGGTGCACTACTCTGTACACGCCTTCCGCCCTCCCAACAATTTCCTTAGAGTACTCTGGGTCAATCATGCCATCCATCATTATCAGGATGACACCTCGATGTATGGGGTCTCCTCTCCGTTTTGGGACTATGTCTTTGGTACGCTGCCCAATAAGCAGAAAAGCGTTAAAGAGGACATCGAAGCGAGGGCAAATGGCTAGCCCAGTTCGAACACCTGCCCCTCGCCAGGCAACAGCTCGTCAAGCTGGTAGTGCTTTCCATTGAAGAGCAAGGGTTTAGAATCGATGGTTTCCGTATAGGTAGAAAAGCGGGGGCGCGGTTGCCGATTGCCGGCCTCCCGGGGGAGGCGGGGTATTTTAATATTGCGAGCAGCTTGTTCCGTATCCAGATTAAGGGCGAAGATATAGCGGAACAGCCCGGCTTGAGTCCAGGCGATGGTGCGGGTGCCAGCGGTGGGGTCGGGCGGCAGTAGCCAGAGGGTTTCCGCGCCACTAACCTGGGGCAGGATTTCCTCCGCCAGTAGCCGCAGGCGGGTCAGATTGGAAAAGAGGAGGGCGTTTTCCCCCCAGACATAAGGGCCTTTGGTGGCTTTGGGCCCATCGCCGAGCTGAAAGACGTATAGTTTGGTATAGTGTTCATTCGGAGCCGGGGTAGGGTGGGGGTCGCGGCATTCAAAGCCGAGGGCCATATAGCTGGGCATATCGGTCAGGAAAAGCGCGATAAAGAGGCGGGCTTCATTGCCCCGGAGATAGAACTCATCGAAGCGGGGGTCGTCCTTATCGCCGGTCATGATGGTGAAATTGGGGGCGAAGCTCCGCGTTTTGAGGATATCCAGGTACCAACGCCATTCGCGGAGGAAGCGCGGGCTGCCCACGGTCATGCTTTGCAAATCGCCCAGGGTGGAGTCTGCATCAGCCATCTCGAGGTGGTCGATTTCATTGCCGTAGGCGATGAAGCCGGGGGCAACCAGAAAGCTTTCGGCAAAATAGCCGAAGTAGGGTTTGGCCTTGCGGATATGGATACCCACGGCTTTGTGCAGGTCGTAGTAAAAATCAGCTTCAGCCGGCACGCCTTGCGGGCGCATCTGCACATGAGACATATCACCCCGCATAAAGTCAAAATTGAAAGCCTGTTGTATGGCGTCATAATGGCGGCACACATACGCCCAGGTTTCCGGCCGTGGCCGGTCAAAATCGATCTCCCAATTGCGGTTATCGTCCAGCCGCTCGTAGAGTTTGTAGCGGGTGAGCGGCCCAAATACGCGCGACATCTCCTGAGGTTGGCTGATTTTATAATCGTACCAGATGCGCCCCTCTTGGTCAACTGAGCTGGCTTCGGGGCGGGTATCGATCTCGATGCCGCGATAGGGTGGACCCATCGTGGCTGGCAGGGGCTCATAGCCCAGCTCGTAAAGGTGCTGAACCAGCCAGGTGCGGCGTTGCTGGCGGCGGGCATGATCATCCGGCGCGCCAAAGAGCAACTCCAGGCGCGCGCTTTCGGGATAGCCCTCGGAAAATAAATGCCGGGCATCTTTGGCGGGTTCGATGCCATCGCTAGCCGGGCCCTGTGCTTGCAGGAAAAGGAAAATAGCATGCTCAACTTCCTCATGCAAGTCTGCCCGGTGGTTGATGATTTGTTGGCCCCGGCGTTGCAGCCATTCAAAATGGCGGGGGTTGGCCAGCGCTATCTCCGAATAGCGGTCGGTATGCGGGATGACATCCATGCCGACGATGCGGCCCGTGGCATGCAAGAGGTTCACCACGGCCTTTAATTGTTTTTCAACCGTATCGAGCTGAGGGACGGTTGCGGCCAGTTCCGGGCTAAAAAACTCGGGGTTGATATTCCAGCTTGCCATGCCGTAGAGGCTGGACACCACCCCTGGCTCCCAGATGGGCAGCAGGTGGATCGACTGCTGAGCCTCGGGCAGGGTGAGGGCATACTTGACGATATTCCAAAAACTCTGGATGGTGCGCACGTTGATGCCCACCATATTAGTGTACTTGATCCAGTCTGTAGAGCGCATACCTGCCAAGGGGCTAGGTATGGTCTGGCCCGGGTCCAGCGCTTCCTGAAGCAGTTTGTTGCCGAGGCGCCCTTTCAATATCTGTAGCAGTTCGGGAGTGGAAGTGTGTACGGCCGTCTGAGGCATTAGGTGGGGGATAAATGAATAGCGGCCCTCTTCATAATGCTGTACCAATTGGGCAGCGTGGGCCTGCCAGTATTTTGTTGAGCTTTCGTAATCCATTGCAGTTGGCTTTAGTGGGGAAAGATAGGATTAATTATGGATGCTCAAGGCGGAACCTTAGGGCAAAATATTGGGTTTGTTCGGAAAACTTGGCAAAAAGGCTAAATTTGCGCCCACGATGACAATCGCGAACCAAAATCAAAACACGCAATGAATTTTCTGGAAGAATTACAATGGCGGGGTATGTTGCACGATGCCACTCCCGGTTTGGAAGAAGTGTTGAGCAAAGGGCAGATTAGAGGGTACATCGGTTTCGATCCTACCGCTGCCTCGCTGACGATTGGGAACTACGTGCAGCTGATGTTGCTTTCGCTTTTCCAACGCTCGGGCCACCAACCCATCGTACTGATGGGCGGGGCTACTGGCCGTATCGGCGACCCTTCCGGGCGGGATTCGGAGCGCGAGCTGAAATCATTTGATGAATTGAATGCCAACCTCGAGCGCCAGATCCAGCAGGTTTATAAGTTTCTCGACTTTGAACATGCTGAAAACAAAGCCTTGTTGCTCAATAACCTGGATTTTTACCAGGGCATGAATGTGCTGGATTTCCTGCGCGATGTGGGCAAGACGCTGACGGTTAACTACATGATGTCGAAGGAATCAGTACAAAAGCGCCTGGATTCAGGGATTTCCTTTACTGAGTTCAGCTACCAGTTGCTGCAGGCGTATGACTTTCAGGTGCTCTTTAAGCAATATGGCTGCATCCTGCAAATGGGCGGCTCAGATCAATGGGGCAATATCACTTCCGGTACGGAGTTCATCCGCCGCAACCTGAGCAGTAAAGCTTATGCCGTGACGACCCCGCTGCTGACCAAATCTGACGGCACGAAGTTTGGCAAGTCCATGGGGGGCAACCTTTGGCTTGATCCTGCCATGACTACACCTTATAAGTTCTACCAGTTTTGGATTAATGCCGATGATGCGGATATAGCCAAATTTACTCGCTACTTCACCTTCAAGTCCCAAGAGGAGATCGAGAGCCGGGAGCGGGAGCTAGCCAACAACCCCCAAGAGCTCAAGCGCTTACTGGCTGAAGAGTTGACCGTCCGCATCCATTCGGAAGAAGACTATCGTTCGGTATTGAAGGTGAGCCAGTTGCTCTTTAGCCGCGAGGCTGATCGGGAACACCTCCTGGGGTTGAGCCCGGGCGAACTAGCTACCGTAGCGGCTGAAATCCCCAGTTACTCCGTCCCCCAATCCTTGTTGGCTAATGGTGTGAATATCATTGACCTG
>CAYSPJ010000069.1:5137-6279 GCA_964432875.1 uncultured Phaeodactylibacter sp. | reverse complement strand
CAGGATAGGTCGTACACATTCCCATTATTTGTTATTTTTGCCCTCACTTGGTGTTTATAAAATTGGAATGCCTTATATTGCATCTCCAAATTCAGTAATTCAACAAATTCCCTTTTACTATGAAGAAAATAGTTCTACTCCTTTTAGGGTTTGCAGCTTGCAGCGCGGCCTTTGCGCAGGAAACGACTTGCGACCCGGACGGCAACCTGCCGGACTCTGTAGTGATTTCACCACTGCCTTTTTCACCGGAGCGGCCGGGTACCGGCATCATGGATACCGCTTGCGTGGGGTCTTACTACCGGCTCACGCTTACCTTTAACATCCCGCAGACTTATCCCTCGCCTTTCGGAGAGATTCCAATCAACTCAGTGGACATCGCGCCTGAAGATGCAATCGAAAACCTTCCGGCTGGCTTCGACTACGTATGTAATCCGCCGGATTGTGTCTTCCCCAAGCTCGACAAAGGTTGCATCGTCATCTTTGGTACGCCTCAGCCTGGGAGTGAGGGCGTCTATGACTTAAAGGTAGAGGCAACCATCCGCACGGGTTTCCTCGACCCTACCGTCATCATGCCGGATGACCTGGAGCCCGGCAACTACTTCCTGCACGTTGAGGAGGAAGGTTTTGCCAACTGCTTCATGGTGAGCACACGGGAGACTTTCGCTACCTCCTTCAGCATCAGCAACCACCCGAACCCCAGCAGCGGCTGGACTCAGATTGCCGTCAAGGCCGAGCGCAGTGGCGCGTTTGACTTCGTGGTGCGTGATGTGGTCGGCAAAATATTGCACCGCGAGCGCGTGCAGATCTTGCCGGGTGACAACCTGATTGACTTCGACGGCTCTAAACTGCCGAATGGTTTTTATGTGTATTCCCTCAGCGATGGGCGGGAAATTGCCAGCCGCAAGTTGGCCATCAGCCGCCGTTAAGCAATTTAGGTTTGTTGCGATGGGGATTATCCAGCCTAAAAATGGCGCCCCATCGCAACAAGTCTAATCACGCAGCTCAGGCCCGGGAGCCAGAGCTGCTACTGATTATAAACTCGCTCCGGCGCCTCAAGCCGCTGGAGCTTTCACTCCCGGTTATTTTTATCTCCAGCAACGGGCCTTTCTGAAATACGGGTACGCGCATTTGCCGCCTCCAGG
>CAYSPJ010000069.1:0-5037 GCA_964432875.1 uncultured Phaeodactylibacter sp. | reverse complement strand
GATGGCGACCTGAGCTTTCGCTTGCCCAAAACGACTACTCCGGTCAATGACCCGGATACGCCTCCAGGGCTTACGATTTCGCAAATTACCATCCTGTCGGTATCCAATCTACCTCCAGGCTTGAGCTGGGAAGCCAGCCAGACGGTTTTCAACCCGGCAGATGAAACCGATGGCTGCGGCAAGATATGTGGCACCCCGTTATTACCTGGTTTGTATTTAGTAGAGGTGGTCGTCAAAGCTCAAATCCTGGTGCTTTCTCAAACCACGGCTTTTACCTTCCCCATCCTCATCCTCCCCGGGGCGAGCATCACCGAAGGCTTTACGCTGGAAAACAATACGGGCTGCGGGGTAGTTACGGCCAGCTTTGCCAATAATGTCCCTTCTCTGGGCCAGCCAGGTTTCTCCTACCTCTGGGATTTTGGCAACGGCAATATCTCGATGTTGGAAAACCCTGGGCCGCAAACCTATCAGCAGCCGGGGGTTTATGAGGTGTCCTATCAAGCGGTCATTGATACCTTTGGCTATCTGCTCGCCGGGGTGGTCGTAGAAAGCGTAACATGCGATGACCTCTTCGGCGGGGCGCCCGATTTGTACGTAGAGGTCTTCGACCCTGCCGGGGAGCTAGTATTCAACTCGGGAGTGATCAATAATGCCCAGCCGCCAGTAGGCTTTGCTATTAATCTCCTGATCGAGCCGGGCAATTATGTCTTGCGCGTGATGGACCGGGATGGCTTCCCCGAGGGAGCCGATGACTTCTGCGGGGCCATCAATTTTACGCAAAGCTCGAACGGCTTCTATATCAATGGCGGGCTGGAAGCAACACTCAATATGGTTCATCCTACCGATACGGTCCGCTCGGCCGATACCATTACCGTCTATGAGCAACCGCTGCCGCCGCTGCTGTCTGGTCTTCCTGCTGCGATGCTTTGTCAGGGGGATTCGGTGTTGCTGCACACGCCATTCGTGCCGGGATTGCAATGGTATCAGGATAGCCTGCCGGTTTTTGAAGCTAGCGCAGATAGCCTGGGCGTTTTGGAGAATGGCATCTATTGGGTAGTACACACTACCGCCGAAGGCTGTAGCGCAAGCTCTGCTGCGGTTGTTGTGGAATTTGCTCCGACGCCCCCGGCGCCAGTATTCCAGAATTTTGGCAACCGTTTGAAGTTATATGAGTCGGCGGCACTGCCTGAGTTTTACTACCTGCAGTGGTTCTATGAGGGCGAGCTGATCCCCGGGGCAAATGAAAAGGAGTACTGCGCAGAAGCCAGCGGGCGCTACCGGCTGGAGTTGGAAAACGCGATCAGTGGCTGCCGCAACGCTTATAGCTTGCCAGTGAATTACAACCCGAATGGTACGGGTTGCCTGGCTTCTTCGGTAGAAGACTTGCCGGAAGCCTGGTCATTGAAGGCTTTCCCCAACCCGAGCACAGATCAGGTTTACATTCAGGGCGAGCTGGATGCCGCGGGAGCTTTGCTCCGTCTTTTTAATAGCCAGGGGCAGCTCTTGTTTAGCAATTTCTTCCCTACCTTTGGGGGCGCGCTGCAGGCTGAATTGAGCCTTGGCTCATACCCGGCTGGCCTATATTGGCTGGAGGTGGGTACGCCGGGCAAAGCCCAACGCCTCAAGCTGATAAAGGCACAGTATTAAGGGGCTGCTCAGAGGAGGCCCCATCGTAATCTGCCACCAAGGCAAAGGCGCAAAGTGTGATCCGTTTCTTTGCGCCTTTGTACTTCGGGGGTAAAATATCAACCAGAATAAGCCGTATCACACATGACCGACTTTCGCAACGAACATGATCTTATCGGCGATAAAGAATTGCCAGCGGATGCCTATTATGGCATTCAAACCCTGCGCGCACTGGAAAATTTCCCGATCAGCGGCGTGCCCATCAGTTTTCACCCTGAGTTGGTCAATGCCCTGGCGATGGTCAAAATGGCCGCCGCACGGGCTAATGAAGAACTGGGGCAGCTCCCTGCGCCAATTGCCGATGCAATTGACACCGCTTGCCGCGAAGTGTTGAACGGCCAATGGCATGAGCACTTTGTGGTGGACCGTATCCAGGGCGGGGCCGGCACTTCTACCAATATGAACGCCAATGAAGTGATTGCCAATCGGGCGCTGGAATTGATGGGCTACCGTAAAGGGCAATATGAATATTGCCACCCCAACAATCACGTCAATTTATCCCAATCTACCAACGACGCTTACCCTACAGCGGTGCGTATCGCCTTGATCAGCAAGTCCACTCAGCTTGCCGAAGCGCTTCAAGCGCTCATCGCTTCCTTTGAGGAGAAAGGCAGGTCCTTTCACCACATCCTGAAGATCGGGCGCACTCAGCTCCAGGATGCTGTGCCGATGACGCTGGGCCAGGCATTCGAAGCCTATGCGGTCACCTTGGGTGAGGAGATCGCCCGCCTGGAGCAAAACACCGCACTTTTCCTGGAGGTCAACATGGGGGCTACGGCTATCGGCACCGGCATCAATACCGATCCGGAGTATGCTGAGAAAGTCATCAGGCACCTGGGTGAGATTACGGGCCTGAAAATCGTCCGGGCAGCCAACTTGGTGGAAGCCACCCAGGATACCGGCGCTTTCATCATGTTTTCTTCTGCCGTCAAGAGATTGGCGATCAAGTTGTCAAAGATTTGCAATGACTTGCGCTTGCTGTCTTCCGGGCCGCGGGCGGGCTTCAATGAAATCAACTTGCCGGCGGTGCAGCCTGGCTCGACCATTATGCCAGGCAAGGTCAACCCCGTCATCCCGGAGGTGGTCAACCAAATCGCCTTTAAGGTGATGGGCAATGACCTCACCCTCAATATGGCGGTAGAAGCGGGCCAATTGGAGCTGAATGCTTTCGAACCGATTATGGCGCAATGTTTGTTCGAATCTATCGGTTTGCTGATCAATGGCATGCATACGCTGCGAACGCGCTGTATTGATGGTATTACTGCCAATGAGGCGCGCTGTCGGGAGCTGGTTGAAAACAGCATTAGCCTGGTTACCGCGCTCAACCCTTTGCTGGGCTATGAAATATGTACGGACTTGGCTAAAGAAGCACTCTCCGGCGGCCAGTCGGTTTATCAACTGGTGCTGGATAAAGGGCTGCTATCTGAGGAGGAGTTGAAGCAGGCCCTTAGCCCGGAAAATATGATCCACCCTCGGCGCTTGGCGCGATAAACAGCGCAACGCAGCTATCGGACTATAAAGGCAGACACTAATTATCCTCGAAGTCGAAGTCTATATCAGCCTCGTCTTCTTCCTCCTCGTCGTAGCCTTCATCCATCGTATCTACTACGACCGTTTGGATAGAGTAGTCGAAAAGGTTTTCCAGCAGTTCCCATTCCAGCGGCTGTGGCCAAACTTTTTCATCGGTACACCAATCTTCCAAGGCGTAGGAAAGGAAGTCTTCACAATTTTCTTTCACCCACTCCAGCGATTCATCTACGGAATCGAAGTCGGGGATGAGGAAGATATCCAGGCTATCGTGCTTGCCAAGATCGTCATAACTTACTGGGGCATCGGGGAAAATCGAGTTGACCCAGTCGATTAGAGCAGGCTTGGGGCGCATGATCAGCGCGTTGCGGTTGATAGAGAAAAAGTCGTGCATGGTAGTACTTTTAGTTGTACGTTGCCAAAGGTAGGCTTTGCTGGGGATATTTTCAGCAGTTTTGAATGTTTTTAGTTTTTTGCGTGCGGATGCTTGATGCGCCACTTGGGCGATAGGGTGGTTTGGCCTGGCGGCGAAATGGCGGCGGCTTAATGTTCAACAACTTCATTCATGGGGCACTAGCGATTTTTGGCACGCTTGTTGCATGATGTTTTTTTGTAATGTTTTCTCCGGTTTTTATGCACATGTACTACATCAAATTTCAAAAAAAACATCAACCCGGAGGAGCGCAATGTATAACATCAAAAACAAAAATGCCATGAATTTCAGAGCAACCCTTACCACCCTTGCAATCGTCGTAGCAGCTTACAGCTTGGGAAGCGCCCAGCAAAGCGAACCGCAGTTTATCTCCTGCACTTTCACCAACAACCTCCTTTATGTTAAAGCTCAATCCGTTGGCGGGGCGCTGACCTTTTTTGCCAATACCGCTGGCGGTTCCTTTCTACTGGAAGAAGGCGCGCGGCGGGTAGGTATGGTTTACTTCACCGATGAGTCGGGCAATACTTTTGTGGACCTGGACGGTTTGCTGGCGCCGGCTGGTTTGCCCCTGACGGGTAAAAGCGAAGCCCTGCTGCTGCCCTACGGGCAAGGCGATTTGGATTGCGGTGCGGATGGGACCCTGGGCCAGAGCTGGTTTGGCCAGTATTGCTGGTCTATTGATTATCCCGGCCAGCAATTGTCCTGCTATCAGCCTCCTTTATCCCCCCTGGAAGCTCATACTATCCCGGTTTCTTTCATGAAAGACCGCAGCGGCGCGCGCGTCGCCAATTTCCCCCGCTTGATGGTAGAGATAGATGGCCAGGCGATACCGATGATACTGGATACGGGGGCCAAGCTGTTGCCTACTTCTGAGGCTAGCCGGGCAATGGGGGATTCTACCCTAAACGCGCCTATTGCTGCATCATTCATCATCGAATCCATTTTTGAGGAATGGCAGCAAGCTCATCCCGATTGGAAAGTAGTGGAACAGGCTGATCAAGAATTGGGCAATGTGAAGATGATTGAAGTGCCGTCTATCACGGTGGCTGGGCAAGAGGTGGGGCCGGTCTGGTTCTGCTCTCGAGCAGATGACCACTACCTGGCTTACTTCTCCCGCTTCACGGGCCAAGCGGTAATGGGCGCTTTGGGAGGCTCCGGGCTGCAGCACTTCAAGGTGACTTTAGACTATCCCAATGCGCTGGCTAAATTTGAAAAAGATGCCTTAAGCGGCAGGCATATTGCCGGGCGCTGAGAATGGGGCGGTAAAGCCTGGGGCCAAGGCCTCCCCCGCCATCAGGCGGGGGAGGCCTTGGCGGTTATGGACACTGATAAGTCCCTAGTGCCCCATGAACGAGGTTGTTGACGGTTAAGCCGCCGCCATTTTGCCGCCA
>CAYSPJ010000068.1:0-27533 GCA_964432875.1 uncultured Phaeodactylibacter sp. | reverse complement strand
TGCCGGGCAAGTGCCCTTGTTAAAACTACAAGCCATGCCCTCCTCCGCTATCTAGCTTGATGACCGTCTGGAAATAGCGCTTCCCGCTAGCCCTGACCTCCAGGACATAGGTGCCGCCGGGCAATCCCTGGAGGCTATAGCTGCGCTTTTCGCCCCCTGCCCCAAACAAAGCCTGGCTCTCCAATAGGCGCACTCTCTTGCCGACTACATTATATAAGGTGACATCAGCCCGGCCGCTAAGCCCCGATTCGAACTCCAGCGTCAGCACATCATAAGCCGGGTTGGGATAGGCCTTGAACGGATTCCCCTCCGCCATCACCGTCTGGGTTTTAACCCGCCCGCCAGCCTCCAGAGACGCGTACCCCGAGCCAGGTAATTTGCCGACATAATAGCCTGAGACTTGACGCTGGTTGGCCACCTGCTGCAGGCCGCTGAAGCCGCAGGGCGCAATAGCACCGTGGAAAGAAGCGCCATTGAAACTGCTGATATGGAAGTCTTCGGTCAGCAGGATAAAATCTTCGGCCCGGTAAACCAGGTCGGTTTCTTCAAAGATCTCCGCTGAGGAATAAATGCAGGATTCAGAAGCATAGGTATTCGATAGAGATTGAATGCTGGAAAAAACCGGGCAGTTGAGGCAAATGCGGTTGCAAGTGCTGAACAAGTCGGTCTGCCAGCCACCCCGCCCAAAGGAGCCGGCGACGAGCTTGCCCGTCGCGTAGTTGATTTCCAGCTCGGAGATGATCACGTTGGGCAGGCCGTTGCTGAACAGAATCCAGTCTTCCAGCGTGTTGTCCCGGTAATACACCCCCACGTCCATGCCGACGTATAGGCCATCGTCGCTTCCTGTTTGGTAAACTATGGTATTGGCAGGGATGTTGGGCAGGCTGCCAGAGATATTTTGCCAGGTAGCGCCGCCATCGGGAGAAAAGAAGACTTTCAGGCCGGTCTGATATCCGCTAGTGGTTTGGTTTAAAAACCCACCCAGCGTCACCCAAATGCGATCGGGGTTGACTGGGTCAATGGCAAAATAGGTGATGACACTGGCAACCGAAGCTGGTAAGGTACCAGTGATATCGCTCCAGGAGGTGCCGCCATCCGTAGTACGGTACAGGTTCAGTGGCTTGGCAACGTAGATTACATTAGCATCAGACGGCGCCACATCGATATGGGCACACAAGCCAGTCGTATCGATGTTGCCGTTGGAAATATTATTCCAGGAGCCTCCATCGTCTATCGTCTGCCACAGATCGCGATAACCGACGTAAAGGGCGCTGTTGGCGGGGTCAAAGACGTGGGGCGTGAGCCAGGCGCCATTGCCTGCTGCCGCCGGGGTGACGAAAGAAAAACTGCCGGATGGATAGGCAAACCTGGCTACTGGGCCGTTTTGGGTGGTCCCATACACAAAGCCCCCGGCAATATCCACCGAGCACTCGAAGCCATCGGCACCTTCCCAATGCTCCAGATTGCCGAAACCCGAGCCAGAGTCCCGGATCAGGTTGAGGCCGTTATCCTGGGTACCGCCCATGAGGTAATCTATGCCCCCATCCGAGAAAGCGGCGATGCGGTAGTACTGGGTGATTTGAAGCCCTTGGGAGATATTGACCCAATCATCAGCATTATTAGTCGTTAAATAAACACCGCCGTCACTGCCGCAGTAGAGTGTATTGCCGATGTACTCCAGCGCGTGGATATCGGCATGGGTATAATCGCCAGCACCTATGGTGGCTTCGTTCCAATGGGAGGTGATTATCCAGGTTTGACCGCCATCGTTAGAGCGCCAGCAATTGATGCCGCCAACATGGACCTCCTCGGGATCGGTGGGGGAAGCGGCGATGGAGAGGTCGTAGCCAGCTTGCTGCCGGGTATCAGCGCCAGTGGTAGTCCCATCCAGGATATTGGGCGTGGTAGCGCGCAGCTGGAAACAGCCCCCGCTATCGGTTGAGCGGTACAAGCCGCTGAAGGTACCCGCCAGGCCGCCGCCCATGCCATCGGGCAGGTTGCCGCCTGATAGCACATAAACGTAGTCGGGGTCAGCCGGGGTGACGGCAATGGCCAGGCGGACGCCGGCGTTGCCGATATTGCACCCCATGCCCGCCACCGGCAACCAGTTGGCGCCTCCATCGATGCTGCGGAAGACGTTATTGTTGGAGGCGGCGTACATCGTATCGGGGGTACCAGGGCGGAATTCGATATCGAAAAACAAGCCGGCCCGGACATTCCCCCAAGTCATGCCGCCGTCTAGCGTGCGGAATATCCCGGCGCTGGTTGCGGCGAAGAGGATATCCGGATCATCCGGATGCAGAAGCAATTTATACCCAAATACAAAGTCGGTAATGCTCCAACTCAGGCCGGTGAGGTACCAGGTGCCACCGCCGTCAAAAGACTTCAGCACGCCAAGAGAAGCGTTATGCCTGCCGTCGCCATCGCCAGTCAGGATGTAGAGCGTGCGAGCGCCGGCCGGCGAACTAGGGTCGATGGCGATACCCGACACGCCGATATTGGGCAAGCCGTCGGTGAGCGGCGTCCAATTAGAAGCAGGGACGGCAGGGTTCCAAACGCCGCCATTATTGTCGGTGCGCCACAAGCCCCCAGCCGGGGTGCCGGCATAGATGATGGACGGGTTATCGGGGTCGGGCACGATGCAATTGACCCGGCCCAAGCCGCCGTTGTGCCCGCTGGCAATGAGCTGGTAGGCCGTACCGCCCGTTGCTTCCCACTCGCAGTCGAAATTCAGCTCCACGGGAGGCTGGTAGGCGCTCTGGTAAGCCAGGAATTCATCTAAAACCCGGCGGGGCACGTTTTGTAGCCTGCCGTCTGCACTCAAGCGGCTGGCATTGAAATACTCCCAGCGTTTAAACTGCTTATAGCCCGTGCCGCGCCCTTTGTCTTTACCTTGGTAATAAGCCTCGACCTCATGAACGATGCGCTCGAAAGGCTGGCTCGCATTTTTCTCGACGATATCGCGAAAGACCTGGGCCGAAACGATGTTCAGGCTCAGGAAGGCGATAAAAATCATACTTATAGTCTTCATGTCCTCGTGGTTTTAGGTTAGGCAAAGCTCAATGATTTTCCAGGGTTTCAATCCGGGATTTGAGCCCCTCATTCTCTGCTTGTAAAGCCTGGACTGCTTTGTTCAACTCGATGACATGCAAAAACAATTCTTCGATTTTCACTTGTTGGTTCACGGCATTTTCGGCCAGCCCCAAGCCATTGGCCTCTACCTGGGCAGCAGAAGGCACGCCAGGCAGATGCCCTTTTTCCCGGATGTGCTGCTCTACAGCTTCGAGGCTCGGCAAGGGGTAATCCGCTTCAAAGACATAGTCGGCCCAGCCCGTACGCACCAGGACTTCTTCGGTCAGGATGCCGCCGGAGACGAAGAGGCTGTAGTTGGCGGTATTGTTGATACCCAGCACGTTGGGCATGTTGCCGGTGCCAATAGCTACTTTCCCGCCGATGCGGGTAGCGCCAGCAATATCCAGCAAGAAGCCGGCAGCAGGGGCTATAGTGCCGATGCCCACTTGCGCCCCATCGTCCCACAACTGGCTGTCGCCGATGGCATTGGGCGCAGTGAATTTCGCGATGTGGTTGGGCGTGCCATTGATGTCTTCGCCCGTGAGCAGCTTATGCCAGGCTGCACCGGCCCAGCTTCCAGCCCCACCATCCCAGCGGCGATGGAAAATGCCATCATCGCCGAAGAAGAGCTGGTGGTCGTTGCTGCTAGAGCCGGGGGCCATGGTGAGCAGGCCGCCATGCGAGCCCATCCCGGCAGGCACGCCTAAAACCGTGCGCTGCTTGAGCTCAAAGTAGGCCTCGTCAGTATAGGAATTAGGCGCTTCGTCGCTCGACTGGTTGTCGTCGAAGTGGATGCGGCCCCAGAAATTACCGGTGGTATGGGTATTGCCCACGGTGTGCAAGTCGAAATCGGGGGCTTCGGTGCCGATGCCCACGCGACCGGCATTCGTGATGGCCATGCGGGTCGTCAGGCTGGGGTAGCCGGTGGCAAACAACATACTGGCCGGGAAGCCTTCGTTGTTGACCGGCCCGGTGACGATGGAGCTGATCTGCCCGCCCGTATGGTAAAACCCATCCGTAACCCAGCCGCGGATCTGGATGCGGCCCAGCAGGTCGCCATTTACTACCGGCAAGGTGCCGACGCCCAATTGGTAGCCGTTGTTTTTACTAAGGGGCAGCACGGGGTTTTGCCCGGCTACTTGTGCCGTGCCCAGCGCTGGAAGCAGGAATAAGCTTAGAAAGAACAGGAGTTGAAGTGCATGTTGTTTCATGATAACAGGTTTTAATGTGAATGAATAGCTCTTTACATTTTATCCAGGCATAAGCAAAAGCGTTACCGCTTTGCTGAAAACCATGAACATCGCCTGCTCGACACTAGAACTGCTAAGCGCTAAGCAGGCACATCCAAAGAAGGGTTGGGGAGCATACAGGTGAGTTGTCGCCAGCGAAAGGGAGCGCTAGCTTGCTGCTGGAAAGCTCAGCTTAGGTGCCACTAGAGCGGGAGGACGAACTGTGGCAGATTGGCTTGCAGCCACACAAATATAACATAATGACTCCTAAACGACAATTTTTTTTTGCTCTTTTTTTAACTTTTGCCAAACTGCCTGATTTTTACGCCGACCGAGCTTTCCGCTTTTGTTCCTAAAAAAGCATTATTTTATCGTAAAAACGACCTGAATTGACTAATGCGCTCCAAAACAACCTGTTAAACAGTGCTGCTGCGAACATCCAGCGTCCTTTCTCGCTTCTAAACCCGATAATTCTATTCTCTCATAAAAAACCAAACTAATGATGATCAACTGGACTAAGAGAATCAGCATGCTATTGCTGTTCGTAGTAGCGCTTTTTACATTTTCTTGCGAAAAGGAAAACCAGATTGAACAAGAGGCGATGACGCTCAACGATATCGAGCAGTTCCTCGGCGTGGAAATCAACGATATGAACGATTTCCCTAAGTATCGAGACCTTTCAGATGAAGAGGTCGAGCGCATCCTCAATTACCTGTATGGCAAACTTGGGCTGGACGAAAATGGCCAGCCGATAGCAGGTGCGATCAGCTTCCGCAGCGCCAATGACATTTCACTCTTTGAGATTGCCGTTATCCGCGTACGCATGATCCGGGCAGTAATCCGCGGCCAGTACACCATTTTTGCACCAGTCAATTCTGTTTTTGAATCACTGGGCCTGACCGACATCAGCGCTATCTTTGCCTTCCCTGAAGATCAATTACAGACCATCCTCTCCTACCACATCATCGACGGACGCCTCTTCGCCGCTGATTTACAAAGCAAATTCTATCCGACTCTGCTTGGTCCGGCAGTTGAAATCAACACGATGGGCAGTGTCACCGTCAACAATATTGATGTGGTAGCTGCCGACACCTTCAGCCCGGTGGCCTTCAACAGCGTCATCCATCGCATTAATGGTTTGCTGGTGCCCCCCAGCGAGAATATCGTAGAAATCGCTATCGGCTTCGCCAACTCGCCTAATCCTGAATTCACCCAACTGGTGGCCGCTGTGGTCAAAGCTGAATTGGCAGGTACGCTCTCCGGCGACGGCCCCTTCACCGTCTTCGCTCCCACCGATGCTGCTTTTGCCGCCTTGCTGGGCGCATTGGGCGCTTCCAGCATCGACGATGTCGACGTCGGGCTGCTCACTCAGGTGCTGCTCTACCACGTCGTGCCCGGCCGGATCTTCTCCACCGACTTGACTAATGGGCAGGTGCAGACGCTCAACGGCCCCATCACCATAAATGTGGACAATCTCACTATCGCCGATACGGGTACCACTGATTTAGCTAATCTCATCTCCAGCTTGCTGAACGTACAGGGCTCCAATGGCGTCATCCACGTCATCGACAAAGTGCTGCTGCCTTAATATGATGATGGTAAAATGGTAGCCGTGGCTGGGTCTTCACAGCCGCGGCTGCTATTTTAAATACCCTCAAAGCCCGTGAAATGTGGTGGGCGAAAATCCTGGCCGGATACTGCGGCTAGTTGGGATACAGGATTCGAGAAATACAGGGTTGTAGAATCGCAATCCTTTGCAGAGTACATCGCCCCCTAATCAAGTTGCGATCAGACTTAATCCGCTAAACATCACCACCCCCGATACCGGGGCGGCTTGACGCCCTGGAGGCGCAGATAGACGGCCAATTGGCCCCGATGGTGCGTAAGGTGGTCATTCATAAGCGTCAGGATTTGACGTTTGCTCATGGGGCCGGCAAAAAACTCCACGGGCTCTTCCAATTGCGATGGTTGGAGCGCAGCGATAGCAGCAGCAGCCAGCTCAAAACCTTCGGCAAGTATGGCGAGCACCTCTGTTTTACTGTAACCCTGAGCTTTCAAGTCATAGCCTATCTTTTGCCCGCCCAGATAAGCCGAGCTGAGCCAGTTCATGTTGCTGACAATATGCAAGAGCTGCGCCTGGAAAGGCATTTGGTCTTCCGTAGGCGCAAAGCCATAATCGTCTTCCGGCATGGCCTCGGCTAGTTCCATGGTATAGTCTCTGGCATTCTGCCATTTTTGTTGCATTTCCTGCAAGTAGCTAGCACCCTGCCCTGGCAAGAACGTCGCGCTCATGATTAGGATGGTTGAAATAAGCAAAGTAAAGCGCATCATCAATTGGATTTGTATGGTGATACCAAACTCAAAATTTGGCAGTTTTTCAGCCCCCCCCCTTTAACCTTTAACCCTTACCCTTTAACCTTCCCTCCCCTTTCACTCCCCAATCGTCCCAATCTCTACCCCTTCAGCATAAGCCACCTTGATGCCGTTGCGGTTGAAGGCAGCCTTGATGCGCTCATAAGCTTCGAAGGTCACACTCCAATAATCATCTGGCAAGGCGTAAGGGCGCACGGCGAGCAAGAGGCTATGGCTGTCGTAGGCCTCGATGCCGATTTCCGGCAAGGGTTCATTAAGTACCCGCTCAATAGCCAGCAGCTCTTGAGTGATGATCTCCTTAATGCGGGGGTAACTCTCGCTGTAAGGGATAGACACATTCAACTCCAGGCGGATAATGCCCTTGCGGGAATAATTCGTCACGATATTGTCCACCACTTGCCCATTGGGGATGATCAGGGTCTTGCGGCCCGGGGTAACGATGATGGTGTTAAAAATCTCGACCTCTTCCACTTTTCCAAATTTCTCTTCCACCTCGATCCAATCGCCCACTTTGTAAGGGCGGAAGAGCACGATGATGATGCCGGCGGCGAAATTGCTGAGGCTGCCCTGCAAGGCCAGGCCAACGGCAAAACCCGCAGCAGCCAACACCGCTACGAAGGCCGTGATATCCACCCCAGCTACAGATGCCACCGTGAAAACGAGCAGTACCTTTAGCGCGATATTAACTAGCGAACGGGAGAAGGTCAACAAACTGGAACTCAGTCCCATCCGTTCCAATATATGGGACAAAAGGCGCGAAAGGCGATTGGCCAACTTGAAACCAAACAAGAGCAGCAGGACTGCCAGGGCCAGCTTAGGAGCATATTCGACCGCCATCTGTGCAGCGAGGTCGAGGTATTTATTGATGGATTCCATCGGGCATTTTTTTTAACGGCTCAAAGCTAGGTTATTTGGCTTAATTTGTAAACAGTAAAAAAAGCGTGCCCCCCTTCCATCCTTTTCAATGCGCCCCATCTCGAAAGCCCTCAATCCTCCTTGAAGTTTACAGTCATATACAGAGGTGGGTCTCCCACCAGATTTAATTGGAGTGTAAACTTTCCGCGCTGGAAGCGCCTTTCCCCCACATAATCAACGGGCTGTAAACTCAGTGTATCGCCCTGCGCAACAACTTGTACGAAAGCGTAGCGATAGGTATAGTCAAAGTCCTGATAGTCTGATTTCTGCTGGGGTGCCAGGTTGTAAAATAAGCCCACCCCTCCTCCACCGGCCTCTACCCGCACCTCTTCAAGCTCGAATTTACTCAGATTCTCGATGCGCAATTGGACGGCACCCTCCGGATTGGAAGGCGCCTGCTGGGTACACCCCTGGATAAGGGCGGCCAGGCTCCAAGCCAGTGTCAAGGAGGCCAGTATAGGGGGCAGCTTGCCCCACCAGGACATTGATGAACGGCAGGTGGTCATCGGCTCAATTATTTTAGCGGCTTGCCTCCTCTCGTTACGGTTGCGGCAAGCTTGGCTCATGCTCAGTAGTTGTACCTACATTTTGAATAGATCAACTGCTCGTTAGCAAAATTATGAAAAAAATGTGGGGTTTTAGTTTACGGCTGTTATTTGGGGCGGCAAAGTCCAGTTTAAGCCATAAGCTTGCCACCGCAGCTGGTTGTCGCTACGTTGTCGTTGAGCAGTACCCGGTCAAGCTTTTCATCAGGAGCCCAACGCAGCTATGCCCCCGCGCCCAAGCTGCCGTAGTACCCTCAATTGCCCTGCTTCCGCTCCTGGAGCTTGCGTTGATACAGTTCCTCGCGGGCCTGGGCATTGCGCGGGTCCGACACGTCCTGCATCTGTTTGGCATCAGGGTGGCTCGGATTGATTTTCCTGCCCAGGAAAGACAATTTATTGCCCATCACTTTAGATGTTTCCGTATTGGCTTCCTCTACCAGGCGCGACATATCTTCCTCGGTGATGTACTGCCCACTCTTCAATTTCTTCCGAGCTACCTCGCGGGCTACTTCATAGCCGACGGATTCTTCATAGAAAGTATTCCATTCCTCTGCTTTTTCGGAGGCTTCGCGGCGGCTGCGCTCGCTTTTGGGTGCCACCGCTTTTTCGGTGCGGATAGAAGCGGTCACCTGATTGGCCACCGCGCGTGCTTTGCGCTCCATTTCCACATCTACCACTTCGCCATTAGCCAGCTTTTCCGTCACCTCGCGGTCGTACTTGTTCAGCCCATAGTTTTTGATATTGTTTTTGAGCACGCTGGCGGAGAAGCTAGCGCTGCGGTTCAGCCCCTCGGCCCAGCGCTCGCTATTGGCGGAATATTTGAAATAAGCGCGGCGCTCATTTTCACCTGCTGTGTTTTTAATCCGTGCCAGAGGCAGGATAACTTCCTCCATAAAGGCCTCCCAACTGTCGATTGGCTTGCCAGATTGCAGCTTGGCGATACCTACAGCCAGCGCAATGCCGGCTGGTATGCCCTTTTGTACGGCCTGCTGCACTGCCGTACTGGAAAAGCGCTCGATCCAGTTTTCCACCGAAGTGGAAGAGCTCGCTTTGCTGCCCTGAGCACGCGTACTACTGCTTTTGCCTGCATAGCTGCCCACGGGTTCCCAGCCCTGCCCATTGTCCTTGCCGACCGATGGCTCTGCGCTGATGACGATGGCATCATCGCCGGCGCTTTCACTGGAGGCCGCAGCGCCAAGGGAGCTAGAGTAAAAAGAAGCATTGCTGCTTTTATCTTCCTGCCCGGGAAGGCTGATGCGCACCCCCGCCTTATCCAGCAGGCCGATGATGAGGATTAATGCGGTGAGATAGCCTAGAGCCGTAAACAGCCGGCCCAAGCCGAAACCATTGCTTTGGTTGTGGTTGTAATTGTTCTTCATGGCATACATGAGTTGTAGTTAGTAAAATAATATTCGCGCATGCCGCGGCTACTTCATGAGCCGCGCCTGCCACAAATTTACAAAGTTCTTTGAGGGAATACGGAAAGATCGCTGCGAAAGCGACTTCATCTTTTCGCAGCGAAGTGCCTTTAACCTGCTGTGGCCCAGCCTCAACCTCCTTCTCCCATCGCTTTGATCAAGGCCATATCGAAACGCCACAGCTCATAAGTCTCGATCAGGTAAGCGAGTTTCTGGTGATAAGTTGGGCTGGTAGCGTAGCCTGCCATTTTCAGGCCTGCAGCACAAGCCGCATAATAGGGTAGCTTCGCGCGACCAGGGAAAAAACTATCCGCCGCTTTCCCGGTACGATGATGGTATTGGCGAGCCGCTGCAGAGATGTCGTGTTCTTCCCTGCTAACGGGGAAGGCCTGCCAGATCCACTGGTAGCAGCCCGTATGGCCAGGGGTACAGGGCCGGGTGAGCAGTTGCGAATGGCGGGCGTAGCTATCGGCCACCGAATTATAGACCTCGAAGCGGTCGTAGGGGTGGTCATCCCAGGCGTTGAAAGCGCCGACGGCTGGCGCGGTAAAGAGGAACTCCTCATCGCTGAGGCGGTTGTACTCGCGGCGGGCGATTTTCTCCCGGGCCGCCGGGCCTGGCCGGGCCTTGATGCCGAAGTGGTTGCGGGTTGATTTGGCAAGAGAAGACTGCCCTGCTCCGGATTCGAGGATACCTTGAGCCAGTTTGATGCTGGCGGGCACCTTGGAGCGGTACATGTCATTCAGGGCCTGCCCCTTGTATTCGTCCACGTAATCCAGAAAGCGCTGGGCTTGCTGCAGCTTGCGGGCTGAAAAGCCCTTCCGGGCCAGGTTGGCCCGCACGCTGTCGGCTGCCCAGCCCGTGCGGATGAGCAGTTCACCCCTACCCGACCCACCCGGGAGGCTGCCAGGGCTGGGCTCTTCACCGCTGATGGCCGTAGATTGATAAAACTCATAAACAGAAGCACCAGACAGCCCCCCCAGCGCATCCCAGCCTTTGGCGTAGGCATCCGTAAGCTCGAGCAGGATGGGGATGCGGGACAATTCGCTGCGGTTGTGCTGATACAAGTATAACCCCACTACGATGGCGAGCAGAAAAACCAAGGCTGCCAGTACCTGCCGTATATATATGCCAATCGCTCTTAGCATATTTTTGTATCATGCGCGCTACCCAATATATTCAAAGCTTTTTGCTGCTTTCCAGTTTATAACAACATCCATTGGCCAAAAGCACATAAACTAAGCACAATTTTACGCACAAATATGTAAAAAGTCTTACATTTATGCGCCCAAATCATAATCTTCTATCTAAACAGCTCCTTTTCCCTATGCTGCCGGCGCCATCCTGCAAGGCAGTTTTCCATTGGCGACCGCTTGTTTTTTGCTCTTGCTACCTGGCAGAGACAGTCAAAACCAGTAATCGGCCTTACTGAAAAAGCCTGTCATACCCAGCTGAGTGGAGCGAGTAAAGCTAATTAAACCGTTGATGAACGCTTGTATCACGACATGTCGAATGCTATTGAACCGTTGTGCGGCCTGGCGCAGGGCGGCTAGCCTATGTTTTGCGCTCTATGCCTCTTTCTCCCTGGTACCAGCACAAACCGCCGTCATCATCCTGGAGGAATGCGGCCTGTCCTACATCGACCCGCAAGATAGCAACAACAGCACGACCAACCAGAACCGGGACACCTTGCGCTACACCCAATACTTTACCGACAGCCTACGGCTGCGCGACTATCACGTGGACGTAAATGCCTTCGCGGGCCAACAGGCCGACCGGGTTCGGGTATATGCCATCATGCCGGATAGTAGCCTCAAGGATTTAGGCGGGCTGTCGTTTGGCCTATGCGTGGACTGCGTGCAAGGCTTTGCCCTGGTGAAAGATAGCCTCTTGCTGGTATCGGCCGTAAGCAACATCAATACGATGAATATGTGGCTCCAATCGCAGGGGCAGCCGCCTTTTGCTTTGCAGGGGAATCTGCAAACCCTCTCCGGCGTTGGCCGCGTTAGCGGCACCCTGCCCTTTTGCGCCATCGGCCTGCAGGTGGAGTATTCCGTTTTTAGCGACCCTAGTACCACTACGACTGAATTTGCCACCCATATCCTTTGCCCGGAGGTAATCAGGGATTGTGCTATCGCCATAGACGGCCGCATTGACTGCCAACAAAACACCATCACTTTAGAGGCCATACTGCCTGCCCAGTGCTTCACCGGCCAGGCCAATGTGCAATGGCACCATGCGTCCGGCTGGTCGGCCGAAGGGCTGCAAGCCAGTTTGCCCCTTGCCGGGAACGAGGGCTGGTACTACCTTACCCTCAGTGATGATTGTTGCACCGTGCTTGACTCCATCCTGATTGCCAACCCGCCCTTCGCCGATGCCGGCCCCGACCGGGTCGTATGCCAGGGCGATTTGGCAGCTATCGCCGGTACTGGCGGCAGTGGCCATTTTTGGGAATTCAATGGCGCGATTACCAACGATTCAGTGCTGGTATTTTTCTCGGCTCAACCCGAACAGGAGGGCTTCTACATCCTGCATGCCTTCAATGAGTTGGGTTGCGAAGATACGGATACGATATTCATCACCGTACGCATACCGCCCGGCCCGGAGTTTGACCTGCCCCCCCTCTGCCTGGGCGACACCCTGTTGTTGCAGCCCCTAAACGACTCCCTTTACACCGAGATTTCATGGCTTAACCCGCAGGGGCAGCCTTTTTCTCCCCCCATCATCTTGGGTTTGCAGCCAGCTGATTTCGGCACCTACTTCTTCACTGGCATCGACTCCTTCGGCTGCCGGGCCCGCCTGCAAGTAGAGGTGAGTGGCAGCGCCCCGCCGGAGTTTGAGTACAGCATCGTGGAAATCTGCGATACGGCCGTAGTTTATCTTTTCCCCGACCTCTATGAATACACTTGGGAAACAGGCCTGGTCGGCAGCCCGCTCACCGTCACTGCTGGAGGGCTTTACCACCTGACCATCACCGATGCTGAAGGCTGCCGCACGCTTAGCTCGGTACTGGTGCCACCGCCCGACGGGCTGGGCGTCGCCATCGAAGTGGAGCAGCCGCGCTGCCCCAACGACTTGGGCCTCATCGAATTCCTGGTAGATTTAAGCAAGCCAGTTATCTTCTCGATCGATGGGGGGGAGACCTACGCTTTATCCCCCAGATTCCCCAATTTGCCCCCCGGTAATTATCTGGCTACTGCACTGGACGATTTGGGCTGTACCCGGCAATTCCCCGTCGAAATCATCGCCCCTGATACGATGGGGGTGACGCTTAACCTGGAAAAACTGGAGGTGCGCCCCAATACACCCGTATCTCTGGTGGCTACTACGGTTGGCAATGTGGTGGAATACCAGTGGCTGCCTAAGGAGATTGATACCGGGCAGCCTACCGCCAATTTCCTGGCTCGCGACAACATGGATGTGCGCATTATCGTGCGCGACAGCCGCAACTGCATCGTTTCCGATGGCTTCCAGCTCACTATCGTCCTAGGGGATATCTATGCCCCCAATGCCTTTTCGCCCGACGGCAACGGCCGAAACGACAAATTCACTTTCTTCAGCGATAATGGCTCTGGGGAAATCATTGAAGTACTGCGCGTTTTTGACCGCTGGGGCGGCCTGCTCTTCGAGGGGAAAAACCTTTTCCTCAACGACGAATCACAGGGGTGGGACGGCACCGTAGGAGGCAAGCCGGCCAATCCCGGGCTTTATGCCTATTACGGCATCATCCGCTTTGGCAATGGTGCCAGGCGGGTGCTTAAAGGAGATGTAACCCTGATACGATAATGCAACTACGCTTATGAAAAAATCATTGCTGCTTGCCTGCTCTTTCTGTTTCGCCCTCCAATTGCCCGCCCAGTTGCTGGAGTTTGGGGTCGAAACCGTCACTGGGCAAGCATACACAACCTTCCGCGGCAACTTGTCAGATATGGTCGGGTTCTCGACCCTGGAGATTACCAGTGCCCAAGTGGACTCTGCCTTCAACGCTTTCGACCTGAGCGCCCCCCGCTGGATTAAAGACCTCTTCCCTGGCATCCGCATCGAGGTGGAGCAGGAAATCGCGCGCCGCCTCAGCCGCAACGTGAATTCCGTGCGCATGTATGCCCGCTTCAAGTGGGTAGGCGGCAGCTTCACCGTTTCGGATCCACGGCTGGTTGACAAGCGAGAATCGCAGAAGCTGAAAAACCAGGCTAAATCCGTGCGCCTCTCGCTCAAGGGCGATGCCGAGGGCTTGGCCGAACACCTGGCCCTGCTAGCCGCTGCCGACCTGACGGCCGAAAAACCGTTCTTTACCAAACGTTACGACCTGGAGGCTTATCTCCACCTGAAAAAAATATTCCTGGGCGATGACCCACTGCTGGAATGGGGCAACAGACGCAGCATTACGCTCGATATGGAGCTCACCCCCGGCATCCGCTTTACCGCCGACCCCTCGCCAGTGGTGAACCTTGGCAATATCCTCTTCGTCAAAGAAAAGCTCGATAGCTTGATGCAGGGCGGCTTGCTCAACCCATTTGAAGATACCACCGATGAAATCGCCGAGGGCATCCAGAATGTGGTCTTTGGCAAGTTTAGCGACCCCCGGGTGGTACCTTCGCTGGGTTGGTTTTTGCGCAGCGAGGCTTTGCTCCGCTTCAGCGGCGGCTTTTCGGTAGTGGGCGGAGCTGATTTGGCCATCCAAAAGCATACTTCTATCAAGGGCACCAAGCCGATGTTTTCGGCTTTTGGCTTCGTGGGGATGCGCTATGTGATAGCAGGGGTAAGGGGTAAAGGTTAAAGGGTAAAGGTTAAAGGGGGGGGCTGTTGGGATGATAAAAATTCTTTGGCAATAAACAATTGAGTCATGTATCACATAAAATTACTTTTCTTCGGTATCGGCCTATTTCTGGGGGGGGCTTTATATGCCCAGCCATCGCCTACGTTTGGGAAGGCCCAAAAACAACAATACCTTTTGAGCCTGGACGATGCCCAGCTCGATATCGGCCTGCGGCTCACTTCCGTCTTTGCGCTTGACGACCGGGCACCGCTATCCGCCAACCCCCACTTTCAGGCCATGTGGAACCTCGTCAAGCTGGGTGCTAACCTGGAAGCTATGCTGCAGGGCACTAACGAGCCGCTCAACGACCTGAACATGAACAAAGCCTTTGGCAAAAACGGCTACAATAAAACCGTCTTTTGCTTTTTTGCCCGCTATGGCTTTGGGGAGTCCTCTGATGTCAAGCTGCAGCGGCAGTTCCTTGAATTTGTGCTTGGCCCCGGCTATTTCCGGCAGGGCCGGGGCGGGATGCACCTCCACCTCGATTACGGCTACAATATCGCCCTGACCAACTACGGCGCAGGGGTAAACAGCATCGACCGCGCTTTTGACTACGAAGTCTTCCTCGGTGCCCGAGCAGGCTTTGACTGGAGCTTCCAACGCTCGGAGAACGAATCCGGCTTTTTCTCTCACCTCAACGATGAAATCCGCCGCATTGCCGACGAGAATGAATTCACGGCTTCACAACTTATCATGCTGGGCGACTTGCTGGAGAGCAGCCGCATCCTGCTGCCCGAATCGGTGGGCGGCCGGGCTTTCCATATCGGCCCTACCGTGGGCCTGCGTTTATCAAAGGGCATTATGACCAATACCCGCCTCTTTGCCTCCGCTACTGGCTTCTATGACCTGATGGACCTGGCTAAGGGGCAGAGCGGCATGGAGAACCGCCGCAGCCAGCATTCGGTGCTGGCCATGTTGGGCCTGAGCTTTACCATCGGGGGCGAAGGGCGGAGAGCGACGAGCTTCTTTTAAGCACTTGCTCAGCCCCCATTATTGGTCTATATGGTGGCTAATTAATTGCAAAGCCAAGCGCAATAGCCAACCCTATCGCCTTGTTTAACATCTTATGATCAGTTAAAACATCTAATCTTCAGCCCTATGAAGCTAACTTGGATACTACTACCGCTGGCCGTGCTGCTCATCTCCAGTGTGGCCTATTTTTATCTTCGCCCGGGAGAGGCCCGGCAGGATACCAGCATTTTGACCACCGTCGTCAAAGGCGGCTTTGAGATAAGGGTGACCGCTACCGGCGAGCTCAATGCCAAGCGCTCCGTAAAGATACGGGCACCCCAGGGTATGAGGCCCGCCGGGATTTACGAAACGACGCTCTCCGATCTGGTGGCCGAGGGCTCTCTGGTGCAGGAGGGGCAATACGTCGCCACCCTCGACCGCACGGAGCTGGCAGGTAAAATGACCAATTTGCAGACCGAGCTCGAAAAAATACAGACCCAACTGGAGCAGGCCAAAATTGATACGGCCATCGAACTACGAGGCATACGCGATGATCTCATCAACCTCGATTTTACCAAAAAGGAAAAGTTGCTCCGCGTAGAACAGAGCCGCTTCGAGCCGCAGTCGGTCATCCAGCAGGCCGAGCTGGATTTAGAGCGCACCGGGCGCGACTACCAGCAGTTGCTCCAAAAATACGCGCTCAAACAGCAACAGGCGATTGCCCGGATCCAGGAGATCAACGCCTTGCTGCGGCAAAACCAGATGCAGCTCAATGTGCTTTCCGAGCTTTCGAAAGAGTTTACCATCATGGCACCAAAAGAGGGCATGGTCATTTATGCCCGCACCTGGAGCGGAAAAAAGGAACCTGGCGCCCGAATCTCTGCCTGGGACCCCGTAGTGGCCGAGCTGCCCGACCTGAGCGATATGATCTCCAAGACTTACGTCAACGAAGTGGATATCAGCCGGGTGAAGATTGGGCAGGAGGTGAATATTGCGGTTGATGCCTTCCCGGGCAAGCGCTACACCGGCATGGTCATCCAGGTAGCTAATATCGGCGAGCAGCTCCGGGGCTACGATGCCAAGGTCTTCGAAGTGGTCGTTCAGGTCAATGAAGCCGACTCCATTTTGCGGCCAGCCATGACGACCAGCAACGAAATCGTCACGGATATCATCCCCGACGTGGTTTTCATCCCTTTGGAAGCCCTGCAGTCGGACAGCCTTGCTTATGTTTACAAAGATCAGAACGGCCGGGTGGTGCGGCAAGAGGTCATCCCCGGCTTGTCCAACGATAATGAAATCATCATCGACTATGGGCTGGAGGAAGGGGACCGCGTCTATCTGAGTATCCCCAAAGGCGCAGAGACGGCACCCTGGATACCCATTGCGGAAGAGGCCCGGGCAGAAATACTGCGCAAGCAAGAGGAGGAAAAAGCCAAACGGCAGGAGGAGGCCGCCAAAAGGCAGCAAAAAGCGAAAGCGATTGAGCCGCCCACGCCTACCTCTGGAGACGGAGGCGATTTCTTCATCATCTTTGACTAGCCAACCCCTCTGTCATGCGGCAAAGAATCATCTTCAATTTTTTCCTGGCCCTGGAAGGTATCAATGCCAACAAGCTGCGTTCCTTCCTCACGGCCCTTGGCATTGTATTCGGCGTAGCAGCGGTTATTGCGATGCTGGCAATCGGCACGGGGGCCAAGCAGGCTATCCTGGAGCAGATGAAGCTCATTGGTGCCAACAACATCGTCATCACCGCTACGCTGGCTTCTGAAGAGGACGATGTGTTGGAGCAACAGGGTAGCAGCAGCTCCAACAACGAAAACAAAAAGCCCTGGTCGCCGGGCCTGACGCTCGAGGATGCCCGGGCCATCGCGCGAAGCTTGCCCACCGTGGAGAAGATAAGCCCGGAAATCGTGCTAACCACTACGATTGTTCAGGGGGGCAAACAACAAAAAGGCCGCTGCGTCGGGGTATCCAACGATTTTTTTGAGCTCAACAAGCTATCGCTTTATCGCGGCACCTTCTTCCACGACGAGCACCTGGAGGGTGGCCGCCCGGTATGCATCATCGGCAAGGCCATCCAAACCCGTTTTTTTTCCCAGGAAGACCCCATCGGGCAAAAAATAAAATGCGGCAACACCTGGTTGACCATCATCGGCGTGCTCGACCGGCGGGTGGCCAGTAAGGAAAGCCTGGAGCGGCTCGGCCTACGAGATTATAATTCCGATATCTACATCCCCGTCACCACTGCTTTGTTGCGCTTCAAGAATCGCGCCGTAGTGACCAAGGATCAGATCGGCAACCGCGGCGACGACCAAACCAAGGAGGAAAGCTACCACCAGCTCGACCGCATCGTAGTGCGGGTGTCGGCTTCCAATACCTTGGCTGCCTCCGCTGATGTTATTGCCCGGCAGCTCAAGCGCCGCCACCGCAACCTGGTCGATTTTGAAATCGAGGTGCCGGAGCTGCTGCTAGAACAGGAACAAAAAACTCAAGAGACGTTCAATATGGTACTGGCCGTCATCGCCTGCATCTCTTTGCTGGTCGGCGGCATCGGCATCATGAATATCATGCTAGCTTCGGTACTCGAACGCATCAAGGAAATCGGCGTGCGGCGCTCTTTAGGCGCCAATCAGCGTGACATCGTGCTGCAATTCCTCTTCGAGGCTGTTTTCATCAGCCTCATCGGAGGGTTGATCGGGATTATGCTGGGGGTGCTGGCAGCCGTATCTATTGCGGCTTATGCCGAAATCCCAACCATCGTCTCGGGCTGGTCAATCGTATTGTCCTTTGGCGTGGCAGCGGCAGTAGGCCTGGTTTTTGGCATCTTCCCCGCCCGCAAAGCGGCCCGGCAGGACCCCATCAAAGCACTCCGATCTGATTGAGCCTCCGCGCGGCATTTTTTTTAACCAACCACCTATCTACTATTGGCTATGATTTACCTGAAGGCATTTTCTCTTTTGCTCGCCCTGTCATTTTCCAGCAGTATGCTAAAAGCCCAGGCCGACACCATCGTCCTGAGCCTCGAAAGCCTGGTCCGCCTGGCACAGGGCGAGGCCCCGGGCATGCAAATCGCACGCACCTCATTCAGCAACGACTATTGGCGCTACCAGTCTATCCTGGCCGATTTCAAACCCCAAATCGGCCTGGCCGCAGTGCTGCCCAACCTCAACCGCTCGATCGATGCTATCGTGCTGCCCGACGGTAGCGAGCGCTTCATCAACCGCTCGCTGATGAGCAACTTTGCTGGCCTCAACCTGGGGCAGAACATCCCTCTCACTGGCGGGCGGGTTTCGGCCAGCTCGGGCCTGCGCCGGCTCGATATCTTCGAGACGAGCGGGGTGCCCAGCTCCGTATCTTATCTCTTTTCCCCTATCCAGCTTGAGTTGGTGCAGCCGCTTTTCCGCTTCAACGCCATGAAATGGAGCCGGGAACTGGCCCCCCTGGCTTTTGACGAGGCTAAGAAGCAGTATTCGGAAAACGTGGAGGAAGTGGCCTTCCAGGCAGCCCGGCTATTCTTCGATCTGCTCATCGCCCAGCTCAACATGGAGGCTGCACGGCGGGACAAAATCAATGCGGATACCCTCTACGCCATCTCCCAGGGGCGCTTCGAGGTAGGCCGCATTGCCGAAACGGAGCTCCTCCAAATCGAACTCAATGTGATGGCCGCCGAAGGGGACTTGGCCGCCAACGAGCTCAACCTGCAAACCAGCACCGAGCAGTTGCGCAATTTTCTGGGCATCCGGCAAGCGGTACAGTTCCAACTTATCCCACCCAGCGATATCCCTGTTTTTTCCATTGATGCAGACCAGGCGCTGGAATATGCCCGCAAGCACCGCAGCCAGGCCGTGGCCCTGCAGCGGCGCCTGCTGGAAGCCCAGCGCGAGGTAGAGGAAGCCCGCCAGGAAAGCGGGTTGAACATGGACCTCATCCTGGCCTTCGGCCTATCGCGCGATGCAGGCACTTTGAATAATGTTTACCGGGATTTCCTGGACAATGAAAGGCTGCTGCTCTCCCTCAACATCCCTATTGCCGATTGGGGGAAAACCCGCGCCCGCATCGAGCAGGCCCGCTCCAACGAAGCGCTTACTCAATTGCTGACCGCACAGGACCAAATCAATTTTGACCGGGAAGTCATCGTCAAAGTACAGCAGTTTGACCTGGTGCGCCGACAAGTGCTGCTAGCCTCCCGCGCCTATGAGGTGGCTCAGAAGCGGCTCGGCATCACTCGCGAACGCTACCGCATCGGCACCATACTGGTCACTGATCTCAACCTGGCTATCCGCGAAGAGGCCGAAGCTCGCCGGGGCTACATCAACGCCTTGCGGAGCTTCTGGCTTGCCTACTTCGAGCTGCGCTTACTCACCCTCTACGATTTTGAGAATGGGGTGCCGCTGGTGAGAGAGGCGGGAAGATAAGCCCAGGAGGTATGTGGGTAGATGATGCTATCAACCTAAGGTACACCTTGCTACAGCGCTGAGATAGGCTATAAACAATGCCATGCGGAGAGGGGCGGCGAAGAATTAATCAAAGGATTTGAAAATCAGCTTAGCCACGCCCCCCAATTGCCGCGGATGGTATCTTCGGCATCGTTTTCCCGCAGGTATTCCAGAAAAACTTTGCGCGCGATGGGCCGGGCTCCCATGCTGGCTAAGTGGGGCGTCTCCTGCTGGCAGTCGATGAGGCGGAAGCCGCGTGCTTCCAACTGGCGCACCAGAGAGATGAAGCCAAACTTCGAAGCATTGGGCGCTTTAGCAAACATGGATTCGCCAAAAAATATCTTGCCTATAGACAGCCCATACAGCCCGCCAACCAGTATGCCCTCTTGCCACACCTCGACCGAGTGGGCATAGCCCATCTCGTGCAGGCGGCAATAGGCTTGCACCATTTCCGGGCTGATCCAGGTCTGCTCCCGGGCCGCGGCACACTGCCGCATGACGGATTCAAACTCGCGGTCGAAGCTCAGCGTAAACTTTGGCTGGTTGAAATACGGGCGCATGCTGCGGGAAACTTTTAGCTCGGCCGGAAAAAGCACTGCCCGCGGGTCGGGCGACCACCAAAGGATAGGGTCTTCGGGGCCATACCAAGGGAAAATGCCCAGCCGGTAAGCCTCTAACAGGCGCTCAGGCTCCAAGCCGCCGCCGATAGCCAGCAGGCCATCCGGCTCAGCCCGCCCGGTTGAGGGAAATGCGTAATGTGCTTCAGAAAGCCAGTATATAGGCACTCGTGTTTCTGCTTGTTTTTGTGTAATCCTGGCTACCCTGCTAAAATTGAAGATTCATGAAGGCATGCACTTTGTCAGTTGCCCGCCAGGTACCCAACCTTGCCCAAGCTTGGGGCTGCAGCCTTAATCCTCTTTACCGCCCTCAATCACCGCAGATAACCCGCGCTCGACCAAAGCATCCTTTTTAGGGCGGAGCACTTTTTTCGGTGCAGTCTTCACCGTGGCTTTGCCTTTAAAATGAATGATGAGCGACAATTGCTCGGCCTGCTCGCTGGAGTGTTTCAGTACTTCCATCAAGCATTTGATGACCCAGTCGAAGGTGTTGTGGTCGTCGTTGTAAACGATGAGCTGGGCTTGTTCGCCCCTGCCCTCGTCAGATACTTCATCTTCCACCAAGACTTCTTCTAGCTCGTCAAACTTTTGGCTGTGCAAATCTTTGGGCATGGCAGTAGGTTTGTGGTATTAATTCAGGCTAGTCAGCGTCGCTTTCACCGCCTCGAAATTGGGCAGGCTGCCAGCGCTTTCTAGTACCTCGGCATATTGCAGGACACCTTCTTTATCGATGACGAAAGCCGAGCGCTTGGCTACGCCTTTCAGCCCCATCACAAATTCGCTGTACAGTGCGCCATAAGCGGTAGCGACCTCTTTGTTGAAATCGGACAAGAGCGGGAAGTTCAGCTTCTGGTCTGCCTTGAACTTGTCGAGCGTGAAGGGGGAATCTACCGAAATGGCGAGCACCTGGGCGTTCAGGTCTTCGTAATCGGCGATGTTGTCGCGCATCGAGCAAAGTTCTTCAGTGCAGATGCTGGAAAAAGCCATCGGGAAAAATAAGAGTACGACGTTTTGGCTGCGGTAGTTCTCAAGGGCCACTTCTTGCTTGTCAGAGGAATATAGCTTGAAAGAAGGAGCTGTTTCACCTACTTTGACGGACATAGTTGATAGTTTAATCAGTGATTGTATTAGGTTTTTTGCTGTGGGTTGAACAGCCATTCATGGGGCAGTGTTCACCGCAGGCGAAAGAACTTTTCTGATGGCAAAGGTAAGCAAAGAAAACAAAAACGCGAAATGGATTTTTTGGGGCAAGCGCTGGGGTTTGCATTAATTTTCATTGCTTTGCAGGGCAAAAAAAACGTATGGACAATATCAAACGGGCTTATCTGGAGCTGCATATCGCCGTTTTCCTCTTTGGTTTCACAGCAATACTGGGCGACCTCATCCAATTATCGGCCCTGGTGCTGGTGTGGTGGCGGGTATTGCTAACCAGCATCAGCCTGCTATTCCTGATCCGTGCCGGCAAGCTTTTCAGGGAGCTGCCCCGGCGCACCATCGGCCAATACATGAGTATCGGTGTGCTGGTGGCACTGCATTGGGTGGCATTTTATGGCTCCATCAAACTTGCCAACGCTGCCATCGCGCTGATTTGCATGGCCACCACTTCCTTCTTCACCTCCCTACTCGAACCTTTGGTGATGCGCCAAAAAGTGCGCGGCTACGAGTTGTTCCTCGGCCTGCTGATCATCCCTGGCATGGCCCTCATCGTCAATAGTACCGATGCGGCGATGAATCTGGGCATCTTGGCCGGTTTGGCAGCCGCTCTCCTGGCTTCGCTCTTTGCCACCTTCAACAAGCGGCTCATCGGGCGCACGAACGAGCTGAACATCACCTTTCTGGAGTTGGGCAGCGCCTGGCTATTTTTGAGCCTGGTGATCCCTTTTTACTTGTTCCGGGGCGAAGGCAGCGTTGTATTTATGCCCTCGGGTATGGATTGGCTCTACCTCATCGTGCTATCGCTGCTATGCACCACTCTGGCCTACGTGCTAGCCCTGCGTTCGCTGCGCTACCTTTCGGCCTTCGCCTCCAACCTGACGGTCAACCTGGAGCCGGTTTACGGCATCGCCCTGGCCTGGCTGCTGCTCAAGGAAACCCGCGAATTGAGCGCTGGCTTCTATTGGGGGGTTGCCATCATCATGGCAGCGGTATTTAGCTATCCGCTGGTAAAACGGCTTAAGAAGGAATAATTGATGAGCTAAAAAAAGAGGCCCCGGCATAGTACCAAGGCCTCTCGCGTATCGTGGAATAGTATTGTAAAAACTTATACGGCTTGGCTTGCGAAAAGTTACTCTCCGCGTTCTTTTTTTGACAGGCCGTTTTGCTGCACCTCCTCGTATTCGGCAGCCGTAGGCTGGGGCCCGATTAGGCGTTCGACATCCGATTTGAGTAACATTTCCTTCTCCAGCAAGGCGTTAGCCAAGATTTCGAGCTCCTCGCGGCGATCGGTCAAAAGCTCCTTGGCGCGCTGATATTGGCGTTCTACCATCTCGCGTACCTCCAGGTCGATCAGCATAGCGGTATCATCGGAATAGGGGCGCTGGAATTGATCTTGCGACATGGCGTAGAAAGAGACTTGCCCGACTTTTTCGTTCATGCCAAAGACCGTCACCATGCTGTAGGCCATCCTGGTAACCTGGTCCAGGTCATTTTGCGCGCCAGTAGAGATTTTATTGAAGATAATCGATTCAGCAGCACGCCCGCCAAAAGTCATGCACATGCGGTCCAGTAATTGTTCCGTACGGGTGATGTACTCTTCCTTCGGCAAGTATTGGGCGTAGCCCAAGGTGCCGATGCCGCGGGGCACGATAGTGACTTTTACCAGGGGCGAGGCATGTTCGAGATACCAGCCACAGACCGCGTGCCCAGCCTCATGATAAGCGATGATCTGCTTCTCTTCGGGCGAGATGAGCTTGTTCTTTTTTTCCAAGCCGCCAATGACGCGGTCCAGGGCATAGTTGAAATCGTCCATATCGACCGCTTGTTTATTGCGGCGGGCAGCCACCAGCGCCGCTTCGTTGCAGATGTTGGCGATATCGGCACCGGCAAAGCCAGGGGTCATTTCGGCTAGCGCCTCCGCATTGACATCCGGGGCGGTTTTGATAGTCTTGAGGTGGACGCTGAAGATCGCTTTGCGCCCTTTGAGGTCAGGCGGATCGATGCCGATTTGGCGGTCGAAGCGCCCCGGGCGCATCAAGGCGCTGTCGAGCACATCCGGGCGGTTGGTCGCCGCCATGAGGATGACGCCCTTATCGGTGCTAAAGCCGTCCATTTCTACCAAAAGTTGGTTGAGGGTGTTTTCCCGCTCGTCGTTGCCGCCCTGGAGGCTATTTCGGCCGCGCGCCCGGCCAATCGCGTCGATTTCATCGATGAATACAATACAGGGGGCCTTTTCACGGGCCTGCTTGAACAAGTCGCGCACCCTGGATGCGCCGACCCCGACGAACATTTCTACGAAATCAGAGCCGGAGATGGAGAAGAAGGGTACACCTGCTTCGCCAGCTACCGCTTTGGCCAGCAGCGTCTTGCCCGTACCCGGAGGGCCTACCAGCAACACGCCTTTGGGTATCTTGCCGCCCAGCGCGGTGTATTTTTTGGGGTTCTTCAGGAAGTCAACCACTTCCATGACTTCTTCTTTGGCTTCATCCAATCCTGCCACGTCTTCGAAAGTGACGTTGACCTTGCTGTTTTGGTCGAACAAAGTGGCTTTGGATTTGCCAATATTGAAAATCTGAGCCCCGGCACCGCCAGCCCCGCCGCCTACTCTACGCATAATGAAAACCCAGATGGCCACGATGATGATAATCGGTAGCACCCAGCCCAGAAGGGGGGCCAGCCAATTTTGCTTGGTTTCGTAGCGGGGGCTGATCTGAGCTTCCAAGGGGATGCCCGCCTCCTGCTGTATTTCCTGCAACCAGCTTTCAAAAGACTCGATAGAGCCTATCTCCCGCCAGTAGTGATAGCGGCCCGAGCCGAGGTTGCTACGGGGAGCATCAGCATAGAAGTCTGGCTTTTGCTCCAGGGCAGACTGCCGGATGTAGATCAAAGCTCTTTTTTCATTCAGCACGATGAGCTTTTCCACATCTTGGCTCAGGATCATCTCCCGCAAGCGGTTGCGCTCCACCTGGTCGCGCGTGCCTTCCGACATGCTGTAGAAATTCAGCGCGAGCAGAAATACCGCGATAATGCCGTATATCCAGTACGAGTTGAACTTTGGCCCCTCGGGCTTCTGGTTATCGTTATTATTGTTTTCGTTCTCCATTTAGAAATATGTCTTGTTAAAACGCAGCCGTTAATACCTGTTTCACGCAAGATATAACCGCCACAAAAAGGAAGCAGTGCTTTCTCATGGCTGAAGCCATTCCCATAGTAACACAGCAGCGGGCATTTCGTTGCCATTTACCGGCCAAGTATTGCCGCAGGCCTACAAACTTTCGTATTCGGTGAAGCGCGCGTCGCTCCAGAGGCTCTCCAATTCGTAGAATGCGCGAGTCTCCCGATAGAAAACATGCACCACGGTGTTGAAGTAGTCCAGGCAAATCCAGTGCGCATGGCGCTCGCCTTCCGTATTGGAAGCCAATACCTCGGCTTCGTATTTCAGGCGCCTCTGGATATTGTCCGAAATGGCTTTTACCTGGGTGTTGGAATCTCCTTCGCAGATGATGAAGAAATCGGTGGGGGCATCTCCCAGGCGGCGAAGGTCGAGCTTGACGATGTTCTTACCCTTGATGTCCAGGATACTGTCAATGATGAGGTCGTTCAATTCTTCGATGGCGAACCGCTGTGTTTGAACTTTTACTTGAGGATTCAAATTCTGTTTTTATTAGTTTTGTAAATAGATTGCTGATTCAACACTAAAATCTACTAAAAAATTTTCGCTTGGATAAAAAAAACACGCTTTTCATCGGAAAGGTTCTCCAGGAGTTTGACGACCTGCCTTCTACCAACCTTTACGCTTTGGAATTGCTAACAAAAAGCAAGCCACCCGAGGGGCTTGTCATTTCGGCAGCTTTTCAGACGGCGGGGCAAGGACAAATTGGCAGCCGCTGGGAAAGCCAGGCGGGCCAAAACCTTACGCTGAGCGTCATCCTCTATCCCGTTTTTCTCCCGCCGCGGCAACAATTTGCTTTAAACCAGGCCGTGGCGCTCTCCGTACGCGATTTGGTCGCAAGTTACGGCCAAAAATCGGTCTTTGTCAAGTGGCCGAACGATATATATGTGAATCACCGCAAAATCGCCGGTATTTTAATCCAAAATACCCTCAGCGGCAGCACCCTGCAGAGCAGCGTAGCTGGCGTAGGACTCAATGTCAACCAGGCGATTTTCCCTGAGGGACTGCCCAACCCGACCTCTCTCTGCCTGGAAACGGGGCAGGCCCACTGCTTGCCCACGCTGCGCCAAGCCTTCTTCAGCTTGCTGGAGCAACGCTACCTCCAATTGAAAAGCGGGCACTTTGCTCAACTAGATGAAGCGTATCGCGCCTGCCTTTATGGCTATCAGCAGCGATTCCTTTTTGAGCGGCCTGAAGGCGAGCAATTCGAGGGCAAGATACTGGGCGTCGGGCCCCAGGGCCATTTGCGGGTCGGCCATCGCGGGGGCGAAGAAGCTTTTCAATTCAAACAAATCAAAATGCTACGCCCGGCGGGCGAGCCGGAAATAGAACAACCACCAACCATTTTATGAAAATACACTTGATGACCGTGGGCGATGAAATCCTCATCGGCCAGATCACGGATACCAATTCCGGCTGGATGGCTCGCCAGCTCAACCTCATCGGCGCCCGCATCATCGGGGTAAGCTCCGTTGGCGACGACGAAGCCGTTATTATGGAAGGTTTGAGCCATGCCCTGCAAAAGGCCGATGCCGTGCTGATGACCGGCGGGCTGGGCCCCACCAAGGACGACATCACCAAAAAAGCGCTCGCCCGCTTTTTCGGGGTGGAGATGGTGTTCGACCAGCCGACCTACGAGCGCATCGTACGCTTTTTCGAGATGCTGGGGCGCAGTAGTACGACCGCGCACCGCGAGCAATGCTACATGCCGGCCAATGCCGTGCTGCTGCCCAACCAGATGGGCACCGCCCCGGGGATGTGGTTCGAGCACCAGGGCAAGGTGGTAGTATCCATGCCCGGCGTGCCCTATGAGATGAAGTATCTGATGGAGCAGGCCGTCATCCCTCGTTTACGCGATTTTTTCCTCGGCGAACCCATTGCCCACCGCACCATCCTTACGGTCGGCGAAGGCGAATCGCGCATCGCCGCGCGGCTGGAGGAGTGGGAAACCCACCTGCCGCCCCACATCAAGCTGGCCTACCTGCCCAATCTGGGCCGGGTGCGCCTGCGCCTGTCTGGCTCCGCCCCGGATGAGGCCGCGCTCCACCAGGAACTGGACCAGTACGCCGCCCAAATCCGCCAATTGCTGGCAGACGTCGTCTATGGCAACGAGCGCGAGCAGCTCGAAGCCCTCATCGGGCAGATGCTGCGCGAGCGCGGCCTGATGCTTTGCACCGCCGAGAGCTGCACCGGCGGTTATGTGGCGCACCTCATCACCGCCATCCCGGGTTCTTCCGATTACTTTAAAGGCAGCATCATCGCCTATTCCAACGAAGTAAAAATGAAGCTGCTGGGCGTGCAGCCCCAAACCCTGGAAGCCCATGGCGCGGTGAGCGAGCCGACGGTGCGCGAAATGGTCGCCGGCGCGGTAAAAACCCTGGAGGCGGATGTCGCAGTAGCCATTTCCGGCATCGCTGGCCCGGGTGGCGGCAGCCCGGAAAAACCAGTCGGCACCATCTGGATAGCGGTGGGCGATGGGCAGACCATCCACGCCCGCAAAATCCAGGCCGGCAAAGACCGCCTGAAAAACATCGAGTACGCCTCCATCATCGCCCTGGATTTTGTGCGCCGCTTCCTGCTGGGGCAGTTGTAGGGGCAGGGCATGAGAAAAGCAAGGGGGGCAATGCAGTTTTTGGGGCAAAGACAGCATCGTGGGTTTTCAGGTCGTTAAGGTTTGAAACCCTGGTTTCTCCTGCCAAGGCTCAGCCGGGACCGGCCTTATTTGTTTTAGCGGAACCGAGGCGGAAAAACCGGCCGGCCAGTGAGTAGCACTGGCCGGAAACAAAACCCCTTGACAATTTTTGTGGGCAGTGGGAAGACAGGTGACAATGCGA
>CAYSPJ010000067.1:8152-27748 GCA_964432875.1 uncultured Phaeodactylibacter sp. | reverse complement strand
TTCCTTCCCGCTTCACTTCGTTCAGACGGGATGTCGCTTCGCTCCATTTTCCTTTAACCTTTACCCTTTACCCTTTACCCTTTCTAATTCCCCCCCCAATCCGGCCAGCGCCCCGGTGTATAAGGTGCCTGATTGGCTTCCAATTCCTTTTCCAGCGCTTCGAGGGCCGCATCTGCCTGCTTCAAGCCCGCCAGCAATGCCGTAAATTGCTTGGCAGCGGTAGCGTATGATTCGCGGTACATCTTCGGGACGATATCGGTGGAATTCCACACACTATATTCAATCCCGGAAATGCGGTTGTTGATGGAAGGGAGCGTTTCAAATTGCCGCCTGGCCTTGCTGCGGTCTCCGTTCAACTGGATATCCAGTTCGATCAATTGCTTGCTGATGGCGTAAGCTTTTTCCAGCACCTGATTAGGCGGTGCGGGCATATCCTGGGCGGCAAGGTTGACGTTCTGCGTGCGCGTTTGTAGCGTCCGGAGCAAATCAGTAGCAGCGCTAGCGGCTTTCCTGAGGCGGCTGACTTCTTTGTAGAAAGCCACATTCTCTTCCAGTTTAGTTGGCAAGCTGTTTTGCTCCAGCAATTTGCAGCTAAACGGTTGCGGGCCGGCCAGTTGCGTCAGTACGCCATCTACGTACTTCGAGAGGGTGACGGCATATTGCCCGGGCATGGCGAGGTGCCCGACCTCCGAGCCGCCAAACAATTGGTCTGGCGCGGGCGTGTAGCGGTTGTTTACTGGTGCGGGGGTGTTGTGGCGAAAATCCCAAACGATCCGCTGCAGCCCTTTTTTGGCTGGGGCTTTCAAATGGCGCACCACATCGCCGGCTTGGTCCGTGATGGTGAACAGTAAATAGGGCTCGGGTTGGTCGTCTTCCAGGCGCAGGCTGTCCAGGCTTGGATAATAAACCGGTTGGTTCTTGGCGATCTTGGCTTTTTCAGCCTCCTGGCGCTGAGCCTTCAGCGTTTTGATGTCGTCTTTGAGGTAATAGGAGAACACGGCACCCACTGGCGGGTTGGGCGTGGAGAAATAATTGCTCCCCAGATGCCCTTTATCCCGCAGCCCCAGTGGATAACGCTCGATAAACATCAGGCTTTCTTTTATGGGGAACAAGAGCGCCGCTTGCTCCAGGTCTTCTTTCTTCAGCTTGCGCAGCAAGGAGTAGTCGTCCAGGATGTAGAAACCCCGGCCAAAGGTGCCGAGCACGAGGTCATTTTCCCGCCGCTGGATTTCAATATCGCGCACGGCAATGGTAGGCAGCCCGGATTTGAGCTGCGTCCAGCTTTGCCCGCCGGTATTGGTGAAGAAAGCGCCAAATTCCGTCCCGACAAACAGCAAAGCCGGGTCCACATGGTCTTCCGCGATGCTGTAGACGCTACCGCGCTCGGGCAGGTTGGACTGGATGGCTTGCCAGCTCCGGCCAGCATCAGTAGTCTTGAGCACGTAGGGCTTAAAATCGCCGTAGCGATGGTGGTTGAAGCAGACGTAAGCCGTGTTTTTATTGTGCAAAGAAGCAATGATTTGGTTTACGTAGCTGCGCTCGGGCACTCCGGGGAGCTGGTCAAATGCAGCCCAGTTCTTACCGCCATCGAGGGTCAAGTGGATCAGCCCGTCATCGGTACCGGCCCAGAGCATGTTTTCATCAAATTTCGATTCAGCAATGGTAGTGAGCTGCCCGTAGATATCGGTACTGCCGTTTTTCGCAATGGCATCTACCGACCAGACCCTGCCCATGACTTCCAGGCGGTTGCGGTCGATCTGCCGGCTGAGGTCGGGGCTGATGACCTCCCAGGAATCGCCCCGGTCATCGGTGCGCAGGAGCTTATTGGCGCCAAAGTACAAACGCGTATGGCTATGCTGGCTAATCAGGAGGGGGGCATCCCAATTCCAGCGATAGGCTTCTTCGCCTTCTTTTTCGATGGGTTTGATAGGCAGGTATTCTCCGCTCTTGCGGTCGAAGCGGTTCAGGCCGCCATACTGGCTTTGCGCGTAAATGATATCGGGATTAGTGGGGTCTACCTGAGTCTCAAAGCCATCGCCCAGGGAAGTGATATACCAATCCGCATTGACGATGCCGTTGGCGGAGGTGGTGCGGCTGGGCCCTCCGAGGCTCAGGTTGTCCTGAGTGCCGCCATGCACCCCATAGAAAGGATAGGCGTTGTCGGTGGAAACTTTGTAGAATTGGGTGACCGGGAGATTGGACTTGAAATCCCAGGTTTGGGCAAAGTCCCAGGTTTCATAAATGCCGCCATCGGAGCCCACCAGCAAATGATTGCTATCATTGGGATCGATCCAGATGCAGTGGTTGTCGATATGCTTGTTAAGCTCGCCCAGGTTGCTGACGGTCTTGCCGCCATCATGGCTTACTTTGTAATACACATCGGTGATGAAGAGGCGATCTACATCGTGGGGGTCGCATACCACTTCCTGATAATAATTTCCGGAGGTAAAGAAGGGGTTGCGCTTCTCCCAGCTCGCGCCCCGGTCGAGGGAGCGGAAAATCCCGCCTTTGTTGTCATTGGCTTCCACTACGGCATAGAGCACATCGGGGTTTGCCGGGCTGATCGCCAGCCCGATGCGGCCGAGCTCGCCGCCGGGCAAGCCGCCTTCGAGCTTTTTCCAGCTTGCGCCCCCATCGGTAGATTTAAAGAGGGCTGACTCTGGCCCTCCACCGATATAAGTAAACACGGTGCGCATGCGCTGGTGGAAGGCAGCGTAGAGCACCTCGGGGTTGCGGGGGTCCATCACCAGGTCGTTGCAGCCGGTATAAGCGCTCACGGCTTTGACGCAAGCCCAGGTGTTGCCGCCGTCCGTAGATTTATACACGCCGCGCTCGCCGCCTTCGCTCCATACCGGGCCATAAGCAGCCACATAAACGATATTGGGATCGGTAGGGTGGATGAGGATATTGGCGATGTGTTCAGAATTTTTCAAACCCATGTTTTTCCAGCTCTTACCGCCGTCTTCGCTTTTATAAACGCCATCGCCATAAGCCACCGAGCGCTGGTTGTTATTCTCGCCGGTGCCGACCCAAACGATATTCGGGTTGGAGGGTGCCAGGCTGACGCAGCCAATGGAGTAGGCGCCTTGCTGGTCGAAGATCGGCTGATAGGTCACCCCGCGGTTGGTGGTTTTCCAAACGCCGCCAGAGGAGCTGGCCACATAGTATTCACTGTGGTTAGATGGGTTTACGGCAAAGTCGGAAATACGCCCCGAAGTGACGGCCGGGCCGATGGAGCGGAACTTCAGGCTGGAAAAGGTTTCGGAAGGAAACCCGGGGGCCTCTGCTTTGGCTTCTGCTTTCTTTTGTGCAAACCCCAGGGCGGGCAGCAGCCCGATGAGTACTATGCAGAAGAGCTTCGGCCAGATAGCCAGATAGGTATTGGATTGGCGCCGCTGCAAAGCGGCTGGTTGGTTGGTTGGTTGCATGTTCGTGTTTTTGTGTTTTGCTATTAAGCTTGCAAGATAGCCAGACTGGCTATGTTTCCAAGCAAAAATCGTGGAATAGGCAATACAAGGGCCTTCCCCTCTTGGTTTTTTTACGCTCCGCTTACATGCTGCACCTGGTCTTCCTCCAGCAGCGGCATGCGCCGATAGCGCAGGAAGAGCTGGATGGTGGCCAGCACATCTTTTTCGCAATAGAAGGAGATACGGGGCAAATCTTGCTCCTGCCAATAGACCCGGCCCACGTCGCTGCCGTCGATGTCATCTTTAGGCGAGGGGAAGCCCAGCAGGGCCGCTAGCAGCTTTAGCGAGGTGAAATGTTTGCGGTCGCCAAACTTCCACATCTCCAGCGTATCGAGCAGGTGCATGGTCTCCCAGGGCTTTTTGCCAAAGAGGTTAAACACGCCGGGCAGAGGGAGTTGGTTGACGACCATGCGGCGGCAAATGTAAGGCATGTCGAATTCCTTGATGTTGTGGCCGCAGAAGAAGTATTTGTTGGGGTTGTCATAGTACTTAAAGACCAACTGGGAAAACTCGTGCAAGAGCTCCGCTTCGTTTGCGCTGGCAAAGGATTTCAGCCGCACCCGCAGCCGTTGGTCCTGCTTGTCGCGGTGGACGATGCCGACCGAGATGCAGACGATTTTCCCAAATTCGGCAAAAATGCCGGCACGGCTGCTGTAAAGCTCAGCGGCCTCCTCTTCGCTCAATTCAGCTTCTCCAGAGCGCCGCACCTGCCGGGCTTTGTGCCGCCAGAGGGCTTTGAAATCTTCGTCGAGGGCTTCGTAGTCGGCTTTGAAGGATACCGTTTCAATATCCAGGAAGAGGACGTTGGCAATATCAATGCTTTCTATCATGGCTTTTTATTCTGTCTGCCAAAGCTAATAAAAAGCTGGGAAACCCAATAATGGGAGCGTATTTAGCAATCAGAAAAAACTTGATGTAGCTGACTGGATGCGGGCGTCCAGGCGGTGCCAGCTCAATTTTAAAGTGGGCGATGCAATTTTATCATGCATAGCGCCGTTTTCTTGGCAATCGTAAACACGCTTCTGGAGCGCCGTTGCGGCTGCTTCCCAATCTTAAATTACAAAACCTTTATTCCACTATGTCTACGTACAATCCGAATCCGACGCCACCACCAAGCTTTGGCCCTAATAAGCCAGACCAATCCCAACAGCAATTCAAAACCGGTGCGATCATCGCCATCGTGTTGTTGTCTATCCTGTCGCTGACTTTCCTCTTCTTGTGGAGGAGCGCCGATAAGCAAACGGACAGCATGGCTTATGCTTTGGATGAATCGGCTATGCTCAAAGCAGAACTTGAAAAGCAGTATTACGAGGCTCTATCAGAACTGGAAGAGCTCCGGGGCAGCAATGAAGAACTCAATGCCTTGATCGAGCAACAAAAGGATGAACTCAAGAACTCAAAAGACCGCATTGACGTATTGTTGCGCGACGGCCGCAACCTTAGCGAGGCCCGCAAGGAAATCAGCAAGCTCAAAGGGCAGGTCGAGCAATATGTCGCCGAGATCAATCAACTGCGGCAGGAAAACCAGGAATTGACCTTCCGCACGGTCCAGCTCAGCGAAGAAAATGCCAACCTGGCCACCAATCTCGACTCTACGCGCATGGCCAATATGGAGCTGGCTTCCGCCAAAGCGGCATTGGCCAGCGAAAAAGATATGGTTGAAGCTGATCGGGCCCGCCTGGCTAAAAAGGTCAATATCGCCTCGGTGGTCAAAGTTAAAAACCTGGAGGTAGAAGGCCTCAAGATGAAAGGTACGGGCAAGGCTGTCTCCCGCCGTACCGCCAAAAATATCGACCAGTTGCAAGTCTGCTTCTCTACCACTGCCAATCAGGTGGCGGAGCCGGGCGATGAGCGTTTTTACATCCGCATCATCAACGCCCGCGGCGAAACCCTGGCAGTAGAAGAACTGGGCTCCGGCATTTTTACCAATAATGCCAATGGCGAGCAGATCCGCTACACTCAATACAAGGAAGTGGATTATAGCCAAGGCGAACAGCAGTTGTGTACCGTCTGGGGCCCCAGCCAGCCATTCCAGGAGGGCAACTATACCGTCGAGGTGTACAATAAAGGTTATCTGGCGGGCAGTAAAACTTTCCAGCTTAAGTAGCGTCTGGGCAGTAGCGCTCGATCGCTTGCCTGAGGCAATAAAAATACGGCTAAACCGGTAGGCCCTTTCGATTGTTAGGGCTTGCGGGTTTAGCCGTTTTAAGTGGGTAAACCTGTTAGCAAATAACGATATGAAAGAAAAACAGGACATCAACCCAATCGACAAAGACAAGGTAGCGGAAAATCCTCACCTTTTACCCTACGCCCATAATGTAGGCAGCTTGCCGATCAAGCCCATCGACCGTGGCAAGGTAAAAGGCCGTGCCGTAACTGCCATGTACAAACAGACCGACATGCAGTTGGCGCAGATCAGGAAGCAAATTGAGCTGTTGGCCCAACAGGCCAAGGCGGTGCAGGACCGCATCATGATCTCTGAGCAAATCTACCTGGCCGAGATGAACTTCGAGCCGCTGATCGGCTCTACCTACCACTTATACGAACGTGCCAACGGCGGCTATGTGCTTTCTATGGTGTCTCCCCAAGAGTGGGGCCCCAACCCGCCTTACCGCTTTGTTGCCAGTGCCGAGTTGCTCTCCGATCATACCTGGGAAGTCGTGGGGCAGCTGAGTTCGGAGTAGAGCTTTGACCGGGCTATCTCCGTTCTTCGGCCTAAGGACCAAGGAAGCGAGCAACTCAGGTCGAGCAGGTTACCCTGTCGTTGATAGATAGAAGACTGCTTTGAAATATCCCCGCAAACGTTTTTAAAAAGAGCTCATGCGCATTACGATAATCAGCCTTTTGGCTTTCTTGATTCTGGGGTTTCAGTATCCCGATGCGATTTTAAGCGTAAGCTGGCTTTCACCTACAACGCATGATTTTGGGGTGGTCAAGCACAACCAGCCCGTGCGGCATGAATTCCGCTTCCACAACAAGAGCGGCAAGCCCCTGGTTGTCGATAATGTACGTACCTCTTGCGGCTGTACCGTGCCGGATTGGGACGCAGCTGCCGTAGCCCCTGATTCCATCGGCATCATTGGGGTGGAATACGATGCTCGGGACGTCGGCTATTTCCTCAAAAAAATCAAAGTGTATTTCCATGGCCAGCGCAAACCGGAACTGCTTTATCTGGAGGGGGATGTAAGCCCCTAAATAGGGGGGCTGGATGCTTCTTGCTTTGGAGCACATTTGGTTGCCTTGTCAGCGACCGCTCGCCTGATAGCGCTTCGATGCGTAGTGAAGTACCGCGCAGCCATGAGCTATTGAGCAGCTCCCACCCGCCAATCCCTCTCTCTTGTGCATCTTAGCCCTAAAAGCCTATGAAAGCCATCACCATTAGTACCTTGCTATTGCTAGCGCTGGGCATTCTCCAGCGCGGTACAGGCGATCCGCCCTTTGTGCAGGAATTGAAAGAAAAAGCTGCCGCTTATCGCGAGCGGGCTGCAGGCGAAAAAGCCTATCTCCACTTTGGACGCACCTTGTTTTTTCCAGGAGAGGACATTTGGTTCAAAGCCTATCTGCGCGATGGCTTCACCCACGAACCTTCCGCGAAGAGCGACATCCTGTACGTCGAGCTGCTGAGCCCGCGGGGCGATGTATTGAAAAAGCACACCCTGTTGGTTGAAAATGGCAGCGCGCCGGGAGATTTCTCCCTGCCAGGCGATGCGCCAGGCGGGTTGTACCAAGTGCGGGCATATACCAGCTGGATGCGCAATACAGGCGAGGCTTTCGAGCGCCACATCACCGTCCAGGCAGCGGTGCTGCCACGCTTGAAGATGCAACTTGAATTCGAGCGCAAGGCTTTCGGGCCAGGTGAAGAGGTCCAGGCCAAGCTTTCCGTACAGACCCTGGGAAACAAACCCTTAGGCGGCCATGCCTGCCAGCTGGTCGCCATGTTGGATGGGCGGGTCTTTCAGGCACAGGATTTTCAAACAGCGGCGGACGGCACGGCGAACCTGCGCTTCCCCTTACCCGCTGATACGGCTTCGAATGACGGGCTGTTGACCATCCAAATCCCTTACCAGGGGCGTACCGAATCCATCTCCCGGCCCATCCCCATCGTGCTCAATCAGATCGACTTGCAGTTTTTGCCAGAAGGCGGGGATGCCATCGCCGGGCTGGCAGGGCGCATGGCCTTTAAAGCAATCAATGAATTTGGTAAGCCTGCTGATGTGGCAGGTGCAGTCTATGCCCGCGATGGGCGGCAGGTGGCGGAGTTTGTCAGCTTCCACCAGGGGATGGGTAGTTTTGAGTTTAAACCACAACCAGGAGAGGCTTATACTGCCCGCCTGATCAGCCCGGCGGGAAACCATCAAGTCTTTTCTTTGCCGCCTGCCCTGGATGAGGGCTATCAGTTGGCAGCAATCGGGCAGGAATCAGGTCATGTTCTATTGAAAATCACTAGGTTAGGGCGGCCAGTTGAAATATATTTGAGCGCGCTATCGGCGGGTGAAATCCGCTTTGCTAAGAGCTTGGAGCTGGATGCAGGCGAGACCCGCATTCTACGGGTTCCGACGGGCAGCTGGCCAATCGGCATCGCCCGCTTCACGCTTTTTGACGAACAGGGTGTTGCCCGTTGCGAGCGCCTGGTATTCGTCAATCCACAACGGCGATTGCAGGTTGATGTCAAGGCCGGTCAAGAGCAGTACCTGCCTGGACAGCAGGTGAAACTCCGCCTGCGCGTTACGGATGAGCAGGGGAGGCCTGTACGCGGTGATTTCTCCCTGGCAGTAGTGGATGACAAGCTGCTTTCCTATGCCGATGACAAGCAAGGGCACCTGTTGGCGCATTTTCTTTTGCAATCAGAGCTAAAGGGCGAGATCGAGGAGCCCAATTTCTACTTTGATGCCGATGAGCCCAAGGCCTTGCCCGCGCTTGACTACTTGATGTTAACCCACGGTTGGCGGCGCTTCGAGTGGCGGGATGTCCTGGCAGATAGCCCGCCCGTTGCGGTGAAATATGCTGCTGAGCGGGCGCGCATCAGTGGGCGCGCAGTCAGGTCAGATGGTGAGCCGGCTGCTGGTGCCCGCATTCATATCTATTCCGCCGGGCTGGAGAGCCAGGCCGATGGACAGGGCTTTTTTACCACTCCCGCCTTTGATTTACCCTCAAATAGCGAATTGGTCATCGAAACGGCAGAATGGGTTGGGGAATTCCCGCTGCGCGGCTACAGTGAGGGCGCTGTCTATACCCTAAGGCGAAAAGCAGTCGTGCGCGAGTGGGGCAATTGCTCCCGCCCCAGCCTGAGCGGCTTAGTGCGGGCAGCGGGCAGCGGGAGGGCCATCGCTGGGGCCAAAGTGCAGCTCATCTACAACGGGCAGCGCATGCAGCAGACGGTCGCTGATGCCCGGGGGCAGTTCCGCTTTGCCAACCTTAAACCCGGCATCTACAGCCTGGAGGCCGGGGCAGAGGGTTACATGAGCACTTGGGCCAATGAGCTCTGGGCCCTGGAGGGGCGGTGTGAAAAAGTCGCTATCTCCCTGCCCGAGGGTAGTATGCTCCCGCCCATTCAAGTGCTTGAATACAAAGTGCCGCTGATCGAGCAAGACAACACTACTCAAGGAGTGGCCAGAGCTGGCAATGTGCCGGTTTTAGTACCCCCTCCGCCGCCGCCCCAGCGGTTGGCAGAGCAGGTGGCAGAAGAAGCCGACTTGGTGGAATTCGTCGATCAGAGCATCGAAGCGGCTGCCGAAATCGAGCCGCCGCGCTCAGCAGAGCCCCCGCCCCCGCCGCCCCCACCGCCCCCGCCGCCGCCAATGATGGCCGAGGAAATTTTCAAGGTAGTGGAAGAGATGCCGCGTTTTCCTGGCTGTGAGGATTTGGCTGCCTCCGTCGAGGAGCGGCGGCAGTGTGCCAATCATAAAATGCTGGAATTCATCTATCAAAATATCCGCTATCCCTCGCAGGCTCGCGAGCATGCCATCGAAGGCACCGTGGTCGTAAACTTTGTGGTGGACCGTGCCGGGAATATCACCGATGCCAAAGTGGTACGGGACATTGGAGGTGGCGCGGGCGAAGAAGCGCTACGCATCGTGCGCCTGATGCAGGAGAGTGGCTTGCGCTGGAAGCCAGGGCATCAGCGTGGCCGGCCGGTGAAGGTCGCCTTCAACCTCCCCGTGAAATTCAGCCTGGACGGGAAGCCGCCTTTGATGCTTTCCAGCTCCTACCGCAGCTCATCCCTTTCCAGGGCGAGCGGGCGTTATTACCAGGCGCGCACTTTTTACCAGCCAGGGTTTGACGGGCAGGAAGCGGCAGCTTCCCGCCGCCATCTCCTGCACTGGCAGCCTCGGCTGCGGACCGATGCCAATGGCGAAGCACAAGACAGCTTTTTTCTCGGGCTTGAGGCTTCGGCCTATCGCGTCGTGGTGGAAGGCTTTGGCTCCGGTGGATTGCCTGGGGAAGGCAGCGATCTGATTTTTACCCAGCCCCCTATCCAGCTCGATGCCCGCCTGCCTGCCTTGGCCCTCACGGGTGATACCTTGGTGCTGGCCTTACAGCTCATCAACCACAGCGCTGATCCTTTTTGCGGCCCTTTACGTGCTATTTTGCCAACTGGGCTGTCTTGGCTGACGCCCTTGCCAGATAGCATCTGTCTGCCTGCCAACTCGCATCGCCGCCTGGCTTTGCCAGTTGCCGTCGAGGGCATGGTACAAAACGGCTTGGTGAAGCTGGTTTTTGGGCAGGGGCAACAGGCGAGTACTTGGGAGGGCGCTATTATCGCCATCTCGCGGGGCTTCCCAGTGCAGGAGATGCACAGCGGCACCCAATTGCGCAACCGCTTTGAGTTGGATATCAGCAGCCCTTTGCCAGGTTCCCTGGAAGCTAGTTTGACGGTTTATCCCAATCCCGTGGAGGAGATACTGGATGGTATGGAGCACATGTTGCGACAGCCCACCGGCTGCTTCGAGCAGGTATCCAGTAGCAACTATCCCAATTTGTTGGTATTGGAACTATTGCGCCAGTCGGGCACCGCCCGCCCTGAAATCGAGCAGCGGGCGATAGGCTTACTGAAAAGTGGTTATGAGAAACTACTGGCTTACGAATCGCCCGGCGGCGGCTTCCATTGGTGGGGGCACGAGCCGGGCCACGAGGCCCTGACTGCTTATGGCTTGCTGCAATTCATGGACATGAAGCGTCTGGTGGCGGTGGACGAGGCGATGATCGAACGCACCGCTTCCTGGCTATTGCGGCGGCGCGATGGGCAGGGCAGTTGGAAAGGTGGCGCGCAACACCTGCACTCCTGGCAAGCAGGGCCTGGCGTACGCGATGCCTACATCGTCTGGGCGCTAACCGAAGCAGGCCTGGGGGCACAAATCATGCCGGAACTGCAGCATGCCTATCAGCAGGCGATGGAACATGAAGACCCGTATATGTTAGCGCTACTGGGGAATGCCTTGCAGAAGGCAGGCAGCCTTGAAGCAAGGGGTCTATTGCGCAAGCTGCGCCAAAGCCAGCTGGCCGACGGCGCTTGGCAAGGCGCTTCTGCTTCGGTCGTTTGCTCTCGCGGCCGCGACCTGAAGGTCGAAACTACCGCCCTGGCGATCCTGGCGCTGTTGCAAGCTGGCGATGAGCCGGCTTCCCTGGCCAATGCCATCGACTTCCTGGCCCAATCCCGGACGCCCTATGGCTTTGGCAATACGCAATCTACGGTACTAGCCCTGAAAGCCCTGGCAGCTTACGCAAGCTCGCGGGGGCAATCGCGATCCGGCGGCCAACTGCACGTATTGGTCAATGGCAAGGAAGTTGCTCGCCGCACTTACCGCCAGGATGCGCTTGGCAAAATTTTCATCGCCGGCTTGGGTGATTATCTGTCTGCTGGGGTGCAGGAGGTTGAGGTGCGTTTTGAAAACACGCCCCATCCTTTACCGTTCGGACTACAGCTGCAATATGCTATGCGTACCCCGCCTTCAAGCGCTGGCTGCCCCTTAGCTCTGGAAACCAGGCTGGCAGCCCGCCACGCCAGTGTGGGCGAAACCGTGCGCCTGTCTATCGGCATCGAGAACCATTCCGGTGGGGTAGTGCCGACTCCTCTGGTACAAATCGGCATTCCTGCCGGGCTACAGCCACAGCCCTGGCAGTTGCGCAAGCTGCTGGACGAAAAGACCGTACATTACTACGAAATCCAGGATGGCTATGTGGTTTTTTACTTTGAATCTTTGCCTTCCGGCACCCTGAACTTCCACCTGGATTTGCAAGCGGCAGTGCCAGGCAGTTATGAGGCCCCGGCTTCTTGTGCATATCTGTACTACGCCAACCAAGAGCGCTACTGGCAAGGGATGGATAGGGTGCTGATTGAGTAGTTGATTGGCCAATGAACCGATGCCAACGAACGACTGACCGCGTCAAATGACTAGCGACGCCTCCCAAAAGTCTGCACCCAATAGGTTCCCGCTTGAGCGGCACCCATTTCGGTATAGTCTTTGCTCATGATGTTTTGGCAGTGCCCGGGGCTGTCGCGCCAGCCGCGCACAACAGAGGGGATGTCGTCGTAGCCCCAGGCGATGTTTTCCGCCACGCTGCTCCAGGAATAGCCGGCCGCACTGATGCGGCTGGACATGGTGCTGCCGTCGGAGCCATCGTGGTCGAAGAAGCGGTTGCGGCGCATGTCATCGGCATGGCGTTGGGCGGCTTGGGCGAGCAGGCTGTTCCATTGTAAAGGTGGGGCAGGGGGCATCTGGCGGCTGCCGCAGCGGCAGCCTGCTTGGCGCAAGGCGTTGACTTCCGCCAGCATCGCTGCGGCAAATGAGGTGGGGGCGCCAATAGGGCTGGCAGGGGCAGGGGCCTCTATTACTGGCTTCATGCAAGCCGCTGCGAAGATGGCTAAAGCGATTAATGGATACATTTTTGGCATGTTGAGGTTTAAAGGTGAAATGATAGCCGCTAAGGTCGAGTGTCTGGTCTTTAGCGTTCGGGAGCAGGGCTGGCAGGCCCAAAACCGGGGTTTACCTGAGGCCCCCAGGCTAAAGTCGAGCAAATTTTGGGCAGCGCGTAAGGCCGCTATCGAGCGATAAAGACAGACCACCAGGGTATTCTCCATAATCGCTTTTTTCTATACAGATATTTCATTTGTCGGCAATTGATTTTTCTGGGCCGGCCTTGCGCAACTTCCATCCCGGCTGGGTTGTTAATAGGAAAGTTAAAAAAGCCACAAAAATGCTCCTTTACGATACGCTTTCCGCTACCAGCCGCGTCTGGGTTTATCAGTCCAGCCGCCCTTTTGAAGAAAAGGATATCCCCGGGCTAAAGGCAAAAATCGATGCTTTTGCCCGCTCTTGGGTCAGCCACAACCGCCAGTTGCGCGCTGTGGGTGATGTGCTGCACCACCGCTTCATCGTGCTGATAGTGGACGAGAGCCAGGCCGATGCCAGCGGCTGTTCAATCGATAAATCAGTCTATTTCCTCAAGCAGTTGCAGGGGGAATATGAGGTGGACCTCTTCGACCGCATGGTTTTCTCCTATCTGGAGGGTGAAGAGGTGGTCACCGTGCCCCGGGATATCTTCGCCCAACGCTACCAGGGCGGCCAAATCAATGATGAAACGCTGGTCTTTGACACCTTGGTCAATACCTTGGGCGACTTCCAGCACAGTTGGGTCAAGCCCCTGGGGCAGAGCTGGCACCGGAGGATGTGCTGATGCGCTAATTACTTAAAACCAAAGCGAAATTATGATTGGCAAAGTAAAAAAATGGCTGGGTATCGAAGGCGTCAAGCTAGAGCTAGTGCTGCCGGATGAGGTTGACAGCAAGGATAAGGTATTGCGGGGCAAAATCTTATTGGTGTCGCTCAACCCTCAGCTCGTCACAGGCATCACGCTGGTACTGATCGAGCGCTATGCCCGTGGGCGCGGCAAGGAAAAGTTGATCGACGAATACGAATTGGGGCAGGCTTATATCGATCGCACTTATGAAGTGCCCGCCAAGGAAGTCGTGGAACTCGATTTCGAGCTGCCCTTTTCCATTGTCAGATCAGGCATTGAAGAATTTGGCAGCCGCAACTTTATCTTTGGCGGGGTGGCGCGGGCCGCTAAATTTGTGCAAGGGGCAAAGTCGGAATACCGTTTAGAGGCGGAAGCCAAAGTGAAAGGAGTAGCTTTGAACCCTTTTGATAAGAAGTTGATTAAATTGAAGTTTTAGGGTATCTCTCGCCTTCAAGGCCCCTCATCAACCAGCTCTAAGGTTATGCCGTGAGCAAGTATTTTGCCTTCCTGCAGGAGGCGCAAAGGGTTTTGCAACGTCGCTGAAGGTGTTGCACTGCCTGCATCTCATCCGGTTTAGCGGCGAAATAACAGGAAGCTGGGCGGGGTTATGGCTGCAGTGTTGTGTTTTTTTGGCTTTTGAACGGATTTTAAAAGGGTAGTAGGCAATAATCCCTAAATTTGCCTTTTCAAAAAAAATTACTGCCCAGATGCTATACCGAATCGTCCGGCCGATTGCAGCAGTTGCCTTGAGTGTTTTTTACCGCAAGATATACCTTACTAATACCGGGCGCATACCCCGGGATAAGCCGGTCATACTGGCGGCCAACCATCCTACGGCCTTCCTGGAGCCCTGTATCCTGGCTTGTTTTCTCGACCGGCCTTTGTACTTCCTGGTGCGGGGCGATCTGTTCAAACAGGATTTCTACGCTGGCTTGTTGCGCAGCCTGCACATGCTGCCAGTATATCGCCTGAAGGATGGGGGATATGGCAAGCTTAAAGACAATTACTCCACTTTTGAGGCTTGTCATAATGCGCTGGCAGCGCGCAAGACGATCATGATATTAGCCGAAGGCCGCACTATTCAGGAGAAGCGCTTGCGGCCCCTGCAAAAAGGCACCGCCCGCATCGCTCTGGGGGCCTTGGAGGTCCATCCTGATATGGAAGAGGTCTATATCGTGCCCGTGGGCGTCAACTTTACTTATGCCGACCAAGCCCGCTCCGAAGTGTTGATCGATTTTGGCGAGCCTATCCTGGCCAGTACCTTTTTGCCGGAGTATCGCGAAAATGCCAGCCAGGCGATGGCTTCGCTCACCGATGTCCTGCGCGAGCGCATGGAGCAGCACATCGTGATCGTAAGGGAGGAAGAGGATGACGAACTGGCGGAATACCTGCACTTGCTGGATCGCACCAGGAGGCCTTATCCGCTCTTCCCTATCACGGCACGCGAGGGGTCCCCGCTACCCGAAGAGATGCGCATCGCCGGGTTTGTCAATCGCCTGGACGGAGCGCAAAAAGGGAGATTATTGGCCAAAGCCCGCCCTTATTTCCAGCAACTCGCCCAGGGCGGGCTGGATGACCGTGCGGTCGGCGGCAAAAACTATGTTACCGGTATCAACGCTATTTTCTTGTTGTTGGGCTTGCCGCTATTTGTCTTGGGCTACCTCTGGAATTATTTGCCAGCCTGGTTGGGCCGCCATATTGCCGCCACCCGGGTAAAGACGCTGGAGTTTAAAGCGCCGGTGCGCTGGGGCGTATCCATCGCGGCATACCTGCTGTATTTCCTGCTGTGGCTGATCATCGTGGCCATAGCCGGCGCCTGGGGCAGCCTGCTGCCGGCTGTGCTGGCGCTGTTCCTGCTGGGGCCCTTCGCGCTCTACTACCAGGAGTTTGCGGCACGCTTCCGCAAAAGCTGGGCTTTTCAACGCTTGCCCCGCCAACAGCAGGAGGCGTTGCGCGCTCAGCGGGGGGAGTTGGTGCAGGCTTAGCAATGCCGGCGGGTTAGGTCGGTTTTAGTGGGGGGCAGGTGAACTAAGCATTCAGGTATTCCACAATTAGCGCGGCAGTGCGGCGCGAAGCCCCGGGCAGCCCCAGCTTTTCCCGGATGAGGCGATAGCCCTCCTGGATGCGCGCCCGGTTTTGCGGCTCCAGCAGGGCGGCCAGCTCGTGGCGCAAGTTGGCAGCATTGAAGTCGTTTTGGATGAGCTCTGTGACTACGGCTTTGCCCGCAATGAGATTGGCCAAGGCGATAAACTCGACCTTCACCAGGCGGCGGGCGATGAGATAGGACAAGCGGCTGCCCCGGTAGCATACCACCTGCGGCACGCCAAAAAGGGCCGTTTCCAAGGTGGCTGTACCCGAGGTGACCAGTGCTGCTTCCGACTGGGAGAGCAGCGCATAGGTTTGGTTGGCAATCAGTTTTACTGCGGTGGCGCTGCCGCCGGATTTCCGTAAGATGCTTTCGTAAAACGTTTTTTCCTGTGCAGGCGCGCCAGCGATGGCAAACTGATAGGCGGGGAAATGCGGCACCATTTCCAGCATCACTTCCAGGGTACGCTCGATCTCCTGCTTGCGGCTGCCCGGCAGCAGGGCGATGATAGGGCGGTTATCCAGCCCGTTGCGTTCGCGGAAGCTTTCTGCGGCGGGTATATCGCCCACCACATCCAGCAAAGGATGGCCCACGAAATCGACTTCATAGTCGTATTGCCGGTAAAACGCCTGCTCGAAAGGGAGGATGACGAACATGCGGTCGATGCTCGCTTTAATGCCGTGGACGCGGCTGCTGTGCCAGGCCCACAATTGGGGTGAGATGTAGTAATACACCTTCAGCCCCTGCGCTTTGGCCCACTTGGCGATGCGCAGGTTGAAGCCCGGGTAGTCAATCAAGATCAAGGCGTCAGGCTGGAAGGCCTGGATGTCTTGTTTGCAATATTTAATGTTGCCCAGGATGGTTCGGATATTTTTTGCCACTTCCCAAAAGCCCATAAAGGCCAGCTCGCGGTAGTGTTTGACCAGCTGGCCGCCAGCAGCCTGCATGAGGTCGCCGCCCCAAACGCGGCACTCGGCTTGTGGGTCTTCGGCCTTCAGGCCGCGGATGAGGTTGGAACCGTGCAAGTCGCCAGAGGCTTCGCCGGCAATGATATAGTATTTCATGCGGGCAAAGTACTTGGTTTTTTTGAGAAAAAGCTGGAAATCGCCTTGGAAATAAGTTTTGCCGCGCTACTTAGCTCCGAGCATTTAGGGCATTCACTGTTGCGGGGAGGATAGCAGCCAAATACCGTTGCGGGCATATTGAGCTAGGAAGCCTTTGCTACAGCAAAAAATCCATCAAAATCACCCCAACTCGCGCTCAGGGCAGAAAAAAAACCTATCTTAGCCCCCCGGTTTAAAACAGGAAGAAACCATGATAAAAGCCTGCATATTCGACCTCGACGGCGTTATCGTCGATACGGCAAAATACCACTTCATCGCCTGGCGGCGTATGGCAAATGAGCTGGGCGTCGACTTTACGGAAGAAGAGAACGAGCAGCTCAAGGGCGTCAGCCGTATGGGGTCGCTGGAGCTGATTTTGCAGTGGGGCGGCATACAGTTGAGCGAGGCGGAGAAACTTGCCTGGGCTGAGAAGAAGAACAACTGGTATCGGGAGTACATCCTGGAAATGAAGCCAGACGAGATACTAGAAGGCGTGTTGCCCTTCCTCGACGAACTCCAGGAGCGAGGCATCCAACTTGGCCTGGGCTCCGCCAGCAAAAATGCCGGGACGATTATCGAGCGGGTCAGGCTGCGCGACCGGTTTGCCAGTATCGTGGATGGCACCAAAACGACAAAAAGCAAGCCAGACCCAGAGGTCTTCTTGAAGGGCGCTGCTGAACTGGGGCGGCAGCCTGCCGAATGCATCGTCTTTGAGGATGCCGCCAAGGGCATCGATGCGGCTCTCAACGGAGGCTTCTATGCCGTCGGTATCGGCAGCCCGGAAAACCTCGGGCATGCCCACCTGGTCATCCCCAATTTCATCGGTCATACGCTGGACAGCCTGCTGTCCGGTTTAAATATCAAAGTCTAAAACCATAGGGACATGAAGGAATATCTCAAACACGACGAGTGGAGTATTATTGAAGAGGGCTTTCACCGCGAAAACAACCGCATCTCGGAGAGCATCTTCAGCATCGGCAACGGCCGAATGGGCCAACGCGCCAACTTTGAAGAGGCTTTCACCGGCGAATCCTTACAGGGGAGCTACGTGGCTGGCATCTATTACCCCGATAAAACCCGGGTGGGGTGGTGGAAAAATGGCTACCCCGAATACTTCGCCAAAGTGCTTAACGCCGCCAACTGGATCGGCATTGACGTCAAGTTGGACGGGGAGACCCTGGATTTAGCTAAGTGTGAAGTGGAAGATTTCCGCCGCGAGCTCAACATGAAAGAAGGCTATCTGGAGCGCAGCTTTACGGCTATCTTGGCCAGCGGCAAGAAGATCAAGGTCCACACCCGCCGCTTTTGTAGCATCGTGGACGACGAGGCCGGGGCTATCCGCTATGCCATCACACCACTGAACTTTTCCGGCACCCTCAGCCTCACACCTTATATAGATGCTGATGTCATCAATGAAGACTCGAACTACGATGAGAAATTTTGGGTCGAAGTAGATAAAAAGGTCAAACGCCGTGCCGGCTTCGTCTTGGCGGAAACCAAAAAGACGGCTTTCCAGGTCTGTACCGGCATGAAGTTCACCATTTTCCAAAACGGTGAAGAGATCGACTTCAACTCCTACCGCATGCAAAAGCTCAAATACGTGGGCTGCACCGTAGACCTGCCTTGCAAAGAAGGACAGGAGACGGCGGTCTATAAGTACGCGGTCAACGTCTCTTCTTTCAATTACCCCAAAGAGGATTTGATGGAGCGCTGCCGCGAGGTTTTGAAAATCGTCTATAAAAAGGGCTTCGACCTCATGTTGGCTGAGCAAGCCGAGGCCTGGGGCAATAAATGGGAAGAAGCCGACATCCGCATCGAAGGCGATGTGGCTGCCCAGCAGGGGATCCGCTTTAACATCTTCCAGCTCTACCAGACTTATACCGGCGAAGACGAGCGCCTCAATATCGGCCCCAAAGGCTTTACGGGCGAAAAGTACGGGGGCAGCACTTATTGGGATACCGAAGCCTACTGCTTCCCATTTTACCTGGCTACCGCCGACCAGCACGTAGGCCGCAACCTCTTGGTTTATCGCTACAAGCACCTGCATAAGGCCATCGAAAATGCTGCCAAGCTGGGCTTTACTGACGGTGCCGCCCTCTACCCCATGGTGACGATGAACGGGGAGGAGTGCCACAACGAATGGGAGATCACCTTTGAGGAGATCCATCGCAACGGAGCTATCGCTTATGCTATTTACGACTATATCCGTTATACCGGGGAGCAGGAGTACTTGACGGAATATGGCCTGGAAGTACTCATCGCCATCGCCCGCTTTTGGGCGCAACGCGTACACTTCTCGCAGCGCCGGGGCATGTACGTCATGCATGGCGTCACGGGGCCCAACGAGTTCGAAAACAACGTCAATAACAACTGGTACACCAACTACATCGCCCGCTGGTGCCTGCAGTTTGCCCTGCAAGCCCTCGACTACGTGGAGCAGGCTGCTCCCGAACGCTACAAGGCGATCGAAGAAAAAACCAAGTTTTACAAACATACCGAAACCAAACGCTGGAAGGAGATTGCCAGCAATATGTACCTCCCTCACGACGAAGAGCTGGGTGTCTTCGTGCAGCACGATGGTTTCCTGGATAAGGATTTGCTCACTGTAGCCGACCTGGACCCCGCTCAGCTGCCGATTGTGCAGCACTGGTCCTGGGACCGCATCCTGCGCTCGGTTTTCATCAAGCAGGCCGATGTGCTGCAGGGGCTGTACTTCTTCGAAGACCATTTTGATGAAGCTACGATCCGGCGCAATTTCGATTTCTACGAGCCGCGCACCGTACACGAATCTTCCCTATCGCCTTGTGTACACGTCATCCTGGCTTCCAGGCTGGGCAAAGAGGAAAAGGCTTATGAGATGTACTTGCGCACCGCTCGCCTGGATTTGGACGACTACAATAACGATACCGGCGATGGCTGCCACATCACCAGCATGGCCGGTACGTGGATGTCTTTCGTCAAAGGTTTTGGCGGCATGAGGGTGTATGATGATATGGTGCAATTCAGCCCCTTCATCCCCAAGCAATGGCAGGCATATACATTTAAAGTTCGCTTCCGGGGCTATTATCTGGAAGTAAGCTCAAGCCAGGATAAAGCACAGATTACCAACCATTCCGATAAGCCGATTCGACTAAAGTTGTATGGGCAGGAACGAGAGCTGGCGGCTGGTGGGAGTGTGGAGGTGGGGCATCAAGGTTAAAGG